>CAMDWM010000007.1:0-33023 GCA_945878755.1 Akkermansia muciniphila
GATTGGCCGTAGTCGTCGGGTTCCGATTGATGACCGCGTCGTACGAGAGTTGTAGCGTATCAATCGTAGAACTGGATGTATTCTGCAGTACCAAGCCGAAAAATCCATTGGCCGTGCCCGACCCCAAGGCGCCGAGGGCGCGCCCGTCCGATGTATCATACAACTGACGGAATCCGCCGGTGTTGATACCGCCGGTATCGGCGCCGTGCCACTTGGCGGCCGCGGTCGTCCAGCCAAGTCCGTAAATGAACCAACCTTGAACTCCCGCAGTGCCTCCGGAGAGCGTGGAGACTTCCGTCATCGTGGAGCCAGCGAACGTCGATGTTGCGATGGCAGTCCCCGTCATTGTCTGGAAATCCTGCGTGTAGGTGGTGGTTCCATCAAAGGAGATCACGGCCGCGGGGGCGAGCGATCCCATCGCGAGTAAGGCGGTGAAAGCAATCAACGGACGTGCGGATAGGTTTTTCATATGTACTAATATTATGGTGACAAAGTGAAGTGACGGTGACCGGGCACGAGCGTGAAAGCTTCCGCGCGGGTTACATATTCTGGGCGGATAAGTGACGGGCAGATGCCGCGACCGACGCGTGCCGAAAAGACGACAGTGACCAATAGTCGTGACATTCCTGACACCTGCTCTTCACATTTTTGCCGTGGGCTAAAGCCTTCAATCGAGAATGATGGATACACCCCGCATCTATGAAACACTTCCTCTCCCTCACCCTCTTTCTGTGTACGTCGCTGGTCTGGGCGGCGGAGACGACCACGCCGTCCGCACAACGCTTCAGTGTCATGGCCTTCAACGTAGAGAACCTCTTCGACCTCGATGAAGTATCGCTCTATGATGACTTCGTGGTGACAGGCTCCAGCCCCGAGCGCTGGACGCCCGAGAAGCTGGCCAGTAAACTCGGGCGCATCGTCGCTGTCCTCAAGACTAGCAACGCTGGTCGCGGGCCCGACGTCCTCATCCTGGGAGAACTCGAGGCGGACCACACGCCGACTTCAACAATCACTCCCGAGGCCTTCGTCACCGCCCACCAAGGAAAGAACTACCGTGAACTCCTCAAAAGCGAGCTGACCGCCGAATTAGCCGGCGCGCCCATTGAAGCCTGGCTCCTCAAGGCCTTGGAAGATGAGGGCCTGAGCGGCTATAAGGTCGTGCTCGGCGATATTCTGGATATCAAGCAGGAAGCCATTCATTGCGCGATCCTCACGCGCCTACCCATCAAAGCGGTTCGCCAACACCGCGTGCAGGCGGCGCGCACCATCGTGGAGGCGGAAATCGACGTGGGCGGTGAATCCGTGTTCGTCTTCGCTAACCACTGGAAGAGCGGCGCAGGCAGCCCTGCGACAGAGACGACCCGCATCCAAAATGCGGGGGTAGCCCGCACCCGCCTTGACGAGATCCTCAAGGCCAACCCGCGCGCAAACATCGTTTTCGGCGGTGACCTGAATTCACACTACAACCAAAAGCAGCGCTACCCAGCCATGGCTAAGACTGGTATCCAAGACGTCCTCCGCTCCCAGGGCGATCCCGCCAAACTGGCGAACGGTAGCGCCGACCTTTACAACCTCTGGTATGACGTCGAACCGATGGCCCGGAAGTCTGATGAGTACCACGGTGAATGGGGGACACTGATGCACCTCATCATCTCACAGGGACTCGCCGATGGCCAAGGTCTGGACTACGTTCCCGGCAGCTTTGGGGCAGTCATTATCCCCGGACTTAATGCCCACACCTACCCGGTCACTCCTTGGCGCTGGACCAGCTACGGCTCGGGCGCAGGTATCAGCGACCACTTCCCACTTAAGGCTGAATTTACGATACACGCTCAAGCAACCACCGCCCCACTGACCCGCCCCGAACTCTCGCCCACCGAGGGCCTCCCGGCCTTCCCCACTGCGTTGGACGTCTCCAAATTCGGTAATGCCAAGACCATTCCCACCTTGAGCCCAGACGAGGTCGCCAAGCAAATCGGCGATATCTTCATCATCGAAGGCACCTTCAACGGTGGGGCTAAGCCCTCCGTCCTGATCGGCGATAAACGGTACTCACTCTACGTGCCCGATCAGGCCCTCCTGAAATCCGTCAAAGCCACGGAGAAAGGCCAAGCGGTCCGCTGGCTCGGTCAGCTTAACTTCTACAAAGGCCAGCTGGAATTCATGATCAGCAGCCCCGACTGGCTTAAGGCACGCTGAGCCTAGGCCAAAAAAAGCCCGCTCAGGGAGCGGGCTTTTGGAAGGGGAAGAACCGAAGGGTTACTTCGTTTCCTTCTTATCCTTGCGCGGCTTGCGCGGCTTCTGATCGCGGTCGAAGCGTTCTGGTGCTTCTTCGGCTTCTTCGGCGACAGGCTCGATCGGATTCTCGGAGACAACTTCAAACTCCTGCTCAATCGAGACGGAAGCGTGGAGACGGATGGTCGCGAGATGCTTGCCGAGAACCTTGACGGGACCCTGGCCGAGGTGGATGCGCTTGCGCTCCAGCTCAATGCCGTGTTCGGCGAGCTTGGCGGCGATTTCAGCGGTGCTGATGGCGCCAAACATCTTGCCACCTTCACCGGTCTTGACGGCAAAGACGAGTTTGAGCCCGGCCAGCTTGGCAGAGGTCGCAGTAGCGGACTCGAGGTCCTTGGACTCGCGGGCTTCGCGGGCCTTCTTCAAGGACTCGATGTACTTGGTGTTAGCGCGGTTGACGGGGAGCGCGATGCCCTGCAGGAGCAGGTAATTGCGCGCATAGCCCGCGCGGACGCGGACCTGTTCGCCTTCGGCGCCGAGGCCGTCGACGGGCTTAATGAGTAAAACTTCGGTGAATGCCATGTTGGTGTCTTGCTTGGGTTAAAGTGTAAGTGGGAATTTAGAAGGGGACGTCGTCGCCGCCGTTGTCGCCCGAAGGAGCGGGGGTGTCGCCACCGCGGGAACGAGGAGCCGAACCGCCCTCTTCGCCGCCTTGGGCCTTGCCGCCAATAAAGGTGAAGTTCTCAAGAACAACGCCGAGGCGCGAACGCTTCTCGCCGGTCTTTTTGTCATCCCACTGGTCGAGCTTGAGGCGACCTTCGACGAGGATGCCCGAGCCCTTACCGCAATACTTGGCGATGATTTCGGCCTGCTTGCCGTAACTCTCAATGTCGACGTAGGTCACTTCCTCGCGCTTTTCGCCTTCCTTGGTGGTGTAGGCGCGATTGACCGCGAGGGAGAACTTCGTGAGGGGCTGGCCCGAGGGCAACGCACGCGCTTCTGGATCGCGGGTCATATTGCCGGCGAGGATCACGCGATTGAAGGACGAGGCCATGGTCGTGAGGAGACGGGACGGGGCTTAGGCGCGGACCGACTGCACGAGGATACGATCCACGGTGCGGTCGAGGCGAAGCTTGTCGGCGAAGGCGGTCGGCGCGGTGACTGGACCTTCGAAGTGGAACTGAATGTAGAGACCGGAGAGGAACTTGCGGTCAACGGCGCGGCTGAACTCGCGCTGACCGAGGTTTTCGACCTCAGTGACCTTACAGTCGACGGACTTAAGGATTTCCTTCAGGCGGTCGATAGCGGCCTCGGGAGCCTCGGCGGAACCGCGGAGGTCGAGGATTAGGCTGACGCGGTAGGCGCGGCGAATCGTGGCGGTGGTCATGGTAATGGTGGTTTTCTGTTGGTGAAGTTTTGGGCGGCCGGGAGGCCGCGAGAAAGGAGGGTTTCGAGTCCTAAGAGGAAGTCAGGGGTAGCTTGGTGGAGGCGCTGCAGGTCTTCGGCGGGGAATTTACCGAGCACATGGTCGGCGAGGTCTTGGGCGGGGTGCCGCTTGGGACCGATACCGAGACGGGCTCGGAGGAACGCTTCGCCAAAATGCTGGATACAACTAGCGATGCCGTTGTGACCAGCCGCGGAACCACCTTGGGAAAGTCGCATCTGGCCAGGCTCGAAAGCAATGTCGTCGTGTAAGACGACCATTTCGGCGGCGGTGAGGCGATGGAAGTGAAGGAAGGCGGCCAAGGGTTCGCCGCTCAAGTTCATGAACGACTGCGGCTTGACCAAGAAGACTTGCTGACCACCGAAGGTGGTCTTGGCCACGGCGGCCGGGAAACGGCCTTCGTGCTTCCACTCCGCGCCGGCCTTGGTGGCCAGCGCATCCAGGATGATCCAGCCCGCATTGTGGCGGGTGGCGACGTATTCCTTGCCGGGATTGCCGAGGGCGGCGATGACCGAGAATACCATCTGACTTCAAAGAACGGTTGCCGGGGACGCCCAGCGCGGAAATTACTTCTTGGCAGCCGGAGCGGCGGCCGGAGCCGCGGCACCAGCGGCGGGAGCCGCGGCACCAGCGGCCGGAACAGCAGCACCTTCGACGCCCGCGAGCGGAGCAGCGGCGGCTTCGGGAGCGGCTTCTTCGGCGGCCATTTCGGAGCAGACCACAACGACACGAGCTGGGTCGCCAGGGAAAGTGATGCCAGCCGGAGCCTTGAGGGCGCCGACGTGGATGGATTCGTTGACCTTCAGTTCGGTCACGTCGACTTCGATGAACTCAGGGAGATCCTTAGGTAAGCAACGGACGTTGATGGTCTGAGAAACGATAGCGAGCGTGCCACCATCGGTCTTCACGCCGTGCGCTTCGCCCACGGTGCGGACCGGAATTGCGACGCTCATCAGAGCATTCGGGTCGATCTGCTGAATGTCGATGTGCAGGAACTTCAGGGTGATGGGGTGACGCTGGAACTCCTTGATGATGGAGAGCATCTTCTTCCCTTCGAGGGTCAGCTCGATGAGGGCAGCAGCGTTGCCCTTGGCACGCATGAGGTCACGGAACTTCTCCTGTTCAACGGAAACACTGTGGTTGCCGGCAGGGCCATAGATGATGGCTGGAATGGAACCCGCGTTGCGCATGCGACGGGAGTGGCCACGGCCAAGGTTCTGACGATTGGAGACGGTGAGACTGAGCTGCTTCATGGTGTGTAAAGGTCTTTGGAGGCCTAGTAAGTCGCGGGCCCGCGTTGTGCGGCCGTGCCTTGCCTAGGGAAAGGAGGGTCGAACTTGAGAAGCCCAGCCCCGGAAGCAAGCGGGAAATTAAAAGGGGGCTTTCCTGCCGGAAAACCCCCTGAAAAGCCTGAATTAAGCCTCCGGCTTAGTTATAGGTGGCTAACCAGGCGGCGATATCGGCTACATCCTGCGCGGTCAGGCCAAGCTGATCAGACGACAGCATCAGGGAGCGGTTCAGCTTGGACTGTCCACCGATACGGTTCTTGGGGACGAGCTGGGAGACGCCGCCCGCCGACTTGATGAAGACGGGGTCGTTGTTGGACTGGAGCAGGCCATCGATCTGGCCACCAGCCTTGAGCTTCACGGTCGAGCCTTCGTAGCCGAGGGCGATGCTCGCGGAGGGCTCTACAATGGCCGTGACCACCGATTCCACCCCTTGGCGGGCCGCGAAACCACGGAGTTCTGGACCGTAATTGGCACCATTGGCACCCACTTGGTGGCACATCGTGCAGCGCTGGACGAGTTCCCCACCCTTGGTGGCGTCGCCCTTCTTCGAGAGAACGTCCTGAACCGTGAAAGTGGCTTTCGAGGCCTCGGGGACTGGGGCCGGGACGACCACGACCTTAGCTTCGTCGTAAACGCCCGCCTTTTTCAACTCGGAGCGAATATCAAAGGCCGACCAAGTGCCCGTCATGCGCATCAAGGCCCAGGTAGCGGCTTCGTCCTTCACTGGCGAACCTTCGCCAGCGAGTTTGATCATAGCCAGAGCGGCCTCCTTGGATTCGACAAACGAGAGGGTCTCGGTCGCCAGCGTGCGCTGGGCGGCGGGAACCTTCTGGCCGCTAGCCTGCGCGACGAGCTCATCCATCATCTCGGGAGTGTGCAGGACCCAAGCGATGCGGGACACCTGCGGGGACCACGTTTCACCGTTCTTGACGTAAGCGGACTTCACAGCGGCCCAGACGGCGGATTCCTTACCCGCTGCACCAATGCCAAAGGCGGCGAGGGAATTCTTGTCGGTGACATCGAGTCGCTTAGCGAGCTCGACGAGGATCGGCACGGCCTTGTCGGCGGCGACGGCATGCAGTGAGGTCGCGACGTCGCGACGCACCGCGAGGTCGGCGTCCGTCGCTAGGGTTGCCGAGATGGCGAGCACGTCGTGGTTAGCACGGCGGAGGGATTGAAAGGCGAGGCGACGATTCGCTGGGTTCGCATCCTTCAGGAGTTCCTTCGTACGGGCTAAGCCTTCGTCACCAAGGTAAGGCAAAAGCCAGACGGCGCGGGCGGCGACGTAGGGGTTGCTGTCCTTGGCGAGTTCGAGCACCGCCGGCAGAGCCTTAACGCCGAAGGCCTTTGCAGCGTTGAAGCCGAGGTGACGGACATTGACGGCCGGGCTGCGCAAAGCATCGACCGCGCCAGCCGCACTGGAGAGGTCGAGCTTCGGGATGACGGACTTGAAGCCCTTCGGGGCGATGCGGTAGATTGCACCCGTGCAAGTGTCATCGAGCGTCTGGTGACCACCCACGCGCGTGTCGAACCAATCGGCAACGTAGACGGCACCATCGGGGCCGACGGCGACGTCGGACGGACGGAACCAGATATGTTCGCCGCTCTTACCGGGAGTCTTGATGCGATGGAAGTCCGTGCCTTCGAATTCGCGCGTGGGATTCGAAGTGATAAAGTCCTTACGCGTGGCTTCGTTCAGGGCGAAGGCGCCCTTCTGCGGCTGTAGCTTGTAGGCGAAGATCGTATTGCGTGACGGCTCGCAATTCAGGAGCGTGCCGTTGAACGCCGCGCCAAGCGCGCCGTTTTCGTAAATGGCCACCCCCGTCGGTGAGCCGGATCCGTAGACGTCACCGACGTCCATGGTGTCGGGGTCGTCTTGGCGCCAATGGGCGCGGGCGGTGGGCTGACCAGGGCGGCGAACCGAATTGAAGCCCGTGGCCTTGGGCGTGGTATAACCAGCGGTGCCGTACTCGAGGATGTAAGACGTGCGGCAGCTGCTGGAGTCGTCATTGTCACCCTGGAAGAGGTCGCCAAAGGAAGACGGGAAGTGCTCGTAACTATTGCGGTAGCCGTTGCCGATGATTTCGACGCCCGAGGTATCCGCGTTCATACGAGCGGAGAAACCCGAGGACCAGACGAACCCGTCATCGCTCTTGGCCCCAGACGTAGCCTTGGGGTCGAAGGGCCAAGCACCGCCGCGCGTGTCGACGTAGCCAGAAGCAACGCGGTAGGTCTTGCCGGCCTTATCAGTGAACGAGCCACCGCAGTTACCAGCGTTGAGGTAGAGTTTGCCATCGGGGCCGGCGACAATCGCGTGCAGCGAGTGGTCATGGTCCTGACCGCCGAAACCGCCGAGGAGCACTTCGCGTTTATCAACGGCGGGGTCGAATTTGCCGTCGCGGTTCACGTCGGTGAACTTGATGAGGTCGGGCGCATGCGAGACGATGACGACATTATCAAAGACCGCGATGCCGAGCGGAGAGGTCCAGCCCGCGTCTTGGATGAAGGTGTGGGCCGAGTCGGCCTTGCCAGTGCCCTTGCTGTCGCTGAGTACCACGACGCGATCGCCTTCGGGCCGGCGCTTGCCGCCCTTATTGTAGACGCGGTAGTTCACGCCTTCGGTGACCCACACGCGCCCTTGGGCATCGATGTCCAAGTTCGTTGGGTTGGCCAGCATCGGCGAGCGCGCCCAGACCGTGACCTCTAAGCCCTCGGGGACTTGGAAAAGGTTGAGTGGAACGGAACCCCCTTCGGACGGCGCGTAAGGTTGGGGGGCGGCCGAAAGGGAAACGGCGGCCAGCAAGAAGAAGGCGAGACGGGGCATCCCTCGATAACAAGCCGCCCATGGGAAAGTTCCAGCCTAACTTATCGACCAACCAAAAATCAGGCCCACCAGGCTCGGAGGGTCGCCAGATCGGCCCGCGAAGCCTCGATGGCGTGATCCAGATAGCCGGGGTCACCGATGGCGCCTTTCAGGTATTCCACATGGAGGCAGACCGGCCCCTGGTAACGCGAGGCCTTCAGCAACTTGACGTACCCGGCATCAATAAGACCGTCAGCCAGCGGACAAGAATCCACCGCCCGCCCCTTCCAGCGGAAATTCTTGAAGTAGGCCATGGCCATACGCTCCCGGGCCAAGGCCACTTGGTTGGGCCAAGAGAGCCCGCCCTCGACGGTCGCATGCAGGATATCAAAACTCCAAGCGAGTTCCTCCGGGCGATAGTCGCGCATCAGTGCAGCCATATCCCAGACCGCCGCCCCGACGTTTTTAGCCCCAGAGTGATTCTGGTAACAAGGCTGGATGCCAATCTCCTTGCTCAACGCGACCAAGTCACGGAGCCGTGGCTTGATCTCGTCGAGCTGCGCCCACAAAGGCTTATCGGGCGCATAGGCATACCAGTTCATGCGGTAACGCTTAATGCCTAAAGCCTTGGCCGTCCGCAGCACGGCCTCGGTGCGCGTGGTATCGCTCACCGCGTTGATGCCGGTGGTCAGCATCGAAATCGTGATGCCATTGGCTGCGAGCGCCTCGACGAGTTTAGGCAACTCCACTTCCACCTGAGCTGGGAGCACGTGTCCGCCTGGACGCACAGGCGCCTCAATACTTGTGACGCCAATCCGCGCCACGGCGGCCGCGAGTTCACGGTGCGATAGCCCGATCAAATGCTTAGTGAAAAGACTGATCTCCGGCCCCGCGACGCCCGCCGCGGTCTCAGCCGCCAACGCATTCCCGGCCCACAGGCCCGCCAACGCAGCGCTCGTCGAACGCAGGAAGTCGCGGCGCGTCGTCATCGCCGCTTACTTCTTCGGGGCGAGGCGCTTCAGCTGGCCAGAGAGCGTGACGAAGAGCACGTCGCCATTCACGGGGTCGTGGCCGAAGCCAGCGATCGTCATGTCTTTAGCAATCACTTCACCCGTCCACTTGCCGTCCTTCTCCTTGATGGCGAACAAGCGGCCCGAGGCGTAGTCACCAAAGACATAGGCGTTGCGGATCGCAGGAATACGTTCGCTCCGGCAAACGACGCCTCCGGTCACGGAGCCACCGAGCTTGCGGTCATATTCGTAAATGGGTGCCACGTAGGCGGAAGCGGCGGCTGGCTTCGCCGGGCCTTGTTTGGCGCTAGCGTCTTTTTTATTAAAAATATGGTCAGCTTCGACCTCGCTCCAACCGTAGTCCCCGCCGGACACTAGAATATCGATTTCCTCGTAGAGGTTCTGGCCGACGTCCCCGGTGAAGCAGGCCCCGGTCTTGGGGTCGAAAGAGAAGCGCCAGGCATTGCGGAGGCCGGTAGCCCAGGTCTCGGTCCGGACGGACTTCGGTTCGAGGGCCTGCCCGCGGTGGGTCGTGGCCTTCACAAAGGGGTTGTCGGCCGGTACGGCATAGAAGGCTGCCCCTTGGGCGTCGACCGGCACCGAAGCATGGGCATTCGGAGGTAGGTTGCCGGGGCGCTTGTCGACATCGATACGGTAGACCGCGGCATGGAAGCCCTTGTTGATGAAGCCGGCCGTATTGAAGGCGTCGCCACCCGCCCCGCCGTCGCCGCAACTGAAGTAAAGGTAGCCGTCGGGGCCGAAGTGGAGATCCCCGCCATTATGGTTGGAGGCCGGGTCGGCTTGGGACACCAATGGCTGCTCGGAGGCAGGGTCGATTTTAAAGGGCTTTTCCTTGGAAACCAAGAAGCGGGACACCCGCTGGTGCAGTTTTCCGTTAATCTTAAGGCTATAATAGACAAATACTTGCCCATTTTTATCGACATTCGGGTGGACCGCCAGACCAAGCAGGCCGCACTCCCCGCCAGCCTCGAACTTGCCATCCTTTACCTGCAGTTGGAAGACCATGCGCTTGGTGGGCTGGCCCGACTTGAGCCCCTCAACCAGCTGAATCTTACCGCCGAAGAAGTTACCCTTGCCCGCGGGATCAGGGTCGCCCTTTTCGACAACGAAGAAGGCATCGGTCCGGCCAGGGTAAGGGGTGATGGCCACGGGGAGGTTGAAGCTCATGCCGGGATAAGCCTGTTCGACCGAGACCGAATCAGCGGCTCGAAGCGGAGCCGTGACGAGGACGGCCGCTAAAAGAATTGTGGAGAGGGTCGAACGCTTCATGGGAGTCAGTAATAGGTGCCTTATGACAGACAGCGAACCCGACTAAAAGTTTTTTTAATGTGCGGTGGCCCCGGGGGCGGACGGTAACCTGACAAATACCTTTATTTTTCGCTGGTTTTCAGCACGCAGTTCGATACTAAATAGAACCGCATCACTGCACACCAACCCATAAACACCATGTCCAAAGCCCTCACCAAGTCCCAAATCGCCGCTGCTATCGCCGAGAAGGCAGAGCTCACCAAGAAACAGGCCGTCGCGATCCTCGAGATCATTGCCGCCCTCGCCTACAAGAACGCGAAGAACTCCTTCACGCTTCCTGGCCTCGGCAAGCTCGTCCTCGTGCACCGCAAGGCTCGCCAGGGTCGTAACCCTGCCACCGGCGAAGTCATCCAGATCAAGGCAAAGAAGGTCGTGAAGTTCCGCGTGGCTAAGGCCGCGAAGGACGCGATCCTCGGCGCTAAGTAATCTTCGATTACATCTGCCACCAGAGGCGCCTCGTAAGAGGCGCCTCTTTTGTTTGGTGAGGTGCCGAACCCGCGACGGTTTTTCTTGCGAGCACCCGCACGAGCAGAATGAATGTTGCTACGTAAGTCGCCCGGGTGGCGAAATGGCAGCCGCAGCGGACTCAAAATCCGCCGCCCTCTAAAGGCGTGAAGGTTCGAGTCCTTTCCCGGGCACTTGCGTGAAGGTTTCGTCGCGGCTCACGCCGCGACGAGCCACCACGCGCCCGTCAGTAGGCCCAGTCCGACGACGACGAGCGAGGCGCACCCGCGATTCGCCAGGCGCTCCCGGTACGAGAGTCCCGTGCCCGGCACGCCCACCGTCCCATCGACGCGATCCTTCCGCACGTTAAGCGTCGCACCAGGCCGACCGACAGAGGCCGAGAGGCCCGTCTTCGAGAGGTTGAGCTTCAAGAACCGGCCCAGCGGAAGGACTTTGCGGAAACGAAAGAAACCCATGCGTTCTAAAGAGAATAGAAGAAGCTGGGGGACCGCGAGCGCTTTCCGCACAGGCACTGCGAGGTTGCCCCGCGGCCGCCGCCCGCTAACTTCCCGCCATGCTCCTTGTCTTTGCCGCCCTCAGCTTGGCCGCCGCCACCCCCGATTTGCCGCCGTCACCGCCCCGGGTAACCATGATGACCATCCCTGGTCGCGGTGTCTTCGCGTTAGCCTACGACGTGAAGCGCATCGACCTCCCGACCAGCCGACAGCCGGAAATCGCCGAGGCCCTGCAAAGCGCACAGCTCGACCAACTATTGGCCGCCCACCTGAAACTCCGGACGGCGACCGAGGTGGCCAAGAAAGCCAGCACCGCCCAAGACGAAGCGACGAAAACCGTCGACCGCGAGAAGGATAACATGCAGCGGCAGCAAGCTGATGTGGCCAAGGCGGAGAAGCAGGTCGACCAAGCGAAGCAAAACCTGGAGGCTGCGCGCCGCCGCCGCGAAGACGCCAAGTCTATCGACGGCTATCAGGCAACGCTCACCTCCATGAATAACCGGGTCAGCAATGAACAGAAGCAGGTCAGTCGCGCTAGAGAAATCCTCACTCGGGCCGAAGGCCGCGTCAAAGAGGCCGCGCAAGTGGAAGCCCAGGCCGAAAAAGCCCGCCAGACACTGGCGAACGAATACGCCAAAGCCGCCACGACCGCCGAGCCAGGCTTGCGTAAACTGCGCGCGGCGGCGGGGCTACCCGAGCCTAAATAAAGCCCGAAAGGCCTATGACACAGCCCAAGCCGGCTTGGGCTTGCCTTGGGCCCGCCGCCGTTCATGGTAGGTGAAGTTCCTTAACAGACGCATCACGAGCAAAGCAGCCCCCTGCCTTGCACCAACCGAGCCTTCTAGGCCGCGGTGGTTTTCAGGATAACCATCCTGAGATGAGGACCGAAAGGTCACAATTCATCCTCCCCCCGGAGTCGATCGTGCTGCGTGCCGCTTTTATACACACGCCATGATCAACACCACCGACACCGCTCCCACCGCCCCTCGCCTCTCCATCCGCGTCCAGGGCGAGAACCCGTTGCACCACCTCTGGAACAACAACGGAACGTGGTGGATCCATTACACGATTCACCCCGACGCCTACACGAAGGCCCGCGTCCGCCGTTCGTTGCGGACGCACGACCTTGCCACGGCTATCCAACGGCGCGACGAAATCCTCGCTGCGTGCCCCGTTGAAAGCACCTTAGCCCGCGCGGCTTAAGGCCCCAACTGGCCTGCGGCTTAGTAAAACTCGACGATGTATTCGAGCTTCGCACTCCGCCAGCCTTTGACCGGTAAGGAAACCCCGAAGCGGTTACCGCGCTTGGGGGTGACTTCAGGCCGAAAGATCACGCACTGGGCGATGCCCATGCCCTCACGAGCCACGCGCACATCCGTCAACTTGAGTTCCTTCAGCCCCTTGGTGTCTTGCGGAAAACGGGTCGTGCCGCCAAGGAGGTAAACTTTTAGTTCTGGATTGTCCTCCACCCGATAACGACCCGGGTCCAGGGAGATACTCCAAGCAGGGCTGTTCGGCCAGTAAGCCAGGGGCCAGAAACCAGCCGCCGGAAAACAGACGATGTGCTCGCCCTTACCGGCGGCGTTGCTCGCATCCATGGACCACATCGCGGAATACCCCCGCACCTGTCCAAAGCCGGTAGCTCCCATCGCAGGATTAAGACACCAGCGACGATGCCCGACCTTAGCGATGTTGGAGGCATCGCTATCGTCCATATAGCCGTTAACGGAACCCGTGAGCCCATCGGGACCGGATGACCAGAATAGGTTCGAGCGCGAGGTGCCTTCGTAGCCTTTCTTATAAACTAATTCATCCAGGCCCGCTGGTTTCGCCGGGGTGTGCTCGATGCGCCCGATCACGCTGCAGAGATAGGCACCGAATTTACAGGTCTGATTGTATTCCTCTTTGAGCACCACATTCGCCTCGAGCCCGCATAGATAGCGATAGGCGTTCAGCCGGAGTAGTTCGGCCCGAGCGCGCTTGAGTTCATCGGGTTTAATGACCAGGTCATTCACGATGGCCTTGGCCCCCTTCCCTTTATCGGTGCCTTCGGGCGCCTTCGGCTCCTCTTTGGCGGTCCGGGCCTTGGTCTCCAAGGCCTTCAAGCCAGCCTCAATCTCGGCCCGCGTCCGCTTCGCAGTAGTATCAGGGGAAACTGCCGCACCAAGCGACGCGGCGAGACAACTGAGTGCGAGAATCCAGCGCATTGAGAATGATGACGGGCTTAGAAACGGGCCCCAGCGCGCGCGGAGAAGCCCCACGTCGCGGCGGTTTGGAAGACGCCCTGCGTCTCGCCGGCGTGCACGAAGGAATGCCGGGAAAACGCCACCCACTCGAAAGAACCTTGGACAAACCAGGTACCGCTCCGCTCAAGGAATTGGGTGACACCGATGCGCAGCGGCACCTCACCGACGGAAACGGCCCGGCTACCATAGGTCGAGCTATCCGCCAGCCGGAAGGTCAGCGTCTCATACATCACGGAGAGATCGACGCGCGTGGCCCGGTCCGCGGTCAGATAACCGCGGATGATGAGCCCGTTCTGGAGGCCCGTGGCCCGCAGTTCGACCTCCGCGGCTTGGCAGGGCCGCCAGACCGCCTTGAGATAGGGTATCGGGAGCACCCCCGACTCGAAGCGGTCTTGCAGCATCACGCCTAAGGTAATGTCCGTCTCGGCATCTGGCCGCCAACGGGCGGCGCCGCCGAAGCCCCAGCGAAAGCCCCGCGAAAGGCTAACCCCCTCTTCATAGGCGGATTCCAAGGCGTAGAGGGTCTGGACGGAATATTTTTCATTCCAATCCCACTGCTTGAAGCCGGTGAGCATCAAGTCCGTCGTGTGGCCGTAAGCTTGATCCGAACCTTGGATGGTTCCGGTGAAATCGTTTTTGTAGCGGTAGTACTCGAAGTCGACCGCGGCGGTCGGGGTTGCCCAGATGACTTCAGTACCCGAACGCGAACGCCCGAAAGTCCCGCTGACGGGGTTAGCATGGTTGACGGTTTCGGCACTGCGGGTCTGCCAATCTGCGATCACCAGCCAGGGCTTCGCTGGGGCCTCGGCCGCCTGCAAAGCCGTAAAACCGACTGCCGAAAGTACGGCAAAGTGCGTAAGTTTAGACATTATTTAAACGGATGGAAAGATTGTGTCTTCGAAACCCTCGAAAGCAAGCGACTAGCAAGTGCTGCATAAAAATTGGCACACATCTTGCTCAATAAAACGCACTATGCTCTTTTCTATCGCTGCCACCACCGTCACTGCGGGCGACAATGCCTGGGTCCTCATCAGCACCGCCTTAGTTCTGCTGATGTGCATCCCGGGGCTCTTCCTGTTTTACGGCGGCCTCGTCCGCACCAAGAACGTCCTCTCCATCGCCGCCCAGTGTGTCGCCCTCACCGCGATGGGCCTGCTGCTGTGGTGGGCGTTCGGCTATTCCTTGGTTTTCGGCAAGAGCCTCCAAGGCTCCTTCCTCGGCCATATCTTCGGCGGCACAGAGCACCTCGGCTTCGCGGGCCTCGGCGTGGAGGCGAGTTCCTATGAAGGTCGCATCTCTGCGGGCGCCTTCGCCCTCTTCCAAGCCATGTTCGCGGCCATCACCCCGGCCTTGATCATCGGTGCCGTCGCCGAACGTATGAAGTTCTCGGCCGTGATGCTCTTCTCCCTACTCTGGACCATCTTCGTCTATTACCCGATTGCGCACGCCCTGTGGGGCCAGACGGGAGACTTCGCAGGCTTGGCTAATCCGAACGCCGCCTTCAAGGCTGCGGACTTCGCGGGCGGCATCGTCGTGCACATGACCTCTGGTTGGTCCGCCCTCCTCCTTTGCATCATGGTCGGCCCTCGGGCGGGCTTCGGTAAGCGCGCGATGACCCCCCACAGCATGGTGCTTTGCGTGCTCGGTACCGGCTTACTATGGGCGGGCTGGTACGGCTTCAACGCCGGCTCCGCCCTCGCCGCCGACGGCGTCGCGGTGCAGGCTTTCCTGACCACCACGCTCGGCGCCGCTGCGGCGACCCTCGTCTGGGCCATCGTTGAAAAACTTCATCGCGGGAAATCCTCCGTGCTCGGGCTTTGCTCCGGCTCCATCGCCGGCCTCGCCACGATCACGAATGCGGCCGGCTTCGTTTCAGGCAGTTCCGCAGTTCTGATTGGCGCGCTGGCAGGCGGCCTTTCTTATTGGGCCTGCTCCGTCTTGAAAGGTAAGCTCGGCTATGATGACGCCCTTGATACCTTTGGTGTCCACGGCATTGGTGGCACCTTGGGGGCGCTCGCCACCGCCCTCTTGATGAGCACCGCCACGCATGCGGCCGGCGGGGCGCTCATTCCCCAGGGCCTGCTCCAAGGCCAACTCTTAGCGATGCTCTTGTGTATTCTTGTTTCCTTGGGAGCGACGTGGCTGATTGCGCTATTCGTCGCGAAGACCATCGGCCTGCGTCCCACCGAGGAAGAAGAAGCCCAAGGCTTGGACATCGCCGACCACGGCGAAGAAGGCTATCAGCATAATTAAGGGCCGCGCCGTAGCGGTTGAACGCTTAACCGCCCCCTGATTGCTCGAAAAGAGGCAAGGCCAGGCGGCTGGTTAGTCGGATTTTAATCAAAAAAGCAGAGGGGGCGTTTCCCTGCACGGTTGGCACGACCGTTGCGATAGGGGGAATGCCATGAACTCCCTGCTTCGCACACTCACCATCCTCGCTCTCGCGGCGGCGCCCTTCTGGGCGACGGCGGCGGACAGCGCTCCCGCCACGGCAGCCGCTCCTGCGGCTGAAGCGGCTAAGACCCCGCCAGCACCGCCAGCCCCCACCCTTGAACAGCGCTTAGCTGGCATTGAGGCCTACCTCGGCAACGGCGACCCCTCGGCGGTCCTGAAAGATGCCAAGGGCACTATCCCCGCTGGCCTGACAACTCCGGCCGCTAGCGCCACGGGCCCGGGCCACAACGGTTTCATGATGATCTGCGCCGCGTTAGTGCTCTTCATGACACTCCCCGGCCTCTTCCTCTTCTACGGCGGCTTGGTCCGCACGAAGAATATCCTCTCCGTCGCCGCGCAGTGCTTCGGCCTCGCGGGATTGGTCACCATCCTCTGGTGGGCCGTCGGCTACTCGCTCGTCTTCGGTAAGAGCTTCGACGGCACGCTGCTCGGCCATATCTTCGGCGGCAGTGAGTTCTTCTTCTTGAACGGGGTCACCTCGGCACCGAACACCGACTACGCTTACTGGATTTCCCAGAACGTCTTCGCGATGTTCCAGCTCATGTTTGCGATCATCACCCCAGCCCTCATCGTGGGTGCCGTTGCCGAACGGATGAAGTTCTCGGCCCTGATGGCCTTCATGACGGCTTGGATGTTCCTCGTCTACTTCCCGATGGCCCACGCCATCTGGGGTATCACCGGCGACATGAATGGCGTCTGGAATGCTAAGGCCACCATCAAGGCTATCGACTTCGCGGGCGGTACGGTCGTCCACATGACCTCTGGTTGGTCCGCACTCCTCCTCTGCATTATCCTCGGACCGCGCATCGGGTTCGGCAAGAAGTCGATGAGCCCGCACAGCATGGTCCTCTGCGCCGTCGGTACGGGTATGCTCTGGGTGGGTTGGTACGGCTTCAACGCGGGCTCGGCCCTCGCCGCGGACGGTGTTGCCGCCCAGGCCTTCACCACCACGACCCTCGCCGCGGCCGTGGCTGCCTTCACTTGGGGTGCCCTCGAGTGGGTCCTCCGCAAGCACGCCAGCATCTTAGGCCTCTGCTCCGGCGCCGTCGCTGGTCTGGTCGTCATCACCCCCGCCGCTGGGTTTGTCTCCACCACGGGGGCGGTCATTATTGGCGTCCTCGCGGGTGTGATCCCCTTCCTCGCCGTGGTCTACCTGAAGTCTAAGCTCGGTTACGACGACGCGCTCGACACCTTCGGCGTGCACGCTGTCGGCGGCACCTTGGGTGCCATCATGACGGGTGTCCTCGCCACGGTCGACGCCAACGCCAACCTCGCCACCAACCTCAAGGACATCGTCGGCCAGACGCTCCTCACCGAGCAGTTCAAGGCGATCGGCGTCACCTTGGTAATATCCCTCGTCGCCACGGCTGTCATCGCCTACGCGCTTAAGGCAACAATCGGCCTCCGCCCCACCGAAGAAGACGAGTCCCGCGGCTTGGACATTTCGGACCACGGCGAAGAAGGCTACAACCACAACTCCTAAGCCCCTCACCAGGGAGTCAGGCCTCCAGGCCGCCCGGCAACGGGCGGCCTTTTTTTGGCCCAGTGGAACAATTGCCCCCGCTGGGTGTTAACAAACCACGATAAAGGATTGCCACATCAGCCGATGCTGACACCTTGCTGTCTATAAAAGAACTCTATGTTAAAAATCTCAGCCCAAATAGGAGACGACTTCCTCGGCACCGCCGAGGAGCTGGCCCACCACGTCTCGAAAAAGCTCGAGGAACTGGGCTTTGGCGACCGGCACCACGCCACCGAGCGTCTCGTCCGCTTCTATACGTACGAAAACCTCATCTCCAAGCCCGAGCGGGCCAACGATGACCGGCGCAAAGCCAACTACGGCAGCCTCCAGGTGCGCCAATTGCTATTGGCTAGGCTCTTAGCCGAACGCGGCTGGGAGCTCGACCGCATCCGTAATCTGCTCAAGGACAACGCCCAGGTCGATAAACTGAACAAGTTGATTGATGAATTAGCCCAGCCCAACGAGGCTGAACGCCTCTTCTTCCGGACGGCCTCGCATCAAGACCCCGAAGGGCATGTCCGCTCCGCCTCCATGCGGCCTAACCGGCTCTACAGCGTTGCCTCTTTTGACGCTGATTCGCTCAATGAGCCCGACGCTGGAGCCCCCCCGCCGCGCAAAAGCCGGTTCGCCCATGAGACCTTCCAACAGCTGCGCGATCTCTCGGAATCCCCGATGCCGGCCCTGCTGTTCCGCAAGCTGGTGGTCAAGGAGTCCATGCGCCCCGATCTTGAGCCGGAAGTCCGCGAACTTTATCAGCAATTATTGGCCTTCCATCCGACCTCCCGAGGGGAAGAGCCCAAGCGCGAAAGGTGGACCCGTTTACGGCTCTCCCACTGGTGTGAAGCCTCCTTCCATATTGATAACCGCGGTCGGCCCAGCGAAGAAGACCTAGATGAAATCGTGAATAAATTCCGCAAAGCGTTAAAAGACAGTTATTTAAGAGTTTAATCCCTATTTATGACAGTATCTTTTCGGTGTTAATAACAAAAAAGATGCTCTGGTGGTGTTGACAGTTTACGGATGGCATGCATAGTGGTCTTTCCATGATCGCTCCTATGCACTCCCCCACCATCGAAATCCTGCCCCTGAAAAAGGGCTTCCTCCGTGCCGCCGCCGATGCGACGCACGTCCTCGTCCGTCTCGTCGCTCCGGCCCAGCCCGTCACCGAAAACTCCGCTACCGCCCAGCGCGCTCCGCTTGACCTCGCCCTGGTCATCGACCGTTCGGGCTCCATGAGCGGCGACCCCCTCAAGGCCGCCCTCGAAAGCTCGGTCCGCATCATCCAGGGCCTTCGCTCGGATGACCGCATCGCCGTGGTCGCCTTCGATGATCATGTCCAAGTCGTCCAACCCTTGGTCGCCGTGGGGGACGCCCATGACTTGGTCAACCGCGTCCGCCTAATCGAGTCAGGCGGCTCCACTGCCCTCTTCGACGGCTGGCAGGAAGGCGTCAAGCAGCTCGCGCCGTTCGTGAAGAAGGAGCGCATCGCCCGGGTCATCCTTTTGACTGACGGCCAGGCCAACCACGGCCTCGTCGATGAAGCCCAGATCTTCGAACACGTCGCTAAGGCCGCTGGCGCTGGCATCACGACTTCCACGGTCGGTCTCGGCCATGGCTTCAATGAAACACTCCTCACGGGCATGGCTAAAGCCGGCGAAGGCGCCGCCAACTTCGGTCAGACGGCCGATGACCTGAGCGAAGCCTTCGAAGAGCAGTTTGCCATCCTGTCCAATAGCTTCCTCCGCCAGGTGAAAATCACCGTCCAGGGCGGGAGCGATGTCCAGGCCCGCTTGCTGGGTGAATTACTCGAGGACGGTGTGACGCGGACCCGTAAGCTCGGCACGTTACCTTGGAATTCCGCGCTGACGGCGGTGGTCGAACTCAAGATCGGCGCCAACGCCAAGGCCGATTCGTTACTCGCGGTCAACTTCGCAGCCATCACCAAGGACGGCACCCCAGTCGCCTTTGGCCCGCAGATCCTCATCCTCCCGGAAGTCGACCTCGCGACGTTCAGCACCCTGCAGACCGACGTGAATGTCGCCGCCGCGGTGGGCGAAGCCGTCACGGGAGAAAAGCTCGATGTAATCCAAGCCCTCGTACGCGGTGGCCAAGTGGCCGAAGCCAAACAGAAGTTGGCCGAGCTCACCCAGCAGACCGATCTCTCCGAGTGGGCGCGCGAGAAGGTCATTTACCTGACGGGACTCTTGGAAGAGGACCAGATTATGGCGATGAAGGAGATGCGCTACGCTAGCCGCAACTTCACCCGCAGCATTAAGGGCAGCAACGTCGCCGAAAACTCCGCGGTTTTTAGTGCGAAATTAGAGGAGGAGAAGATTCTCTTCCTTCGCAAGAAGCGCGCGGCCGGCCGCAGTTCGGCCCCTAAGCCACCCCAGCAGCCGCCGCAGGCCTAAAAAGCCCGCCGAGACTCAGTCGCCAAGCCCGGTGGGAGTAATTCCACCGGGCTTTTTGTTGCCCGATAGCAGAAGCCGCCCAATCTTGAGGCATCGTCCCATGCCCCGTGCCCTTCGTATCAGTCTCTGGACCCTCGGTGCCGTCGTCGTGCTTCTGGGTGGTGCCGTCCTCTGGATTGATTCCGAATTAAAACCCGACCCCCTCGGCAAACGCGTCGCCGCCGCCTTGGCCGATGCGAAGATCAAAGGGGGCATCGGTAAAGTTTCCGCCGCGCTGGATGGCACGTTTGAAGTCCTGGGCGTCGACTTAACCCTCACCGACGGGACTAAGGTCAAACTCGCGAGCGCCACCGGCAAAGCCGATATCTGGGCTTCCGCCTTCGGGACCTACACGGTCGAAAAAATTACCATCCGCGGCTTCGAGCTCGACCTTTCGACGCGCGTGCCCGCCCCCGCCGAACCCGCCGGCACCCCGCTAGTACCAGCGCCCACCACGACCCCAAAACTTCCGGGCTTCAAAGTCGGGCCGTACTCCGCGAACGGACGCGTGACCTTGGTGGACGGACAAGAGGTCCGCTTTAGCGCCGCAGGTGAAGGCATCGACTCCGCTGGTGCCGTCGCACTCCGGGCCGGCGTGGTGTGGCCAGGTTTTAAGATCGGGACGACCATCACGCGTCCGCGCGCCGAAATCATCTTCAAGGGGCAGCTCCAACGTCCGCTTGGCCAGGCCGGTCTCGATATCAAAAATCTAACCGACGATGTGAAATCGTTCGAACTCAATGTCATCGCCAAAGATGATAGCCCGCTGGCCGCTGGCGCCATGGGCTTGGAGTTACGTGGTCAACACGAGCCGCAAAAGCCCTTGGCGCTGTCTGGTCAAGTGCTCGATGCCACCCGCCGGCCAGCGCTCAAGTTCACCGGTACCGCCGACCAAGGCACCCTTAGCTTAGAGGCGATCCTCGACCTGGACCCAACCCGCTTTGGTATCCTCAGCTCCAGCCTCCCCGACTGCCAAGTCGCCGGCCTCATCAAAGCACAGACGGCTCCGCTGGCCGGCACCTGGGCCGTCCAAACAGACGTGAAGGCGACTTGGACTGACCTCTCGAAATTCTCCAAAACGATTCCCCGGAACACGACTTCCTCGTGGACGATTAAAGCACAGGCTCGCAATGCCGCCGAAGGCCTCGACGTCGAGCAACTCGATATCTCGGGCAATGGCATCTCCTTAATCCTCGCCAAGCCCTTACACCTCGCGAACGGCAAGCTCCTGGAGGACGCTGCACTCGCCTTGACGGCCCGCGACGCCAACCTCGTCTCGCTCACGCCGTTCTTGGCGATGGCCGAGCTCACCGCCACCGCTGGCCGCTGGACGGGCGAAGCCGAATTGGCGCTCGTCAAAGGCGAACCGACCATCACGACGATTAAGACGCACGCGTTCGCGGGCCTGACACTCGAGCGCGCGGGGAAGGTCCTGCTCAAGGAAGTGGATGCGCAACTCCCACTACGCTCCGAAGGCGGCGCCATTTTCATCGCCCCATTTTCGCTGAGCTCCGCCGCCGGGCAAATCGCCTCCGGCGATGCGATCGTGCGCCCGGGCAAGGATGGCGCTTGGTCCGTGACGGCGAATGCCCAAGTCGGTATTGCCGAACTCGCTGAGCAGCCGGGCTGGGAGGACCTGCCCAAGGATAAGTTGGCTGGTATCCGCGTCTTCGCTAAGACGGCGCTCGGTGCTGAAGCCGGCAAAGCCCCGGCCCTGAACACCCTCGAAGCACGCATCACGCGCGGCGGCGAAAACCTCCTCAGCCTCAAACTACGGCAACCCTTCCCCTTCTCTGGCGAGAAGCCGGCGGGCGTTCTCGTAGAAGCGAGCGCGGTGAAGCTGCCACTAGAATCGCTCGCCGCCCTGGTCCCTGGCTTGAAGCTCTCGGGCAACCTGGACCGCGCGGACCTCGTCGTGGGTTTTAAGTCTGGCGGACTTTTCATCCGCACCGAAGGCGCGCCCGTGGCCTTCGTCGACACGAGCGTGAGCTGGCGCAATAAACTCTGGGTTAGTCGCTGTGACCTCACGGCTGGCCTTGACCTCAGCTTCGGCGACAAGGCCAGCGTGTTAGCGTTCACCCAAGCGAAGCTCGCGAACAATGGCCGCATCTTAGCAACGGGCGACCTTTCTTGGGGCATGGGCGAGGCCCCCACCACGATGCGCTTGCAGGGAAATTTAGGCGCAATGGCTGAACAACCCTTTGCCGAGACCCTCAACGTCATCACGACCGGCAGCTACGCGGCGGCGGCGACGATGGCGCCCACCGGCGAAATCAAGGCGACGCTCAATCTCAAGGAACTCGCGTTCAAGGACCGTGAAGGCAAAGTCAAAGCCGCCACGCTGAGCGGGACCTACACACCCAACGCGCAAGGGCTCGAAGTTTCCGGCCGCATCCGCATCGAAAGCGACGGCGTCTCTGAAGGCCAAATCCTCGTTAAGCAGACCAACCACGGCGAACGCTCCGAGTGGAAAGTCTTGGCCGAGTTCCCCAACGTAGCGGGTGACGACCTCCTCGCCGTGCTGTCCAAGGCGGAAGCAGAGCCGACCGATAAACCGGTCAAGCCGAACACCACTAAGGATACTAGCCCGCTCTGGCACAATCAGTTTGGCCAAGCCCAAGTGCGCATCGGGAAAGCCTACGCCAAGGGCATCGTCGCGCAGAACGTTTCCCTCCAAGTGGACGTCGTTGAGGAACAGGTAACGCTCTCAAAGGTTCAGGGTAAGATCGCCGAAGGCACCTTGGGCGGGGGCGGTAAGCTTTCCTTCCAAACCACGACCACGGGCGGTCCCTATGCGCTGACGTCTAAGCTCACGTTAACCCAATTTGACTTTGGCTCCGTGGCCGCCGCGTTCCCCTCGTTACGCGAATTCGTCGACGGCAAGGCCGATGCGTGGGCCACCGCGGAAGGCGTTTCTGGCAACCTCGACGCCTTGGTGGCGAAGATGAACATGTATGCCGGCCTCACCTCGAAGGGCGGGCGAATCCAAGCCTTTGGCGGCAAGGATAGCGCCATGTCCCTCACCGCCGAGAAGGCGGGCGACGCCGCGGAAGTGGTCGGTGGACTCGCCATCCTCGCGGGGGTACTCACGAAGAATCAGCAGCAAGGCGAAAAGGTTGCCAAGATTGGGGCCGCCATCTCGGCCATGGGGAAATTGCAGAAGTCCCTCGCGAACTTCCAATATGATAACGCCGAGTTCCTCGCTCAGCGTATGCCCGACGGTACCATCAAAATCACCAAGGCCCAAGTTTCCAACCCTGACCTAATGCTCAGCGCCCTCGGGGAAATCGGCGCCCGGTCCCAACTGACTTTCTCAGATTGGCCTTTAAGCCTTCAAGCCGATATCCGCGGCAAAGGGGATTACGCCCAGTACTTCGCCCTCCTCGGCTTTGCCGATGGCATCCCGGTGCCAGATGGCTCCACCAAAGGACCCGGCGTGAAATTCAGCGGGTCGCTGAACAACTTGCAGAACGACCTCGTCGATCGGCTCCAGACTGCCGTGAATAACATCCGTTCCGGTGCTAGCTACCAAGACCAGAATACCGTACAGCCCGACCGGACGACGCCGCCGAATAATAACGCGACGCCGAAACCGCGGAACCCATTCGACTCCTTATTCGGCAAGTGACCATGAAGGGTCACGTCGGCATCCTCGTCCTCGCGGCGTTGCTCTTGGCCTTACTAGCCTTAGCGGCGCTTGCCTGCGGCAGCGCTGGCTTCGGCTGGGGCACCAACGGCGAACTACTCATACTACGCCTACCGCGCGTGCTGGCCGCCCTCGCCGCGGGACTAGCCCTCGGGCTGGGTGGGGCTAACCAACAGGGCGTCTTCCGTAATCCCTTAGCGGATCCAGGACTGACGGGCGTCTTCGGCGGGGCACTCCTCGGCATCGCGCTCCTCTTAGCGGGAGCCACTGAGTTCACCTGGAATCATCGCTGGGCGCTCCCCACCGCAGCCTTCGCGGGAGCCTTAGCGACCTCCGCTGTTTTAGTTTGGCTCGGTAGCGGTCGGTCGACCTCGAAACTTCTGCTCACAGGACTAGGACTGAACGCCTTTACGGCGGCGGGAACCTTACTGATCGCCGCCCGCTTTCCGGAAGCGCGCGATATCTTAATCAATGGCGCCGCGGGGGATTGGCTCGGCACCGCCACGCTTGAACTAGCCTGGCTACCGATTCTCGGTTGCGTGCTGGCCGCGCTCTTGTTGCTAACCCAAGCGGCGGCCTTGGACCGGCTCGCCTTGGGCGAAGACATGGCCTTCTGCCTGGGAAGCGACGTGGCGCAGACCCGCCGCCAAGGCGTTCTCCTCACCGCTCTCGCGGCAGCGGCGGCCATTTGCCTCGTCGGACAAGTGGCCTTCATCGGTTTACTCGCACCGCACCTCGCACGGGCGCTGGTGGGACCACGCCATCGCGCTATGCTACCGCTCGCCGGTTTACTCGGGGCCAGCTTACTCCTCTTGGCGGATACCTTAGGCCGTTCGCTCTGGCCGCAGACGCCCATCTCCGCCGCCGCCATGACGGCACTCCTCGGGGCTCCGGCATTTGTCTGGATCGCCTCCCGCCGCCATGAGTGAAGTCCTCCTTGCATCACTCCGACTCTCGGTGGATTTAGCCGGGCGCACCGTGCTCGATGGCATTGCCTTCACGGTCTCCGCTGGGGAAGTCGTCGCCGTCGTCGGGGCTAATGGGGCCGGCAAGACAACGTTACTGCGCGCTTGCGCGGGCCTGCTACCAGAAGCCACCGGAGACCTGACCCTCGGTGGGGTCGACCCTCGGCAGACCGCCCCTGAAAAGCTCGCGCGCCTACGCGCCTACGCCCCGCAGCACCCCACATCGGCCTGGGACTTCACCCTCGCAGAGCTCGGCACGCTCGCGGCTTCGGCGGCCGAGTTTCGCCACTGGCAAGAGCGCTTCGGACTGCACGAACTGACGGCACGTAAACTTTCCGAACTTTCCGGCGGTGAACGCAAGCTGGCCCACCTGAGCCTAACCTTCAGCGCCCTCGGCGACGCCTATGGTAAAGTCTTGCTCCTCGATGAACCGACGACTGCGTTGGACCTCTGTCGCGCCGAGCTCGTTGGGCGCGCCATTCGCGCCAGCGCCCAAGCCGGTGCAGCGGTGCTCGTTTGCACCCACGACCTCGCTTGGGCCCGGACTTGTGAGCGGGTCCTCGTGTTAAGCGAAGGCCGCCTCGTCTCGGCTGGACCACCCGGCACTGCACTCACCGCCGAGCTCGTCCGCGCGACTTGGGGCGTGGCTTAACCTCGTCAGCTGGCAGCGCAAAAGGCTGCAGTAAGCGGCCGGCGCGGGCGGCGGCGAAAAGGTATTGCTGGGCCAGGCCAGCCGCTGGGCCGAAATGCGCCCGTCCAAACTCCTCTAACCGAGCGGGCGCCCAGCCATGGAAACCATACGCGCCGGCCAAGGCTTGCACGACCCAAGTGTCGACCGGGAAACTTTCTAGCCGACCAAACCCAAAGAGCGCCACGCAGGCGGCGACCTTTGGTCCGACACCCGGTAAACTTTGGAGTGCGGATAGTAAATCCGCCGTCGCTAAAGCCTGGAATTCTTCGGCCCAATGGGGGCGAGACTGCAGGCGCTGAGCCGTGCCACGCAAGAAGGCTGCGCGGTAACCGAGTGCGCAGGCCTTCAACTGACTGTCCGTCGCGGCGGCCAGCTGCGCCCACGTAGGCAACGCATTAAAACCGCCGCCCAACGGGTCGCCGCGGGTCGTCGCCAACTGCGCGACCATCTGGCGAATCTGCAGGATGCGTTTATTGGAACTACAGAGAAAGCCGATGAGGGCGTCATGGGGATCTTGGCGCAAGATACGTAACCCGGGATTCGCCGCGATGGCGGCACGCAACACCACATCGGAGCGCCAAGGCAAAGTCTCCACGAGCCCGGCCTGCCCGCCCGCTGCGTCTAAGTAGGACTGCAAGGCGGCCTCTGTGGTCAACACCCCGACGACCCCGCGCCACTCGAGGCCATTCGAGCCGGCGCGCACCCCGGCGACGGTGCGTCCAAAGACGCCCGTCCACGAACCGTCTTCATCCGCATTCCAGCGAAACGCCTGCCCGCCATCGAGCTGCTCGCGCAAAGTCTGGGTCGGCACTGGGTCCGCGAGCCGCAACGGGCGCCAAGCGGTCCAAGCCAAAGCCTTCATCGCTTACTTCTGGCCGAGATCCGTGGGCGAACCCCAGAGGAAACTATGCGTCGCGGCCAAGACTTTACCTTGGGCATCGACGACTGAAAGGCGCCAAGCAATCGGCACCCACTTCGCATTACCCGCGTCTTTACCCGTCAGGCCGATGACATATTCACCGAGCGGAAATTGCGGACGAACCTTCGTCGAGAAGACATAACGTTCGGGCGCCGTGGCCTCCGAACGGACTACTTCCAAGACCACGCGGGCGTCGACGGGCGGCTCGAAAGCGAACTTCGTATAAAAATAATAGCCCGCGTGCTCCGATTCAACCGAGCGGAAAACGACGTCCTGCCCATGCGTCTCCTTGGCGTAGAACGCCTCCGAAGCACGTTGCACGTCGACTTCCGAGCGTCGCTTCGGGTGGACATAGGCCACTCCCGGTAGATCGACAGCGGAAGGCGGCGGGGAGTCGCAGGCGGTTAGGGCCAGCGCGATGAGCGCGGCCTGCCAACAGGCCATGCCACCGCAGCGCTTCACTTCTTCGACTTCTTCTTGCTAGCGGCGACGCGGGCGGCCTTGATCCGCTCCTTCTTGCGCTCGAGGTAAGCACGGAGACGACGACGCTTGATAACTTTGTTGGTTTGCTGGCCCATAGTGACTTGCATCCTCCCGTAACGGCCCCCGTGGTCAAGGAGAAGGTGAAGCCAGCTAAGCCGTCCCGGGGAGGGTCGGCTTGCGAAAAAGTCCCTTTCTGGCTGCCTGGGTAGGGATCGAACCTACGACCAAGTGATTAACAGTCACCTGCTCTACCGCTGAGCTACCAGGCAGTGCGAAAGGACCTGAATGAAGGCAATAATCGGGCAAGGGTGTCAAACAAAACCCATCGGGGGATTCGGCGCCCCAATCGAAAGGGTCTGAACGACCAAAAACCCTAGGATTATCTGAGTAAATGATGAGACTCGGTTGGCTAATCTCTGGACAGGGGGCGAGGGGCTGTCTTCCTTATGTTGTGATGCCAATGCGCTGGTCTCGAATTCCTGAATCTCCCAACGCCCCAGGCGTTGGCGGTTCCTTCCTCGGCACGTCAGGCGACCTCCTGCTCATGGCCGGAGGCTCCAATTATCCGACCAAGCCGGCGTGGGAAGGCGGTGCCAAGGTCTGGCATGATACGGTCTACACGATTGGCCCACGTAACCGCAAGTGGACGGCGGCCGGGAAGTTGCCTCGCCCCATCGGCTACGGCGTCGGCATTTCCATTCGCCAGGGCTTGCTGACCATCGGCGGCGCTAACGCTGAACGCCACTATCAAGATTGCTACGTCCTCAGCATCGAAGAGGGCGAACTCAAGGTCCGTCCGTTCCCCTTCCTCCCCCGCCCGCTCGCTTATGCGGCCGGTGCCTTGGTCGGCAGCAAAGTCATTGTTGCTGGCGGGACCGAGCGGCCGGATGCGACCGCGGCGTCTTCGACGGCTTATGCTATCGACCTCGCGAACCTGACCGGCGGCTGGAAAGAGCTCCCACTCTGGGCGGGCTCGGGCCGTATGCTCGCGCAAGCCGCTGGCACCAAGGACACGTTCTTCCTCTTCGGCGGCGTGGCCTTAACCGCTGGAGCGAAAGGCGCCGAGCGCGAGTACCTGACCGATTGCCATGCCTTCACGCTAGGCAAAGAATGGCGCCGCCTCGCGCCGCTACCACATCCGATCGCCGCCGCGCCCACCCCCTGTCCCTTTGTCGGCGAGCAAGCGCTCCTCCTCGGCGGAGACGACGGCACCTTGGCTGGCAAAGTCGAAGGCGCGAAGCACCCGGGCTTCTCGAAGAAGATTCTTTCCTACGATAAGACGCTGGATACCTGGGCCGAGGCTGGTGAAGCCCCCGCGGCCTTGCTGACAACAGGCTGTACGAAGTGGAATGGAGGGATTGCCGTCGTAAACGGAGAAATCCGTCCGTGCATGCGTTCCTCTGAAGGTTGGTTGGGCCGCGAAGAATAACGCTTAGGCTGGCAGGCGTCCGTCGAGGTGGTATCTACATAGATACCCCGACATGCCCCTGTCCGCCCTCCGTATCTTTACCCTGCTCTGCCTCGCCCTCCGCTTGACGGCGGCCGAGCCCTTGCCGGACATTCCCGATGCGCTGGGCCGAGCCGGCATGATGGCCGCGGTGCTAAAAGATGCCGACGGACAAGAGGTCATCCTCGCCGCTGGCGGCAGCAACTTCCCCGGCAAGATGCCTTGGGACGGTGGCACGAAAGTTTTCTACACCGATGTCTTTTTGCTAAAGAAGACAGCTGGCAAGTGGGCATGGCGACTGGTCGGACAGCTCCCCACGCCCACCGCCTACGCGGCGTTTGCCGCGACGCCCACGCGTGATGGCCTCGTCATCGCGGGCGGGTGCAACGCGGACGGCCACCTCACCGCGGTGCTCCTCGTGAAGGCCGACGGCACCTGCACCCCGCTGGCCACTCCCCTGCGCGAGCCCCGCGCCTACGCCGGCTGCCTGAGCGTCGGGACGCGCTTAATTATTAGCGGAGGCACCCCACAACCGACCTCGACCGCCGCGCTCGCAACAATGACCGTGCTCGACCTTGCAAAACCGACCGATGGCTGGAAGTCGACCGACGACAAAGAAGAGTTTGCGCGTATTCTCCCGCTGGTCGGCGCCGATGAAAATGGCATTGTCCTCTGGGCGGGCGGCTGCGCTTTGAGCGCTGACCAAGGCAAACCGCTGCGCGACTACCGCGATGCGCTGACCTACAATAAACCCAATGGTCAAGGGACCAAATTCCACGCCCTGCCCACCCCGCTCGCCGCGAGTGCAGGCCCGGGCGTCGCCGCTGGGAATCACCTCTTCTTCGTCGGCGGCGATGATGGTAAACACTACGGTAAACCGCCAGCGACCCACCCCGGCCAAAGCACTCAGGTGCTGGCCATCGATACGGAAACGCTGGAAGTTCAAGTCGTCGACCAATGGCCCCACCCCGTGGCCACGGCTCCCTTGCTCCGACTCGGCGATGACCTTGTGACCATCAGTGGCGAAACGCGGCCAGGCGTCCGCACGCCCGCCTGCACGCGCTGGACGATTCCGGCCAAACTGCGATGAAGGACGAAGCCCCCAACGCCTCCGCCATGCGCACTGCGTGGCTCGTCGTCGCGCTGCTCGTACCAGTCGCGCTGCTCAACTACCTGGATCGCCAGATGCTGGCGGCCATGAAGGTTTCGATGATGAGCGATATCCCGGACATCGGGACCGCGGCTAACTGGGGCCTCGTACTGGGCTCATTCAAATGGGTCTACGCCATCCTCAGCCCGCTGGGCGGATACTTATCCGATCGCCTCAACCGGCGTAACGTCATCTGCGCCAGCCTGCTCGTCTGGTCAGCGGTGACTTGGTACATGGGGTACGTAAATAGCTTCAATGAATTACTCGCGGCACGCGCGCTTATGGGTATCAGCGAGGCCTTCTACATACCGGCGGCCCTGGCGCTGATCACCGACTTCCACCTGGGCCCCACCCGCTCGCGCGCCGTTGGGTTTCACCAAATGGGTATCTATATCGGCATCATTCTCGGCGGCTTCGCTGGCT
Source organism: Akkermansia muciniphila (assembly GCA_945878755.1). GTDB lineage: Bacteria > Verrucomicrobiota > Verrucomicrobiia > Opitutales > UBA953 > UBA953. The sequence goes on from CAMDWM010000007.1 coordinate 29,466, forward strand.
ATGCGGCGGAGAGCCCGGACATCGGCTGGCGCTCGGCCTTCGCTTGGTGCGGGGCGGTCGGCATTTTTTACGCGGTGCCGCTCTTCTTCCTACTCCGCAATCCACCCGCCCGCGCAGAGACGGGAGTTCCAACCCCGCGCTTCTTCAGTGCATTCAACGAACTTCTCACGAACCGCAACTTCCTGCTCCTCGTGCTCTACTTCACGTTGCCGGCACTCGCGGGCTGGGTCGTGAAAGACTGGATGCCCGATATTCTTCGCGAACAGTTCGGCCTCGGCCAAGGTAAGGCGGGGGTGTCGGCTGTGCTCTACGTCCAGATTGCTTCCCTCATCGGCGTCGGGATTGGCGGCTGGCTGGCCGACCGCTGGATGCAGCGCACGGAACGCGGACGTATCTTCGTCAGCGCACTCGGCATGAGCCTCTTCTTGCCCGCCCTCTTTGGCGTGGGCAACGCGGGCACGCTCGTCGTGGCCATCGGCTTCCTTATTCTCTTCGGACTCGGCTGGGGCTTCTTTGACTGCAATAACATGCCCATCCTCTGTCAGCTCGTTCGCCCCGAACTCCGGGCCACGGGTTACGGGTTCATGAACCTGGTCAGCATCAGTTGCGGCGGCTTGGCCGACTGGGGCTTCGGCGTGATGCGCGACGCACACATCCCTCTCAACGTCATCTTCGGCTCCTTTGCGGCGATTGCTTTACTGTCCGTCGGCGTCGTCTTATGTATCCGACCTAACGCTTCGCTTCGGCGCTAAACCCTTTTCGCATGTCCGCTTTCAAGTTCCATGGGCTCTGTCCCGCCACCCACACGCCCTTCCACGCCGATGGTTCACTGAACCTCGCGGTGGTCGAACGACAGGCCGAGCACCTGCTCGCCCGGAAAATCGACCGCGTCTTCATCGGCGGTACGACCGGTGAAAGCGTTTCCCTGCAACTCACCGAACGACTCGCCCTCGGTGACCGCTGGGCCGCCGTGTCCAAGTCCAGCGGCATCAAGGTGGTCGTCCACGTGGGCGCCAACTGCCTCGCCGACGCCGCGACGCTCGCCGCCCAGGCCCAACGTAATCAAGCCAGCGCCGTCTCCATGATTGCGCCGTCCTACTTCAAGCCGCGCAACCTCGAGGACCTCGTCGCCTGTTGCGCCCAGGTGGCCGCCGCCGCGCCGGAACTGCCGTTCTACTACTACGACATCCCTCCGCTGACGGGAATTAACTTCCCAGTCGACGATTTCCTGAAGCTCGCCGCCCAACGTATCCCCAACTTGGCCGGCGTGAAATACTCCAACCCCGACCTCGGCACCTACCTACTCGGCAAACGCCTCGACGGCGGCAAGTACGACCTACCATGGGGCATCGACGAGTACTTCCTCGCGGCCCTTGCCATGGGCGCGCAAGGCGGCGTCGGCAGCACGTACAACTTCGTGCCCGGCCCGCTTCAACGCATGATGGTAGCCTTTCCCAAGGGCGACCTCGCCACCTGCCAGCTCGAGCAGGACCGCATGATGCAGGTAATCCGTATCGTCGCCAAACGCGGCTACATGGGCTGCGCCAAGGCCCTCATGACCCACCTCGGCGTCCCGGTCGGGCCCGCCCGCCTGCCCAACGCCAACCCAGACGCCGCGGGCGTCCAAGCGATGCTCGGCGAACTCGAAGCCATCGGCTATTTCTCATGGAAAGACTAATCACGCTCTGCTTCCTCCTGCCGGCTTGCCTCACCGCGGCGCCCAAGCTCTCCGAAACGCCGGCGATTGCCGTCTTCGAAGCGAAGAAGAATATCCCGCATGCTTCCGTGCGCATCCCCGCGCTGCTCATGACGGCTAAGGGCACGCTCATTGCCATCGCCGAAGCCCGCGATAAGGCCACCGATCAAGCGGGCAACGACCTGCTGTTCGCGCTCTCCAAGGACCAAGGCAAGACCTGGTCCAAGCCAACGATCGCCTATGAGCAGGGGGACGATAGCTGCAACAATCCCTGCCTCGTGCAGGACGCCAAGAGCGGCCGCGTCTTCCTCTTCTTCCAGACCTTCCCCGCGGGTGGCAAAGAGTTTGGCGGCCTCCCCGCAGGCCCGAAGGACCCGAAGGGCAACCGGCTGCTATTTGTGACGTCGGACGACGAAGGCGCGACTTGGTCCAAGCCCGTCGATATGAGTAATGAACTAAAGCCTGCCAACGCCGTGACCTGCGCCTCCGGCCCCGGCATCGGTATCCAACTACACAAAGGTAAATTCGCCGGCCGCTTGGTGATGCCTTTCAACTCGCAAGACCCGCAGAAGAATTTCGTGAACTGGGTCGCCTTCAGCGATGACGCGGGCAAGACCTGGAAACGCGGCGCTGAAGTACCCCAGGAAGGCATGCAGCTCAACGAAGTCCAGGTTGCCGAAACCGCCGACGGTTCGCTCTACCTGAATTCCCGCCGCTGGCGCTCCGGGGCGCCCTTACGTAAAGTCTCCTGGTCACAAGATGGTGGCGCTACCTGGGCGAAGGCCACGGAAGATGCCGCCCTGCCCGAGCCAGTCTGCCAAGGCTCCCTGCTCTCCGCCACGGCCGGCGGCAAGACGACCATCTTTTTCTTAAATCCCGCCGGAAAAAACCGTGCTAACGGCACGTTCCGTCGCTCCGAAGACGGCGGCAAGACCTGGGCCGAATCGACCCTACTCTTCCCGGGGCCCTTTGCTTACAGTTCGATGGCTCAGGTGGGTGCCGACGTGGGCGTACTCTACGAGCCCGCCAGCAACACCATCGTTCTCTACCGCGCCATCACAGGAACCCAGCTCGAAGGTAAGTGATTCGACCGACGCTGAGCCTCGGTTTTTGCTTTATTGCTAGCCTCGCGGCAGCGGCGGAGCTGGATCCATGGTTCGGGGACGGAATGGTCCTCCAAAGAGAGCAGCCGATCCGAATCATCGGTACGGCCGCGCCTAGCGGACGGCTGATGGTTCGCCTGGGCACCGAAACGACCACCGTCGTAGCGGAGCCATCGGGACTCTGGTCGGCAGTATTTGCAGGGCGCACTGCCAGCAGTCAGCCCATTCAAATTACCGTCGAAGAGCGCGGCCAAACCCTGACCATTGGTAACGTGCTCGTCGGCGATGTATGGATTTGCGCCGGGCAGTCCAATATGGAGTTCCCGTTAAGCCGCGATGCCGAGGCCAAACAGGAACTCGCAAAGGCCAACCTTCCACTCATCCGACTACGCAACTACAGCTTTGCCGGACAATACCGCTCCGCCGCACCGCTAGACGCGACCACGGTCGCTAGGATGACGGTCACCAATTTCTATGCAGGCCGTTGGGAGCTTGGCACGCCCAAGGGCACCGCGCCCATGAGCGCCGTCGGCTACTATTTCGCCCAACGCGTCGCAGCCGACACCGGAGTCCCCATCGCACTGGTTAACTACGCGGTAGGCGGAGCCCCCATCGAAGCCTTCATCAGCCGCGAGGCTCTCGCCAGCAACGGCGTATTCCGCAAGAAGGTCACTGGGAACTGGCTTACTAATGAAAGCATTGAAGGCAGTTTCGTGCGTCTCCGCGCCCAGCAACACCTCGGCCAGGCGAAGGACGCGC
>CAMDWM010000008.1:0-32908 GCA_945878755.1 Akkermansia muciniphila
GTTGCCCCCATTGTGAACGATTCGAAACTGCTGCCACCCGTAGGTGTCTGGACCGTGTCTCAGTTCCAGTGTGACTGATCATCCTCTCAGACCAGTTACCCGTCTTAGCCTTGGTGAGCCGTTACCTCGCCAACTAGCTGATAGGCCGCAAGCTCCTCCTGAAGCGCCGTTACAAGCTTTGGAAAGAGTCAGATGCCTGACTCTTCACCATCCGGTATTAATCCTAGTTTCCCAGGGCTATTCCAGACTTCAGGGCAGATTGCTCACGTGTTACGCACCCGTTTGCCGCTCTAGTATTGCTACTATCGCTCGACTTGCATGTCTTAACCACGCCGCCAGCGTTCACTCTGAGCCAGGATCAAACTCTCCAAAAATCCACCCGAAGGTGGCATCTGAAGGTTCGGATCCTGGGATCCGAACTATTTATATTTTCTCAAGTTCCTTAGTGAACACCGGAGATATTGAAAATCGCGTTTTCTAATTTTGGTAGAACCCGCGACATAATATCGCCGGGTTCACCAGGTGTAAGGTTTGACTAATACGATAGGCCGTATTGTCGCACAAAATGAACTCTCAAAGAACCGAAAGGGATTACCTCGCGAGGAGGTGGGAGGGCGGACGGTGCGGGCGCTGAATGTTTCGTCAACGTCTTTTTTTAGGTTTAGCTCACTTTTTGAAGCGGCTTTCTAAAACACCGGTCGATCCAAGGAACAGACTCCCACAAGGGGGAGAAGAGTTCTGAGAGTGAAGACTTTAGTGCCTAAATTCAAGCGGATTTTTGTCTTTTTTCACACAATCATACCACACGTTAAGAGCTTATACATCAAGGAGTTGCAGTGCGTATCTTTCTTTTTTACGTTTTTTTAACTATCACCCTCTCCTGGGCCAAGCCTCAGAAATACTCCCAATCGTTGGTTGCCCAGCTTTTCCCCACTGTTTTCTCCGCTCCGTCCCCATGCGCACACGCCCAGGTGAGATCCCTCCGGCCGTTTAGGTGAATCGTTGGGGGCACCTCTACCCCGTAACTGCTCACTGGCCCGGCCTCCCCTCCGCCTGTAAGCATGTGACGGATACGCTACGAACCTAGCGATTTGCTCGTCAGGGCGGATATCTTGGGCCTTACTCTCAGGATGCTCCTCGCCCCACTGCTTTGCTTCCTTGGCGCCGCTTTGGCACCGCCGGGACAATCCGTTGATACCGCTGCCGATGATCGCGCACTCTTCACGCAAGCGGAGACAGCCACCACCAATCTAGCTGAGGGCAAAAAGTCGCCGCTCAACAAGGAAACCCGCTTGGCCCAAGTCAAACGCACCACGACCGCGAGTGTTCGCCTGCAAGCCCCCATACGCAACAAACAGCTCGATGGTGAAGAGGCCTACCGCGTGGCCGCGGCCGCCGCCGTGCTCATTACCGGCGCCTATAAATGCGATAAGTGCCCGCGTTGGCATTGCACCCTCGCGAGTGGTGTTGTCGTCGATTCCGATGGGGTCATCGCCACCAATCACCATGTGGTCGCAGGCGAAACCGCCGAAGCGATGGGCGTGATGACCGCCGACGGACGTTTCTTCCCGGTCATCGAAATTCTCGCCGCTAACAAGAGCACCGATGTCGCCCTACTACGTGTCGACGCCAAAGGACTCACCGCCCTCCCCGTCCGCGATGACCTTGGTGCGGGCGCGGCCATCTATTGCTATAGCCATCCGGCCAACTCCTTCGGCTGCTTCACCGATGGTATCGTGACGCGCTACTGTCGCCTCGGCGGAGCGGACCGCAGCGGCGCGATCTTCATGCAGATTACGGCGGACTACGCCCGCGGCTCCAGCGGCGGCCCAATCATCGATCAAGCCGGCAATCTAGTCGGACTTGTTTCCTCAACGGCTCCCGTTCTCTATACTGATAACGCGGCCGCCAAAGGTACAACGACCGGCCAAGGCAACTTACAGATGGTGCGTCACAACTGTGTGACCGGTCGGGCCATTCTGGACCTCACCCGCCCGCCCGCCAAGCCAGCCGGGGCTAAATAAAGGGCTTAGGCGTGGCCCGGGGTGCGGGGGTAGGCAATGACATCACGAATATTACCTTCGCCGGTGACGAACATGAGCAAACGCTCAAACCCTAACCCGAAGCCGGCATGGGGGACTGACCCGAAGCGACGAGTATCGATGTACCAACCATAGGACTCGAGGTCCAGCCCGTGAGCCTGCATGGCCGCGACGAGGTGATCGAGACGTTCCTCACGTTGGCTACCGCCGACGATTTCCCCGACACCGGGGACTAGTAAATCCATGGCGGCGACGGTCCGGCCATCGTCATTCTGCCGCATGTAAAAAGGCTTCGCCGCCTTCGGGTAGTTATAGACGGTCAACGGGCTCTTGAAGTGCACCTCGGTGAGGAAGCGTTCGTGCTCGGACTGCAAGTTTTCGCCCCAGACAACGGGGAATTCAAACACGCGTCCGCACTGCAAGAGGATGTCTACGGCCTCGGTGTAAGAGACCCGGGCGAAGGGCCGTTCCGCGACGAAACGCAGCCGCTCCAGGAGGCCCTTGTCAACGTAAGCATTGAAGAATTCGAGTTCATCGGAACACTCTTCCAAGGCCGTCTTTACTAGGTGTTTCACGAGTTCCTCCGCACAACGCATGTCGCCTTCGAGGTCACAGAAAGTCATTTCTGGCTCGATCATCCAGAATTCGCTAGCGTGGCGGCTGGTGTTAGAATTCTCCGCCCGAAAGGTCGGGCCAAACGTGTAAATATCACCCAACGCGCAAGCCAAGGTCTCACCCTCGAGCTGACCGGAAACGGTGAGGTAAGATTGGCGCGCAAAGAAATCCGCCGACCAATCGACGGCTCCGTCTGGACCCTTCGGCGGAGACGCCGGATCGAGCGTCGTGACGCGGAAAAGTTCGCCGGCACCTTCGCAATCGCTCGCGGTGATGATGGGCGTGTGAACGTAGGCAAAGCCGCGCTGCTGGAAGAAGCCGTGGACGGCCATGGCCATCCGGCTACGCACGCGCATGAGCGAGCCGAGTCGGTTCGTCCGCGCCCGGAGGTGCGGGATGGTCCGAAGGAACTCCACGGTGTGCCCCTTTTTCTGCAGCGGGAAAGACTCATCGGCCCGGCCGACCAAGCGGAAAGCCGTGGCTTTGAGCTCCCACTTCTGCCCCTTAGCCGGCGACGGCACGAGCTCGCCCTCAATTGAGACGGACGAGCCAGTCAGGGCGTCCTTGAGGTCGTCAGCGCCAGGTAACGCGTGATCCACCACCGCTTGGAGGTTCTTAAAGCAGGAGCCGTCGTTTACTTCGACGAAGGAAAAGCCTTTGGAATCACGGCGCGTCCGGACCCAACCGGAAACCGTCACGCCCACGAGGGGCTGCTCCGCCGACAATGCCTGCCTGACCTTGATGCGCATGCAGGCACTGTGGAGGAGTCTGGCGTCGGAAACAAGCGAGAGATGGGCCACCGCTCGCGGTAGCGACGCTTCTCTGGCTGGACAACCCCGCGGGCATCAACCACTCTGAAGACCTCTTATTTATGAACGCACTCGAGCAACTCCGCCAGCACACGAAGGTCGTCGCCGATACCGGTGACTTCGCCGCCATGAAGGCTTTCAAGCCTTTGGATGCCACGACCAACCCGAGCCTCATTCTTAAGGCCGTGCAGATGCCTGAATACCAGGCGCTACTGCAAAAGGCGGCCCAAGATAATAAGAGCAAAGGCGTCCAGGCTGCTGTTGACGCGCTTCTCATCTCCTTCGGCACCGAGATCCTGAAGATTGTCCCAGGTCGCGTCTCCACCGAAGTCGACGCCCGCCTATCCTTCGATAAGGCCGCCACCGTCGCCAAGGCCCGCGAGCTCATTGCTCTCTATAAGGCCGCTGGCATCCCCAAGGAACGCATTCTCGTGAAGATGGCTTCCACTTGGGAAGGTATCCAGGCCGCTGCTGAGCTCGAAAAGGAAGGTATCCGCTGCAACCTCACCCTCCTCTTCTCGTTCGCTCAGGCCGTCGCCTGTGCCGACGCCAAGGTTCAGTTGATTTCACCGTTCGTCGGTCGCATCTACGACTGGCACAAGAAGGCCCAGGGTGCCAACTGGAACGAAGTCGCCTCCTCCGGCGCCAACGACCCCGGCGTGCAGTCCGTCCGCCGCATTTTCGCCTATTACAAGCGCAACGACATCAAAACCGAAGTCATGGGCGCATCCTTCCGCAACTGCGGTCAGATCAAGGCCCTCTGCGGTTGTGACCTTCTGACCATCGCCCCGAACCTCCTCGAAGAGCTCTCCAAGGACTCGGCTGACGTGCCCAAGGCACTCGACGAAGTCGCCGCCAAGGCCGAAGGCGAAGCCGCCAAGGTCTGGGGTGAAAAGGATTTCCGCTGGCACCACAATGAAGACGCTATGGCCACGGAAAAGACCGCTGAAGGCATCCGGGCCTTCGCAGTCGACGGCAAGAAGCTCGACGACCTAGTCGCCAAGGCCATCGGGATGGACACTCATTTACTTTCGCCGCTGCCGGACGGCCTCAAATAACACGATGCCCGCCGCCATCGAGACGTTCAGGGAATCTGATAAGCCCGCCTGTGGGATGGAAATTTTTTCGTTCGCTGAACCCAGTAGGAAGTCGCTCAGGCCATCCTTCTCGGAGCCCAGCAAAAGCGCGCTCGGGCCACGGCAATCGACATCCCAGAAGGTTTTCGTGGCCGCCGGCGAAGTCGCCAGCGAGCGGATACCCTTAGACTGCATCCAAGCGACGGCTTCGGCTGAGGAGCAAACGGCCACGGGTATCGAGAAGACGGCGCCTTGCGAGGAACGCACCACATTCGGATTAAAGAGGTCCGTAATGGGGTCGCAGACGATCAAGGCATCGCAACCGGCCGAATCCGCCGTCCGCAGTAAAGCACCGAGATTACCAGGCTTTTCAACCGATTCGGCGACCAGCAGCAAGGGATTAGCGGAGAGCTTAAGGCGCTCGAGTGAGCATTCCCAAGTCTTGGCGATGCCGAGGAGACCATCGGGGCCTTCGCGGCCGCTGATTTTCTCGAAGGCAGAGCGACCGACCTCGCAGCAATCAATCCCGGCGGCACGGCAGCCTGACACGAGTTCAGCGGCTTCGACCCCGCGGAATAACTCGGGACAGAAATAGACTTCCAAGACTTCCACTTGGCGTTCCCGCGCGCGGCTCAGCTCACGAAGGCCTTCGGCGATGAAGAGGCCACGGGCTTCCCGCTCGGGGCGGTCGCGCAGACGGGCGACCGCTTGGATGCGGGGATTTTGGCGGCTTTGGATGACCTCGTCTGGCACGGGCGGGATGAAGCAGGATTCCCGCGCAAAGGGCAAGGAAAGCCGTCAGCTGGCCAGCGGGATAGGGATAAGGCTCGACCTTCCGGGCGGGCAGCCGAGTTTGCTCACATGTCCGAAGAAGAAGCCATCGATGCACCGCAGGGCCGTAAGCCCGACTCCTCCAAGTTCCGTGAGGGCAAGTTCACCTACCACCAAGAGGTGGAAGTCGACATTGCGACCATCACCAATCTTGGCGACGGCCTCGGCCGGATCGACGGTTGGGTCGTCTTCATCCCCGGGGCCCTCCCAGGCGAAAAAGTCGTCGCCCGCATCTGGCATAACGCCGCTAACTTCTCTCGCGGCGACCTCGTCCGCGTGATTATCCCGTCCGCCTCCCGCGTCCAACCCCGCTGCGAACTGTTCGGCGAATGCGGTGGTTGCCAGTACCAGAACATGGCCTACGCCGAACAGCTCGTCTGGAAGCGCAAGCAAGTCGCCGAAGTCTACGAACGCCTCGGTGGCCTGACGGTTGAAGTCGAACCGACGCACCCTTCGCCCAAACAGTACGGCTACCGCTCGAAGATTACCCCGCACTTCATGACCCCGCGCCGGGCCGACTTCCCGATTGGCTTCCTCGCCGCCGGCACGTCCCGCCGCGTGGTCGATGTCACTAAGTGCCCTCTCGCCACGGATGCGATTAACGCGGCCTACGCCCGCTCGCGTAAAGATATTCGCGCCAACCCAGGCCGCTTCGAACGTGGGGCCACCCTCCTCTTCCGCGACTGCCAGGAAGGCGTCGTGACAGACCCCCGCGAAACGGTCACGGAACAGGTCGGCCGCGTGAAGATGAAGTTCCTCGCCGGGGAGTTCTTCCAGAATAATCCCTCGGTGCTCGAAGACTTCGTCGGCCACGCCATCGGGCTCGCCAAGGCCTCGGGTGCCAAGCACCTCGTCGATACTTATTGTGGCTCCGGGCTCTTCGCGCTCTCTGGTGCCCGCGACTTCGAATCCGTCAACGGCGTCGAAGTCAGCGCCGAGGCGGCCCGTAAGGCCGCCGAAAACGCCACCCTCAACGGCTTCGTCAACTGCCGCTTCATCGCTGGCTCCGCCGAATCCATCTTTGCCAAAGTCCCCGTCCGCGGACCCGAGACCGCCGTCATCGTCGACCCGCCACGTCGCGGCTGCGATGAGTCGTTCCTCGAACAGCTCCATGCCTTCAACCCGCGCCGCATCGTCTACATCAGCTGCGCCCCGGACACCCAAGCCCGCGACCTCAAGTACCTCTGCAGCCGCGGCTGGAAGGTCATCTCGGCCAAGCCGTTCGACCTCTTCCCCCAGACGCGTCACGTGGAGTGCATCGCGGCCCTGGAAAAAGCCTGAGATCGCTAGCGGTTAGGCACAAAAAAGGGGCGCCGTGAGGCGCCCCTTCTACTTTCTCCGCCGGCCGCTTAGGCCTGCGGCTTGGCGGCGTTCTCTTCCTCTTCGTCCGAGCGCTCGACCTTGGAGATCCCCAGCAGCGACTCGCCTTCCTTGAGGCGCATGACGCGGACGCCCTTGGTGTTGCGGCCCGCCGTGCAGCGGATGTCGGAAACCTTGGTACGGATCGACTGGCCACCCTTGGTCAGGAGCATGACTTCGTCGGCTTCCTGGACGCTGAGGGCGCCGGCGACGCCGACGTCGGTGCTGATGGCGATGACGCCCTTGCCGCCACGCGACTGCTTGCGGTAAACGGGCTCCTTGGTTTCGGGATCATCGAAGGGGGTGCGCTTACCGATGCCGTCGATGCCGACGACGAGGAGTGTGCAGGACGCGTCGACGACTTCCATCGCCTTTACCTGGTCACCGCTGTCGAGTTTCATCCCGGAAACACCGGTGGTATCGCGACCCATCGAACGAACGTCGGACTCATGGAAGCGAATAGACATACCCGACTGCGAAATCATGACGACCTCGTTATCGCCGTTGGTTAGCTTAGTGGAGATGAGACGGTCGCCGTGCTCGATGTTAATGCCGATGATGCCACCCTTACGGTAGTTGGCATACTTGGAGATTTCGGTCTTCTTGATGGTGCCGTTAGCCGTGCACATCATCAGGAACTTACCTTCCTCGAAGTTCGAGACGCAGACCATCGCGGCCAACTTCTCGTCATCCTTCAGCTCCAGCAAGCGGGCGATAGACTTACCGCGGGAAGCCCGGTTGGCCTCTTCGATTTCGTAAACCTTCTCCACGTACACGCGGCCATTGTTCATGAAGAACAGGATATGGTCGTGGGTGTTAGCCGTGAAGAGGTGTTCGATGAAGTCGCTGTCGTCGTCGGAGGCGGCCTTGGAGAGCTCAGCGCCCTTGGTACCCTTGCCGCCACGCTTTTGGAGGCGATACTGGGCGACCGGCGTACGCTTGATGAAGCCGGCATGCGAGACGGTGACCACGCAGCCTTCGTTGGCGACGATGTCCTCCATCGAGAGGTCGCCTTCCTGGGCCGTGACCCTCGTCTTACGTGGTCCGATGTGCTTCTTGGCGGCGGCGCGCAGCTCATTCTTGATGAGGGTGAGCAGCTTCAATTCGCTGGAGAGGATGCTGCGGAGCTCTTCGACGAGCGCCATCAGCTCGCGGTACTCGGCCTCAATTTTATCGCGCTCGAGACCGGTGAGCTGATAGAGACGGAGGTCAAGGATGGCGACGGCTTGGCGCTCGCTGAGGCCATACTTAGCCATCAGCTTCACGCGGGCCTCGTCGCGGTTGGTTGCGGCGCGGATGATCTTCACGAAGTCGTCGAGATTACGCAGGGCAATCTTGAAGCCCTCGAGGATATGGGCGCGGTCCTCGGCCTTGCGGAGACGGAAGCGCGTGCGGCGGGTGACCACGTCACGGCGGTGCTCGACGAAACATTCGAGCAGCTCGCGGATATTCATCTGCTTCGGGCGACGTTTGTCGAGGGCGAGCAAGATGACGCCGAACGAGTTCTCAAAGTTCGTGTGCTTATAGAGCTTGTTGATGACGACCTTCGGGTTCTCGTTGCGCTTGAGCTCGATGACCACGCGGGTGTTTTCGTCGGACTCGTCGCGGAGGTCGGAGACCTCATCCAGCACCTTGTCGGTGCACAGTTGCGCGATATGCTTCACCAGGGAAGAGCGGTTGACGTTGTAAGGGAGCTCAGTGAGGACGATCTGCTCCTTGCCGTTCTTCATCTCCTCAGTGTGAGCGACGCCCCGGACGCGGATGATGCCGCGGCCAGTGCGGAGGTACTGCTTGATGCCCTCCTTGCCGTTAATCACGCCGCCGGTCGGGAAGTCCGGTCCGATGATAATCTTCTCGAGGTCTTCGACGGTGGCGCTGGGCTTGTCGATGATGAGGCAGGTAGCCTCAACGAGCTCGTTGAGGTTATGCGGAGGGATATTAGTCGTCATGCCGACCGCGATGCCGGTCGAACCGTTCATCAGCAGGTGGGGCAAGGCACACGGTAGGACCGTCGGCTCGGTGGTCGACTCCTTGTAGTTCGGGATGAAGTCGACGGTGTCCTCGTCGATATCGGCGAGGAGCTCGGCCGAGACTTCGGAGAGACGGCACTCCGTGTAACGGTAGGCGGCGGGCGGATCCCCGTCGACGGAGCCGAAATTACCCTGCGGCTCGATGAGTAGGTAGCGCATGACCCAGTTCTGGGCGAGGCGGACGAGCGTGTCGTACACCGAGCCATCACCGTGCGGGTGGTAGTTCTTGAGCACTTCACCGACGACGCCGGCGCACTTATCAAACGGGCGGTTGTAGACGAGGCCTTCCCGCATCATGGCGTACAGGATGCGACGCTGGACGGGCTTCAGGCCGTCACGTGCGTCCGGAAGGGCGCGGGAGACGATGACCGACATCGAGTAATCGATGTAGGCCGTCTGCATGATGTCCGTGATGTTGGCGGTCGTGAGTTTTTCTTTGTCAGAATACATTGTCGAAGAGGTCTAGGGTGAGGACGGGACGGGGCTTAGACGTCGAGGTTCGAGGTGTTGAGCGCGTTATCCTCGATGAAGGCTCGGCGGGAGGGGACATCCTCGCCCATGAGCATGGCGAAGATGCGGTTGGCTTCGGCGGCATCGGCGATGTCGACCTTGAGGAAACGGCGCTTGGCCGGATCCATCGTGGTCTCGAAGAGCTGCTTGGGGTTCATTTCACCGAGGCCCTTGTAGCGCTGAATCGTCAGGCCCTTACGGCCGAACTGACGAATCTGGCCGATGAGCTCGAGGATGGAGCCGAGCGGGATAGGCTCGGCTTTTTTGACGATCTTCTTGGCGAGCTTCTCTTCGCCCTTGGCCTCTGCCTCGCCTTCGACCGCCGGAACTTCCTCGGCCGTCGAACCATCGATGAGGTTGTAGCGTGGTTCTTCACCTGGCGTGAACTGCTTTACGTCCATGCCTTGGGTTTCGAGTTCCTTCAACACCTTGGAGATGGAATCATTCTCAAAAATCTCGATCACGTTGACACGCTCCTGGACGACCGTGCCGTCCTTGAGCTGCTTCTCACGGTCGATCTTGTCGGCGAGGAAATCCTCCACGCCGGCCTTACGCAGGTAGGCCTGCTTAGCGTCGGTATCCACTAGGAACTCGTAGGTCTCCTCATTGCCCGTGCGGGTACGAACGATAAAGCGCGGCAGCGCATGCGTCTTATGGTCCTGCTGGTCGAGGAAGGTACTGAGCTGGCAACCCGTCCGACCGATGGCCGAGCCCAAGGACTCAAGGCGGGCGAGGGATTCGACGATTTTGTCGAGCTTCTGACCTGGGAAGACGTGTTTATCGCGCAGGCGCAGTAGGTTCACGTCCTCGGAGCCGAGTTCCAAGAGGATACGATTGAGCTCCGGGTCGTTGTCGACGTACTGCTCGCGCTTCTTGCGTTTGATACGGTACAGAGGCGGCTGGGCGATGTAGACATAGCCCGCCTCAATCAAGCCAGGCATCTGGCGGTAAAGGAACGTCAGGAGTAGCGTCCGGATGTGCGAGCCGTCCACGTCGGCGTCCGTCATGATAACCAGCTTGTGGTAGCGGCACTTCGTGACGTCAAAGGCGCCGTCGCCCTCGTGCTTGCCGATGCCAGTACCGCAAGCGGTGATAATCGTGCGGATTTCCTCGTTTGAGAGGATCTTATCAATGCGGGCCTTCTCGACGTTGAGAATCTTGCCCTTGATCGGGAGAATTGCTTGGTAGCGCCGGTCGCGGCCTTGCTTGGCGGAACCACCGGCGGAGTCCCCTTCGACGATGTAGAGTTCACAGACGGAGGGATCACTTTCGGAGCAGTCGGCCAGCTTACCCGGCAGGCCACCGGAGGACATGGCGGACTTACGGACCGTCTCGCGGGCCTTACGGGCAGCCTCACGGGCACGGGCCGCATTGAGGCACTTGTCGACGATACGACGACCCGTCTTGGGGTCGCGCTCGAGGTAATATTTCAGCTGCTCGCCGACAACGGAATTCACGATGCCTTCGACTTCGGGATTCGTCAGGCGCGTCTTATTCTGCGATTGGAACTTCGGGTCGGGGTGCTTGACGGAGATGACGGCCACGAGCCCTTCGCGCATGTCGTCGCCGTTGAGCTTGGCGTCCTTATCTTTGATGAGGTTATTGGACTTCGCGTAGTGGTTAATCACGCGGGTGAGCGCGGAACGGAAACCCGAGAGGTGGGTGCCGCCTTCGGGCTGATTGATGAGGTTGGCGTAGCTAAAGACCATCTCGTCGTAGCGGTCGTTGTACTGCAGAGCGACGTCGAGGGTCATTCGGCGCTGGCCGGGCTTGGGCTTTTCGCCGTCAGCCATCACGCGCGGGTTGGATAGGTCGGTAAAATCAACCTCCGCGGAGATAAGGATAGGCTTATCGAAGAGACGCTCTTCGTTAGCATTAAGAAAGGACACATACTCGGCGATGCCGTCCTTAAACTCAAACTTGTCGGCCCGGTTCGAACGCTGGTCCTTCATTTCGACCGTGATACCTGGCACGAGGAAGGCGAGTTCGCGCATACGGCGGACGATGGTGTCGTACTTGAACTCCTGGGTAGCGACGAAAATTTCCGGATCCGGATGGAAGGTAATCTTCGTGCCCGTGCGCTTAGTCTTACCAATCACCTTAATCGGCTGCGTGACTTCGCCACGGCTGAACTTCATCTGGTGCACTTCACCTTCGCGGCTGACTTCGGCGATAAAGCTATCGGAAAGAGCGTTGACGCACTTCGCACCGACGCCGTTGAGGCCGCCGGAAACCTGGTAGGCGCCCTTATCGAACTTACCACCAGCGTGCAGGTTGGTCAGCACGAGCTCGAGCGTCGGGACTTTCTCTTCCGGATGCATGGCGACAGGGATACCGCGGCCGTCATCTTCGACGGAC
Organism: Akkermansia muciniphila; assembly: GCA_945878755.1. Taxonomy (GTDB): domain Bacteria; phylum Verrucomicrobiota; class Verrucomicrobiia; order Opitutales; family UBA953; genus UBA953. The sequence goes on from CAMDWM010000008.1 coordinate 11,631, forward strand.
AGCGAGCCATCCGCATGAATCTCGACCTTGATGCTCTTGCAATAACCAGCGAGTGCTTCGTCGATTGAATTATCGACGATTTCATAGACACAATGGTGCAGCCCCGTTTCATTCGTATCGCCGATATACATACCGGGTCGCTCGCGCACAGCCTTGAGGCCCTTCAGGCGCTTGATGTCGGCCGCACCGTAACTTTCGTTGCCGGCGTGCTTGCCGCGGTTCGGGTTTTTCTCAGAATTTTCGCTCATGTTTTGGTAATAAAATAGGGATAGTGAACCCACGCGGAGGCGGGTCCTAGAAGCGTGTTTTTCACACCGTTTTCTGCAATAGGAAACGAGGGGTGAACGAATGTTTTTACCTCAGCCGAAACACCTACTTATCAAGCCCTTACGGAAACTAATATGGGGCTTAAGAAATGCATGTTCACAGGGCTTTTCGCACCCTATACACGGGGCTATCCACAGGGGCAATTAGACCCCCGTCAAGAAATCGACGGCGGCCTGAATCCCGATGGCCCCGCTGTCCTCTAAGACGTAATGGCCCGCGGCAGGGAAAAGGCGCTGCTGGGCCTCTGGGAAGCGCTGGGTGAACCCCGCCAAGAAGGACCCGTCGAAACAGAAGTCCTGCAGCCCCCAGAGGAGGAGCATCGGCTTGCCACGGAGCGTCGGCAGGGCGGCATCGACCGCGGCCAGGACGGGTCGGGTCGGGTGGGCTCGCTCCATGGGGATGTCTGCCACGAAGTCCGCCACTGCCCGGCGGCTGGCGATTGTGCCATAAGGAGCAAGAAAACCAGCCTTTACGGCCTTAGAAAGTGGTTTTTCGACCGCCATCCACGTGGCTGGCCAGGCAAAGCCGTCCAAGTGCTGGGCGATCCATCGTCCGACCAAAGGGGCTCGGCACAGGGCAATCCGCTTAGGGATGCGTTCCGAGAGGAAAGCCCCGGTGTTCGTCACCAGGATCCGACCGATGCGGTCAGGCGTGCGGGTCGCTAGGCCCAAACCAATGGCGCCACCCCAATCATGGACTCCCAAGTGAAAGGACTTCAGCCCAAGATGGTCGACCAGGCCATGGACGGCACGGATGCGGTCATCTAGGCGCAGGAAACGGTCTGGGCGAGCGGACAGGCCCATCCCGAGGTGATCTGGGGCGATGACCCGATGACCTTTGGCCGCCAGGGCTAGGATGAGGTTACGCCAGAGGAACGACCACGAAGGGTTCCCGTGGAGCAGGAGGACTGGCTGGCCCTCGCGCGGGCCATGGTCCACATAACGCATGATACCGTCGGGCGAGGCCCAGCTTTGGACGTCAAAGGGATATAGGGCCTTCACCTCGGCGGGTAAGGCGGCTGGGTCGGGGGTTAGCATTCGACGGCAAGCATGAGGCTGGCGAGTCCACTGCCGATACCCAGTAAGGCCGCCTTGTCACCACGACGGACGCGCCCCTCGGCGCGCGCCAAGGCCAGCGTCGCCGGCAACGAGACCGACCCGACGTTACCGAGCCGATCAAACGATTGGTAGTCCTTCGCGGGATCCAAACCGAGGCGCTCAAAGAGTAAGGAAGAATGCCGGCGGCCCACTTGGTGGGTGATGATGCGGTCGGGCGTGGTTTCGTTCCAGCCGCTCTCAACCTTGAAGCGACCCCAGCAACGCTGCGCGAGGCCGACGCCGGCGGCGAGTAACGCCTCCGAGTCCGTGCGCATGTCGAGTTCATCGGAGGATGTGTCGCCTTCGCATAAACCGTTGGCCGAAGAATCAGTTTCCCACGCGCCCGCGAGTAAACGAATCGCATCGTCACCGACCAAGTCATCACGCGAAACGACCGCGGCTGCCCCGCCTGCGCCAATGGTGAGATTAGCGAAGTACGGTTTGATACCATCGCGCGTCAACGTGAGGTCTTCATTGAGCATGCGAATAGTGCGCTCGACGAGCGGGCGACCGTTCTCGCCGGAGCACACTAAGGCCCGGCGGATTTGACCAGACTCAACGAGGCCCGCCGCGAGCACCACGGCATTAAGAAAACCCAGGCAGGCGTTGGAGACGTCGAGAATCTGGGCCTGAGGCCCCAGGCCCAAGAGGCCATGCACATAAGCAGCCGTCGAAGGCTCGAGACGATCCCGGCACACGGACGAATGGATTAAGAGGTCGATGTCCGCTGGGCCCAACGAGGCAGCTTGCAGGGCGCGCCGACCGGCGAGGGCGGAGATTTCCGAGGGACGGATGGCCTGCGGCCAGAAGCGACGCTCCTGGATGCCCGTCATCAACTCCAAGCGGCCTTCCGGTAATTTCAGCCGGCCATACAAGGGAGCCAAGCGACGCTCCACTTCGTCGGAGGACCAAACCTCCGGCGGGAGTTCGGCCACCAGGCCGGTCAGGACTGAACGTTTAAACTGCACGTTCAGAGAAGACGGGCCGAAGCCTTCACCAGCTCCTCGTCAAAGAAGTTTAGCCCCATGCCGGCGTCGACGATGATGCCTTGGCCGTTGACGCCACTGGAGCGCGGCGAGAGCAGCCAAACGGCGGTGTCCGCGACTTCCTGCGTCTTAAGGGCTTCCTTGCGGAGCGTCATCTTTTCAGCGTGCAGATAGTTAGCGAGGTAGCCGGGAATACCCGCACTAGCGCTGGTCTTAAGCGGGCCTGCGTTAACGCTATTAAAGCGCACGCGCGTATCGGCGGAGAAAGACTTCGCTAGGAAGCGGCTGGCCGATTCCAAGGCCGCCTTAATCGGCGACATGTAACCGTAGTTGGCAGCGGTCACTTGGGAAGAAATGCCGATGGACACGACCGAGGCGTCCTTGGCCAGGTGCGACTTGAGCGCGCGGGAGAGCTCCACCAAGGAGAAACAGGAGATCGCGGTGGCCTGCAGGAAGTCTGCACGGGTCGTCTCATGGAAAGGCTGCATCCCGCGGGAGAAATTAGCAAAGGCGACGCTATGCAGGACGCCGTGGATTGGGCCATGTTCGCGGCCGACCGCCGCCGCCAGCGCAACGGTTTCCTCCTCACGTTCAAGGTCGCAAAGGTAGGTCGGCTTACCGTCCAGCAGGCCCTTGAGCGAATCCAGACGAGCCTGCGAGCGCACGGAGTAGACCACCTTAGCGCCCTCCGCCTCCAGCGTCTTGGCGACGTGCCAGGCGACCGACTTCTTGTTGGCCACGCCGAGGACGAGGAAGGTTTTGCCGCTAAGGCCGAGGAACGACATGACGTGATTTCAGGCGGGCTGGTCGACGAGGGCGAGCGCGAAACGCAACGTCAGGACGGCCTTGCCATCGCGACGGACCGTGCCCGTGAGAAAGTGAAACTGTTGCAACGTCTCCACATGCTTCACTTCGATGACAACCGTGTCGCCGGGCTTTACCATCCCCTTGAACTTAGCTTCTTCGATACGGCAGAGTACCGGCGTCTTGCCATCGGGGGCACTGCCTTCGGCTTGCAGCTTGCGGGTCAGGTAAACCGCGCCGGTCTGAAAGACCGACTCGCACAAGAGGACCCCGGGGGTGATGGGGTTACCAGGATAATGGCCGGCATAGAAAGGCTCATCGGCCCGGAAGGTACGGGTGCAAATGGCCCCGTCGGCCCGGACCTCCTTGATTTCATCGATGAAGAGGAAAGGGGGGCGGTGCGGGATGGTGGCGAGGACTTCCGGCAGCATGCGTGCAAATTGCCCCCAGAACTCCTGACAAGCGATATGAAAACACCCTAGGGACGTTTGCTTTTTTCTGGGAACGGCCCAAGTTCATCTGGGTATGAAAGCCCTCGCCACCATGCTCCTCTCCCTCCTCCCCTTCCTCGGCAGCGCCGCGGAGCGACTCGCCGTCGGCGACGCCCTGCCCGCCGTCACCTGTAACGACCAGGACGGCAAAGCCGTCGACGTGGCCGCCGAAGGTGCCAAGGGCTACCTCCTCGTCTACTTCTACCCGAAGGCCAAGACGGGTGGCTGCACTAAGCAAGGCTGCTCCCTCCGCGACAGCTGGGCCGATCTCAGCAAACTCGGCGTCAAGGTCTTGGGCGTAAGCACCGATGGCGAAAAGCTCCAAAAAGAGTTCCGCGATGAACAGAAGTTCCCCTTCCCTCTCTTAGCCGACAAGGACAAGAAAGTCGTCGCCGCCTTCAAGGTCCCTACGACCATGGGCTTTGCCAGCCGTTGCGCTTACCTCTTCAAGGACGGCAAGTGCGTCTACGCTGACAACAAGGGCCACACGGGCGATCAGGCCCAGCAGATTCTCGAGTTCCTGAAGAAGTAAGCGGACGCGCTGAAAACAAAAAGGCCGCCTCAACCGAGGCGGCCTTTTTTATGCCTAGGGCAGACCTCAGTGGCCCTTAATCGGGAAAAGGTCCGTCACGCTGTTATTGCCGTGGATACGGCGGATAGCGTCGGCGAGCAGTGGGGCGATCGACAGGACGGTAATCGGCAGGCCGCGGGTCTCGATGGGCACGGAATTAGTCGTGATGACTTCATCAATGACGCCCGAACGGAACCGTTCGTAGGCGATTTCCTGGATCATGCAGTGGGAGACCATCGCGCGCACCGAGCGGGCGCCGTTCTTCTTCAGTAATTCGGCGGCGGCGGTCAACGTGCCGGCGGTTTCGGTCATGTCGTCGACTAAGATGATGTCGCGACCTTCCACCTCGCCGACGAGGCTGGTGGCCTGAACGGTCGTCGCGCTCGTGCGGCGCTTAGCCACAAAACCATACGGAAGATTCAGCATGTCGGCCACGGCCGAGGCGTATTTGAGGCCACCGACGTCGGGCGAGAATACCGTAGCATCCTTGAGCCAAGGCTTGTCCTTGATGTGCTTATAGAAGACTGGCGAGGCGTAGAGGTGGTCGACGGGGATATCGAAGAAGCCTTGGATCTGCTGAGCGTGGAGATCGACGGTGAGGATGCGGTTGGCACCGGCAGCGGTCAGGAGGTTGGCGACCAGCTTAGCCGTGATGGGCACGCGGGGCTTGTCCTTACGATCCTGACGGGCATAGCCGAAGAATGGAATGACCGCGGTGATGCGGGCGGCCGAGGCGCGGCGCAGGGCATCAATCATGATGAGCAGCTCCATGATGCGGTCGTTGGCTGGTACGCACGTGGGCTGGATGATGAAGACATCGCAACCGCGGATATTCTCGTTAATCTGCACGAACGTCTCGCCGTCGGGGAAGCGATTGACCGTAGCCGAACCCAGCGGCTCGCCGAGGTTCTGGCAGATTTCCTGGGCGAGCGCCGGATTGGCGTTCCCAGTGAAGATTTTCATCGCAGGCAAGGTCATGGATTGGAACGACCACCAGCGTCCAAGGACGCGACCAGCGAATCAACCTTTTTGAACAAGTCGGGGAGTTTTCTGGATAACACGACTAACCGGCGCTCCAAGCCGATGGGAATGGCCGGCGTGCCGTTATAAAAGCCGTCCGCGGGGATATCGACGAACACGCCCGTTTGGGCGCCCAGTTGGACACGGTGGCCGAGGGTGAGGTGGCCAGCCACGCCGGACTGCCCGCCCAACACGCAGAAATCGCCCAGGGTCGTGCTGCCGGCGATACCGACCTGGGCGGTGATGAGGCACTGTTGGCCGATACGGACGTTATGGGCAATCTGGACCAAGTTATCGATCTTGGTACCGCGGCCGATGACCGTCTGGCTGAAGCGTGCCCGGTCGATGGTCGTATTGGCGCCGACATCCACATCATCTTCAAGGACAACATTGCCAATCTGCGGGATGCGGTGGATCTGGCCGCCGGCGGGTTCGTAGCCGAAGCCATCAGAGCCTACCACCACGCCGGGCTGGAGGCGACAACGTAAGCCCAAGCGGCAATAGTCCGCGAGCGTGACACCGTTCTTCAACCAGCAGCCTGCACCGACGACGGCCTGCACACCGATCAAGCATTGGGCTTCGATGACGGCCCCCGCGCCGACGTGCGCACCGGCGCCAATCACGCAGAGCGGGCCGACATAGGCGGAGGCGTCGATGACGGCCGTAGCGTCGACTACTGCCGTCGCATGGATGCCGGCGGCGGGCTTCGGCCAAAGCTGGGCCTCGATGGCAGCGCAAACGAGTGCCAAAGCATAGGAAGGCTTGGCAACGCGGAGGAAAGCCTGCCCAACGGCTGGCTGACCGACGTAATCACCAGGGACGAGAATGACGCCGGCCCGGGAGGTCGGGACTTCGGTCGCATACTTAGGGTTACCCAAGAAGGACAAGTCCTCGGGGCCGGCTTCCGCCAAGGAGGCCAAGGACCGCACCTTGCCCAGATACTCGCCCTCGACCTTCGTCGCGCCGGTGAGGGCGACGAGTTGTTGAGTGTCGAGTGAGATGGACATGGGCTGAAATAAACCGCCCCTGACGAGCAGGGGCGGTTGGTCTTATTTGGCGGCCGGCTTGTCGCCAGCGGGCGCCACGGGAGCGGCAGGAGGAGCCGGTACGGCCGGTGCGGCTGGCACTTCGGCGGGCTTGTACCCGGCGTTCAGGACCTTCACGACCTCATCGGTGATATCGAGCGAAGCATCGGTGTAAAGCGAGACGCCCGACGGAAGGACCAGCTGTAGAGACTTCGCCTTGGAGATTTTTTCCACTTCAGCACGGACCTCAGCGCCAATCGTCTTGGTCATCTCGGCCTGACGCTGCTGGATGGTAGCGTTGGCTTCCTGAATAAACTTCTGCAGTTCGGCGCGGCGCTGCTGAAAGACTTCCGATTTGCTCTGGAATTCGGCTTGGACCGACTTCTTGCCAGCTTCGCTGAGGAGCGGGCTCTGGCCGCGCTTCTCGATGGCTTGCAGTTCGGCATACATACCTTCGACTTCCTTACCGCGCTCGTTGATCGCGGCCTGGGCGGCGGCCTGGGACTTCTGGATGTCCCCCTGAATGGCGACGGCCTTGCCGTATTTCTTCATCACTATATCGGCGTCAACCACCCCGACATTAGGGGCAGCGCCGTGCAAGGTGACCGCGGCGAAGGCAAGGGCTAGGAAAAATGACTTCATAGTATGGAGAGGTAGAAGGTTGGCGGAAGGCTTGGCAATCAAAAGACGGTCCCAAAACTAAAGTTGAACTTCATCCCGCCGCCATTGAGCTCGGACCCGGTAGCTGGGTTTATCGTGGTCTGTAGCGGAAACCCGAAATCGAGGCGCATCACCGCGCCGCCAAGGAGGATGCGCAGCCCGACCCCAACGTCGGAATTGGCTTCGGACAGGCTGAACCGGGCGGCTTCCTTATTAACGAAACCATAGTCATAAAAAGCCGCGAGGCGGAGGTTGTCGGCCACCTTGATCGTATACTCCGCACTCAGGTAGCCATAGGTCAGGCCTCCAACCGGTTGGTTGCCGTTGGTCGTGTCCCAAGTTGAGGCTGCCCCGACGTCATTATAGTCGAACCCACGCATATCGTAGGCCCCACCTAGGTAGAAGCGCTCGTAGAATGGCAGATTACCGCCGGATCCGGCGATGGTCCCAACGCGACCAATCAGGCCAAGGGTCTGCTCCGCGGTCTGCGAAAGCAGGAACCACTTACCCGTGCGCAGCTCGGTCCTAAAGTAATCCAAACTACCGCCGAGGCCGTTGCCGGCGATTTCCTCGGAGAGTGAAAGCCGCGAACCCTTAGTCGGGAAGTTGTATTCATCACGGGTGTCTTGCGTCAAGGAGAGCGTCACCGAGGAAATCGTCTTCGGGTGACCGTCCTCAGCCTGAACATCGAGGGGCGCGGTAGGGGTGACGTCACCCACGCTGACGCGCCGCAGGTCATAGGCGATGCGGCCTTCGACGTTACCGAAGAGCCGACGGCGGGCATAAACACCGACGCCTTCATTAACGACGTTGTAGTTGGCCGAGGAATAACCCGTGTAGCGGCGCTCAATCTTGTAACCGACCGCCAAATCACGTTCCCAGAGTGCGGGCTCTTCGAAAGAATGTTCGAAGGCGTTGGAGACGCTGCCTGCCTGCAATTTGACGCGGAACTTCTGACCACCGCCGCGATACCAGCCCTCGGGGTTGGTGAAGTCGAAGTTACCCTCGGAGTACTCGACGAAGCCAACGAGTTTCTCCACCGTGCTATAGCCCGCACCAAAGCTCACCGAACCAGTGCTGCCCTCTTCGACGATGACGCGGAGGTCGCTTTGGTTTGGAACCGGCGTCGGCACCGGGACGAGCCGGACCTCTTTAAAGAACTGCGTGTTGCGCAGGCGGGCCTCGGAGACGCGGACGCGAGCCAAGTCAAAGACTTCGCCAGGGCTCAGCGCCAACTCACGTGCAATCACGGTGGAGCGCGTCTTAGTGTTCCCCTGGATATCCACGGAACGGACGGTGAACCGCTCCCCTTCCTGAATTTTAAAGCTCACCGCGATAGCGCCCGTCTGGAAGTTGGGTGCACGGAGGGCTTCTACCTGGATATCCTGGTAGCCCATCTGCCCGTAATACTCCCTGAGCTTCTCGGTGGCGGTATCTAAGGCCACCGTTGCGAAGGCCTCACCTGTAATGAAACGGTCCACTTCAGGGCGATAGGCACCACGACGCAGGGACGGTGAAGCGATCACCTGCTGCAGCGCCTCAGTCGAAAAGACCGGGTTCGTCGCTCCGAGCTTATTACCCGAGATATTCAAGGCTCCGATGGTGTAGCGACGGCCTTCCTTTAATCTGAAAATAACTTCCAATTTACCGGAGCCATCCTTCAGGTCCTTTTGGCGACATGCCTTCGCCGGATCGAGGTCCTCGACTTCGACGTCAAGGAAGCCTTTGAGGCGATAGAAATCCCGGATGCGGTTGCAATCCCGGCGGTATTCCTCGGTATCGAGGTTGGTACTGAAAAAGACTCCCCCGAAAAGGCGCGAAAAGAAACCTGGCTTCTCCGTCTTCATTTCCGCGCCTTCGATGATCTCGTTCTCGGTGAGGGCCGCGGCGCCCTCAATGGTGATAAAATCAATCGTCAGGCGAGGGCTTTCACTGGCGGTCAGCTCGACGCGCACACCCGGCAGTCCCTTGACCTCGGAGATGGTCTTTGCTTCCAAGACGATGAAAGGGCGGTCCTTGCGGAGCTCTTTCTGTAAGGCCAGCACCGCCCGTTGCATCGCGGCGTCATCGAGCGGTTCACCCACGCTGAAGCCAGCGACCTTCAAAGCATCGGACTCGAGGTCGATTAACTTCCCGCCCGCGATAATTTCCCGGAGGATCGGGCGTGGCTCAACGGTAATTTCTAAGTCAATCAGTCCGGTCTGCGGGGACAACGTCGGCACTACCCTAACCTGGTTAAAGCGACCAGTGGCGTAAAGTGAACGAACCGTGCTAGTGATGGCATCTTTCGAAAACGGCTCACCCGCCCGTAAGGCGACGTGTCCGAGAATGAAGGCCTCCGGGGGCGGAAGAGTTTCACCCGGCTTGCCCTTCTCGTCTGGGGCGCCTCGCTCCGCTTTAATCGTCACTTTGCCGACCATCAGCGGCTTTTCGAGGGTCGATGCATTTACCTGGGCAAGACTCCCTAAGGGTGCCAAGGTCAAAGCGAAGCAGGCGGCGCGGAGGAAACTCCGGCATACGTTCACATCATTCATTGGAATGGCTTTTGGCAGGTGTTTCGAACCTTGTCAGCCCTGGATTCCAGAGCAGGTCGAGGTCATTGGTGGGGCCGTTACGGTTCTTGGCCACGATTAACTGGCGGGCATAGCACCCATCTTGACCCATTTGCTCCGCCTCGGCTTCGGCCGCCTTGCTTTGGCTAACATTAGGGCGGGAAATCAGCATCACGATATCGGCGTCCTGCTCAATGGAGCCCGACTCGCGCAGGTCGGACATCTTGGGCTGGCGAGCCTCGTCCTCGGACTTTCGGTTGAGCTGGGCGAGTGCGATGATGGGGATCTGGAATTCCTTGGCCATGGCCTTGATACTGCGGGAGACCTCGGCGATTTGCTGTTCGCGCGCTATGCTGGAGTCCAAACCGTTGATGAGCTGGATGTAGTCGATAACGACCATATCGAGCTTACGGCGGCGGGCAATCCGCCGGCACTTGGCCCGGATCTCGAGAATCGTCTGGCCGCCGTTGTCATCAACAATGAGCGGCTTACCCCGGTATTCATTGGAAGCCTGCACGAGGTCGAGTTGCGTCTGGGCGTCGGGCCGACTGGAGCGCATCTTCTGTGCGTTGACGCGGGCGCGGGAGCACAGGAGGCGCATCGCCAATTCCCGGGCCGGCATTTCCAGTGAGAACATCACGACATGCGCGGGTTCGCGTCCAGAGTTAGGTGGCGGGAACATGGCGGCTTCGATAAAGTTGAGGGCGATCGAAGTCTTACCCATGCCTGGGCGGGCCGCGACGACAATCATTTGGCCGCTCTGGAAGCCATAGGTTAAGGTGTCCAGCTCCCGGAAGCCCGTCGGTATGCCTTGAACACGGCCATTTTCCGCGATCATCCGGGCGACCATCTCCATCGCCTCTTCAATCGGCTTGTCGATCTGTTGCGAAGTTTCGGCGATACGGCTTTCGCTAATACGGAAGAAGGATTGTTCGACGTCCTCGAGGAGGCGTTCGATGCCTTCGGTGTGAGCGTGGGCCTTCTCGACGGTGCTGACCGAAGTGGAAATCAAGCAGCGCAGGAAGTGTTTCTCGCGGACGATGACCATCCAATGCGGGGCGTGCGCCGAAGAGGCCACCTGACCGGTCAGTTCGTTGACGTAGGCGGCGCCACCGGCGGAATCCAAGCGGCTATCGCGACGGAGCTGCTCGGTCAGCGTGATCTCGTCGATACCCGTGTTGGCCTGCGAGAGTTTGACCGCGGCCGCATAGATGTCCTGGTGCTTCGGGTCGAAGAAAAAGTCTGGGGTGATCTTCTCGGAAAGGCAGCGCTGGAGCGTTTCACCATCGATGATGATACTCGCAATCAACCCGCGCTCGGCATCGAGGTTATGGGGCGGCACGCGGTCGCCGTAACTAGGCTGGGTATCGCGGCGGTTGCGGGGGGACCGGCCGGCGGGGAAATCACTCATGGAAGGGGTGGACTTTGCGGGGGGACGAGAGGGCTGCACAGCCCGAATTAAAGGCAAGTTACCCCCAGCCCTTTGTGAACAAAGTGGTAGGCTGTTGTCACAAATGCCATAATTTCAGGCTGTCGAGGGGTACGTGACAGTCCGGTGGCAAAAAGGCACCCAGCAGGTTAAACCCCAGAGTCATATCTCCAATAGAATAGACCCCGAAAATACGGGAGTCTGAATGACTGGTATGTGGTTTCACTTTGTCATGCTGGCGGCGGTTTTACCGAATCCGGAAGCCATCCCCGTGACCGTGAAGCTGATGAGCTTCGACGATCCCCAGCGCGAAGTCGCCGTCCTTAATACCGCCGGCAAACCGGTGCCCATTCAGCTTTATTCACACAGCCTGACAGCCGCCATCACCAGCCAGGCGAAAGCAGGGAAATTTAGCGTTTTCGGGAAGCCGACTGACCAAGACCCGAAGACCCCCCACCCCGTCCTTGCCTCCGCCACTCTTCCCCCTGGCGAAACGAAGCTCATCGCCATCGTTTCAGGTGCCGGGGCCTCCACTCGGCTTAGCCTCATTCCAGATAAAACTACCGAAAACGCCGCGGGGACGATTCGCTTCTTCAACCTGTGCCCTCAACCCATCGGCCTAAGTATGCCTGGCGAGCGTCGAGTGATCCCCTCAGGTCAAGATATCACGCTACAACCAAAGGTAAAACCATCCGAGTACGGACAAGCGCAATTTTTCCTGCCCAACGAAGACGACGGCTGGCAAGTGGCTGGGGGGTTGCGCTGGCTACAGTTACAAGACATCCGTTCCCTCCTCTTCCTCCTACCCGCTCCGGGCGATGCCGGGATGATTGTGGTTCGGGGCGTTGAAGAGCGCATCGTCGAAGAACTCGCGCCGTCCGCCGCTCCGCCCGGGGATAAGCAAGTTTCCAAAAACAAGGCGCTTCGCTAAAGTGCGGTCGACGCCGCCTGAGCACCGCCAGACGAGGCAAGGATTCACCCTCGTCCTCTCCTTGACGATCATGGCCATGATTGTCCTGACGGTCTTGGTGCTGGCCGCCTTTATCACCGTGGAAATGCGGGCCTCCAAATGGCTGGCGCTCAAGGCCCGCTCCCGGCTAAACGCCACCATGTCCGCCCGGCTGGCGTTAGCCCATCTCCAGCAAGCGGCCGGCCCAGATGTCCGGAGCACCGCCACCGGAGAACTCGCCTGCACTCCGGCCCCAATCAGCCCCTTTGATCCTAATCTCGCTTGGAGTTTACGGCTAGGCCAAGGTCAACGGCATTGGACCGGTGTGTGGCGCACCGATAAGCCCGACGAACCACCGCAGTGGCTCATCAGCGGTCGCGGTGAGAAACCGTTGGACGATTCAATCCCCTATCTCCTGCAGGCGGTCAACCTAGCTGGTAAGACGGACTACGACCTAGGCTACTGGGCCCCTTGGCAGACGGACTATCCCTTGGCCCTCTCGGCCGGCGGCGGCGAATCCTTCGCAACCCTGGTCGGCAATGGCAGCGCCACCTTGGACCTCGGGCCGGACGGGCTCATGGATACCAGCGATGACGTCGATGGTCGCGTGGCGCTACCGAAAATTCCGCTGCCGGGAGCTTGGGCAAACTCCACCACAGGGAATTTCGCCTACTGGATTGGCGACGAAGGCGTGAAGGCTGCCATTCATCTCAACGAAACCCGCGACCCTGCCAAAGCGGCACCGGCGTCGCTGACGACTGCCACCACCCTGCGTTCCGCAGGTCGCCGTGGAACGGAACTCCTCCTCGGCCTGAAGAGCGTCGACCCTTACGAGGCGACCCGACCAGCAATCATCTCCACCTCAACACTCCCACTACTGAAAGGGTACGACGTGAATGACGCCGCGGCCAACGGTCAGCCGGCCCATAAGTTATCTTTCCATCACCACACGCTGTGGTCAGCCGGCGTCCTTGCCGACAGTTACCGCGGTGGCCTGCGCCGCGACCTTTCGCTCGCCTTCGAAATGGATGACGCCCAGTTCGACAAGTCCGACTTTGGTTCGGGCGCTGGCCATGAGACGGTCACCGAAGCTTACACGGCCGACCTATTACTCGGCAAACGACGTTCTTGGTTTCCCAGTTACGGGACCGCTAAGGTCAACCCAGGCTTCATCACTTCGCCCGATCCCCGCCCGCGTGTCTGGGTCCCGATGTATGAAGTGAACGCCGATAACCCGAGTCGAAACCTAGGCAACAGCGGGACCAAATACTTGCCCTGGTCGCCGGTCTTCATTCGCGAGGACGAGATGGGCCAGCCGTTGACCGATACGAGCAGCACTCCGCCGACGACGACCGTGAATTCGCTCTGGGATAAACAACCGCGCCGGCTCGTCGGGCCCCTCTGGCATCTCGTCCGCGACTACTACCGCCTCTACAAGGACGTCGACTGGGCTGGTAATGTGCCAGCCTTAGGCGCCCGCGCCTTCTACCCCAATACCAACCAATTGGACAAAGGTGGCTACCGCATGCACAAGTATGCGCGCTTCGATTTGGACAACGCCTTATGGTCGGGCGGCGGTAAGGCCACCTCCACCTTCACCGACTTTTACGATAGCACCCCGGATCCTTTGGGCTGGATTAATGGACTCAAAGGCGGCGATCTCACGGGCGGCGGTAAGGGACGCTTCATCCCACGGGCCGTGCGCGGCGCCTACATGCCGACGGTACACCGGTTCTCGATGGTGTTCTCTTTACGTCGGGTGAACGTAGGCACCGATTACACGCTGAAGCTGGTCTGCACGCCCATCCTTGTCCTGCACAACCCCTACAACGTCCGGATAAAACTCAAGGAGCCAGCGACGGCTGAACCCGACCTCCGGGTCAAGGGTGGGCTGAAGCTGGTCTTCTCGCAGTTCGACCAGATGCGCCTGCAGATTTTCACCCACAACGGCAACGACCCCGCCCAGCCGTTCGCCGCCACTGCCACAACGCGGCTTATCGACTCGCTTTATAACTTTACGGCGGCGGCATCTTCCGCCACGGGATCGAACGCCGAAAACTTAGTCGCCGTCGTGCCAGCGACCACCCTCGAGCCCGGGGAGTTCGCGGTCTTTACCACCCAAGACCTCGTCGACGCCTCCACCTTAGGACGCTCCAATGAAAGCACGCCCATCCCAATCCTCAATATGCAGCGAGGGTTTTACTTCACCGGTGGCTTCCATACGGACATTAAAGCCTCGACCGTCGCCGCCCCTTATAAGTTCGCCGCCGCTGACCAGGTTAAATGCTGTATCGACCTCACGAGCTCGATGTATTGGCACCACTGGATCTACCTCAACTCGGGCTGGAAAAAATCTCTCCGCGCGGACACCGTGAGCGCCGACGGGCAAGACCTCGGTTTCGATGAAGTGCTGGGCACCAGTCGCAATAATTCCTACGCCAGCTACGCTCACTACATCAACGTCGGCGGCAGCAGCTTCGGCGTCACGCAACTCGGTGACGGCGGCAGCGTAACTAACCCCGTGATTGTTGGGCCCGTTTCCGCCATCCGTACCATTAGCGAGACTGCGCCAGGGCCGGTCATTGCGGCCTTCGACACGCGAGCCCGCCTCCCGGACACGGCCCGAACCACCAGCCATAACCGCACCATTCTCTCTTGGTTCTCCGCGCAATCGAGCCCAGTGCCAGCGGCTCACCCCGTCTGGGTCTTCTCCAACCCTCTGCCGCAGACTTCATCCAACCCTGCACTCAACGGCCTGCCAGGTATCGGCACTGCGAGCCTGCGGACGCAGCTCTTCGGTGGCGACGAATTAGGGCTCAATGGCGTCGCGACTTCTTGGAGTCCCATACTGCAAGTCGACGCCGCGAACGCGAATGGGGGCAATGCTTTGGGCGGCTCGTCGCATGGCGCCGCCGGCCAGGGAAAATCCACGGCGGTGGAGATTCCGGTGACGGCGCCCACTTCTCTTGGCCAGTTAATGCATGCCAATCTGAGCACTTGGGATTGGATGCCTTATCGGACGGTCGGGAATTCATTCCCCTCGATGGTCGTGCCCCTCGATAAAGCCTGGACGCAAGGGACGCCCCACACCAACGCCAGTTACATCGGCGGCCACACTTTCGGCGACATGAGCTACCTGATGAACAATGCGCTCTGGGATAGCTTCTTCTTCTCCGGGGCCGCCCCGAGCATCGCCGATAATGGTTCCCGCCAAGGCAACTATAACAAAGTCCGCAGCCGGACGCTGGCCGAAGTGATGAATGATTTTGCGAGCGGTGCCGGCACGTTGGCGAATCCGCGCATGCTACTCTACCAAACCAGCGACAACTCAGCGGCGACGGCCATCACGGCCGATGGCTTCGCCACCGATAGCACTGGGGCCGCCACGGATGGCTACCGCAAGTTTGCTAGTTACCTACTGAACGTCGGCGCGTTCAACGTTAACTCGACGTCCGTCGAAGCTTGGACCGCCCTTTACGGTTCCCTCAAGGGACTGGCCCTCGGCTCGCAGGCGGCGAACGCCCCGGCGGCGACGAACAATGCACGCTTCCCACGTATCCTGGGTGACTCAGCGCAAACGCCGACGACCCGGAACATCGCCGATGCCGCGTATTGGAATGGCTACGCCAACCTCTCCGACACCCAGATTCGCGCCTTAGCGGTCGCGACGGTCGCCGAGGTGAAAGCGCGGTCGCAGTTCTTCCAGCGCACCGAGCGGGATCAGGAGTACCTCCCCGCCACGCGGCGCTTCCGCGGCTTCCCGGCAGCCCAAAACCCAGGCACGCCGTTCCTTGGTCTCGGCGAGTTCGTCAACCGCTACCTGGGGCCGACCCGCACCGCCGGCGCGATGGTCAGCAACCTCGTCACGCTGAACCGCTCCTATTACCCCATCGTCAATACCGCCACCAACACCGTGTTGCCCGCGGCGGCCCAGAACGTGCGGTGGATGTTCCGCTCCGGAACCTTGGAAGCAGCCATTGCCCGGGCCGACAAAACCCTCGGCGCGGAGAGCCTCGCTAAGATGCCCGCCGGGGGGAAGATGATTGACCCATCGGTTTCCCATAATTGGCTCTACCAAGGGGTCGCTGGCGGACGCACTGGAACGCCGCCCGGGCTTTACTTCCGAAACGTTGAAGTCCTGGATCCGGATAACGTCAACCGGACTCACAATGGCTTCGGGGCCAATGGCTGCCTCTTCCAAGGCGATCTCCTGCAGGCCCTCGGGCCCATCCTCGCCACGCGTTCTGACACCTTCCGCATCCGCGCCTACGGAGAGGCCGTCGACGAAGCCGGTACCGCCCAAGGTTCCGTGCTGGAAATGGTCGTGCAACGCACCCCGGACTATCTCGACCCCGTCAACGCCGCACACGATCGCTTGAAGGATTCCGCCCGCTCGCCCATAAATGTGCTGCTGGGCCGCCGCTTCATCATCCTATCCACCAAATGGCTTTCGCCTGAAGAAATCTAAATCATGGAACCCCTCCACCTCCGTGCCATCTGCAAAAGCTATCCGTCCCAGCCGCAAGCGGTCCAGGTACTGAATGGCATCACCCTCACGATCGAACCAGGTGAACTCTTCTTCCTGCTCGGTCCCTCCGGCTGCGGAAAGACTACCTTACTGCGCTGCTTGGCCGGCTTGGACTTCCCCACCAGCGGCGCAATCTTCTTCGGTGAACGCGACGTCACGCACCTCGCGCCGCACCTCCGCGAGACTGCGATGGTCTTCCAGAACTATGCCCTCTGGCCGCACCTGACCGTGGCGGAGAATATCGCCTTCGGCTTGGTCGAGCGGAAGATTCCGACCGCGGAACGGACCCAGCGGGTCGAGCAAGCCTTACGGAGCGTGCGACTAGAGGGTTTGGGAAATCGCGCCATCGATCAGCTCTCTGGCGGGCAACAGCAGCGCGTCGCCTTGGCTCGGGCCCTAGTCGTCCGCCCGCGATGCCTCCTGCTAGACGAGCCCCTCTCCAACCTCGATGCGCAGCTCCGCATTGAGATGCGCCGCGAGATCCGACGTATCGTCAAAGAAAATGGCCTTACCGCGGTCTACGTGACGCACGACCAAGAAGAGGCCTTGGCGATGGCGGACCGGATGGCGATTCTGGAGAAGGGCGTGGTCGCCCAAGTGGGCACCCCAGAGGAAATCTATCGACGCCCAACGAGCACCTCGGTCGCCCGTTTCATCGGCGAGACTAATCTCATCCCGGCTGAACTCCTCGAGGTGAAGGCCGAGCTCATCCAGGTCAACACACCGGCGGGCGTTTTCACAGGACAAGGCGCACAGGCCACGCTAATCGCAGCTGCGGGTACACCAGTCACCCTGTCCGTGCGTCCCGAAGCTTGGCAGCCCGCCGCGGAAGGCGCCCCTAATTCAGTCACCGGTCAAGTCGTCGAAAGAGTCTACCTGGGGGCCCGCGCCCAACTCACTTTGGCGTGCCCACTGGGGCCGCTCAGCGTCATCATCCTGAATCCGCCCACTGGGTTGACGACGGGGCAAACCTTGACCGTCGCAGCGGCGGTCCAAGATATCGTGGTCCTACCCTGCGCATGAAAAACCTGCGGGTATGGTGGCTAACGCTGGGGTGCATCGGGCTACTCATCGCCTTGCCGTTGGCACTCCGTAAGGACTCCACGCAGATGCCCACCGCCGGAACGCGGCGACTCGTGATTTACACGCCCCATAGCGAAACCATCCGAAAGGAGTTTGCCGAGGCCTTCTCCCGCCATTGGCGAAAAACCCATTCGCAAGACGTCTACATCGACTGGCGAAGCCCCGGGGGAACATCGGAGATCCGGTTGGTACTCGACGCCGGCTTCAAGGCTGCCGATGAGGGCAAACTCGCCGGTATCGGCGCCGATCTCTTCTTCGGCGGGGGCGAACCGGACTTCGCGAGCCAAGCCAGGAAAGGCCGCTTGGTCCCGTTACAAGTCTTCCAAAGCCATCCCGAGTGGTTCGCACCCGGCGGGCCCATCCCGGAAATGTTCACCGGTGAGCGACTGTGGGCGAAGGATCGGACGTGGTCTTCTTCTTGCCTCTCCCGCTTCGGCATTTGCTGGTCGCCCGGTCGCTGGCAAGCCTTGGGCTTAAGTCCACCCACGCGTTGGGCTGACCTTACTCACCCGAAACTCCGCGGCCAACTCGCATTGGCGGATCCGACGAAGAGCGGCTCGGTCGCCCGCACGTTCGAGCTGATTATCCAAGCAGAGATGCAACGCAGCTTGGCGGATCCGGCGCGCCAAGGGTTAACGGAAGCCCAGCGGTTAGCCCTCGGCTGGGCCGATGGCTTACGCCTCTTGCAACGTCTCTCTGCAAATGCCCGCTACTTCTCGGATAGTTCTACCAAGGTCCCCCTCGATGTGGCCGACGGTAATGCTGCCGCGGGCATGTGCGTGGATTACTACGGGGCCGCCTTCGCCCACCAAGTTAACCGGCCGGGCACGACCCGCTTGATTTGGACGGCCCCCGCCGCGGGCAGCACGGTCAGTGGCGATCCGATTGCGGTCCTCCGTGGGGCACCCGAGCCCGAGCTCGCCCAAGCCTTTGTGGAATTTGTGCTGAGCCCCGAAGGGCAAGCGCTCTGGAGCTCTCCGGTCGGCGCCCTTCATGGCCCCCGCGAACGGGAACTCTTTCGGCCGCCGGTCCGTCAGGATGCCTACGAGACGCTGCCCGCTGACCGGGCCGCCCTCTCACCCTATCGCACCGGTGATCACCTCCAGTATCGCCCTGAGCTGACTTCAGCCGCCTTCGGCACCATCCGTCGGGCGGTTCGGGTGATGTGCATTGATACGCACGAAGAACTCAAAGAAGCCTGGACGGAAATCATTCGCGCTGGCCTGCCCGCGGAGGCACTGGCAACGATGGCTGACGTCAGCGCCTTCCCTTACCGTGAAGGTGGCAAAGGGGACCTGGGCTTAGACAGCACCGACCCACTCGTCTCCGCCCGACGGATGTCCGAACTCGCGGAAGTCTTCCGCCAAAATTATCGCCGGGCCGCCGAGCAGGCACGGCAACACCCGACCGCCCGCTAACATGCACCGCCGCACCGCCTGGATTCTTTGCGCGACCATTGGCTTACTGCTGGCCGTGGGCTTTCTTTACCCAGCCGCCAGCGTACTCAAGGAGGCTTTCGTGGACCCACACGATGGCGCCTTCACCTTCAGCTTTCTCTTCGCCGTCCTCCGCGACCCGCTTTATCGGGAAGGCCTAACGAATGCGTTGCTGCTTGGGGTGGCCAGTACGTTCGTGGCGGTCCTGCTGGCGCTGCCGCTGGCCCTCCTCAACCACCGCTTCACGTTCCCTGGTCGCGGCTTCCTTTCGCTGGCCTTACTTATCCCAATGATTCTGCCGCCATTCGTCGGGGCAGTCGGTATCAAATGCATCCTCGGCACGGAGGGCTCACTCAATGCGCTCCTAATGTCGCTAGGTTGGATGGATCCCCTCCACCCGTACGACTGGATGGCGGAGCATCGCTTGCTCGGTATCGTCGTGATGAATGCGCTGCACCTTTACCCCATTCTCTACCTCAACGTTGCCGCGGCCCTCGCACAAGTGAACCCTGCGTTGGAACAAGCGGCCGCTAATCTTGGCTGTCCGCCGGGGCGGAGGTTCTTCCGCGTGACTCTACCCTTAATCATGCCGGGCTTATTCGCCGGCGGAGCGCTCGTTTTCATCTGGGCGTTCACCGAACTCGGCGTCCCCTTAGTCTTCGACTTCCCGCGGGTCGCTCCCGTGCAGATTCTGGATGGAATTAAAAACCTGGACCGCAACCCCTTGCCCTATGCGCTCACGACCATCGTGCTACTCGTCGCGGGCAGCGTCTTTCTCGCCTCCAAACTCGCCTTTGGTCTAGGCCAGAGTGGCGCCGCGCCACGTCCCAGCCAACGCGCCGAGCCGCAAGCCCTCCAAGGCTGGTCAGGCTGGGCCTGCTCAGCCTTCTTTGCGGGCGTGGCGGCAGTTGCCTGCCTCCCGCACTTGGGTGTCTTGCTTATGTCTGTTTCTGGCTACTGGCATCAATCCATCCTACCAGTCGAATTCACGGCAGCCCATTGGCAAGAAGCCTTAGGCAGTGCCTTGGTCGTGCCCTCCATTCAAAACAGTTTGGCTTACGCGGGCTTGGCGACGGTTCTGGCCTTGGTCATCGGCACCGCCGCTGCTTGGGTCATTACCCGCTCGGACCTCCGGATCAGGCACCTCCTCGATACGTTGACGATGCTGCCGCTCGCGGTCCCCGGTTTAGTGTTAGCCCTAGGCTACCTCTCTCTGTCCCAAGAAGGTAAACCCTTTGCGATCCTCGTCGGTGCGGGTGGGAGTCCCTTCCTGCTCCTCAGCGTAGCCTATGCCATCCGCCGACTGCCTTACGTCACTCGAGCTGCCTGTGCTGGCCTGCAACAATGTGACCCCGCACTGGAAATGGCGGCGCGTTCGATGGGGGCCTCACTTTGGTCAACGTGGCGGCGCATCACCCTACCCCTCCTCGCAGCCCATCTGGCCGCGGGCGCGGTCCTGGCGTTTGCCTTCTCGATGCTCGAAGTCAGCGATAGCTTGATTCTCGCCCAACGGGCAGAACACTATCCAATCACGAAGGCGACCTTTGCGCTGATGTCCGCCCTCGGCGACGGCCCGCAATTGGCCGCAGCACTGGGCGTCTGGTCCATGGCCTTCCTGTCCGCGTCGCTCATCGGGGCCGCCCTCCTGAACGGACGGCGCTCCGGACTCGGCGGCAACTAAGACTAACGCGGCCGAACTTTAAGCCTTAGGGGCGGACTGGCGGCGACGGCGGACGGCGACAAACGCCAAGGCCAAGCAGCCCAGGCCCAAGCCATAAGTGGAAGGCTCAGGAATTGCCGAAGCATAGGCGAGGCTGATGGCCGAACCGTCATAGGCTAGCGACCAGCTCGCGAGGTCAGCCGACGTGCCATCGGCAAAGCGGAACTGCGTGAGGTCGTAGGCGAAGAGATCCGTGATATTATTCGTCGAGCCAGGCATCGTGATGGACGCCACGTTCGCCAAGGTGAACGTACGGGCTTGGCCATTGGCAAAGGCGGTGGAATTGCCAAACACGGCGTCGCCCGCGTTGGCAAAGGAAACGACGCGGATGGTTGCCTTGTTCGCGGCCGAGAGGTTGCTGAGGTCGAGACCCAAGCCGAAAGCGAAAGTATCGTAACCAATGCCAGCGAGGCCGGCCGCATCATTGACCTTCCACTCGAGGACGGAGCCGGACTTCAACGTCGTGAGTCCATTGGTCGTCAGGGTAGCAGCGTTCAACAGACCAGGAGTCGTGGCGGCGGCGAGTACGCCGGTCGAATTCACGGTGACTGCGCCCGTGGCACCATTGCCGGCCAAACGGCCACCCGCATTGACGGTGAG
>CAMDWM010000009.1:0-32496 GCA_945878755.1 Akkermansia muciniphila
GCTTACTTATCCCACTCGAGCGCGCCGCGCTTCACTTCGTAGGCGAGGCCGAGGACGAGGACGCCGAGGAAGACCGCCGTAGCCGCCGTGATGGCGATGCCAGCGGCGAGGAATTCACGGTAAACCAGGGCCCAAGGCACCAAGAAGACGACTTCGATGTCGAACAGGATGAACAACATCGCAGTGACATAGAACTTCACCGCAAAGCGTGGATGCGGCTTACCTTCCATCGGGAGGCCACACTCATAGGCCTTATCTTTGATGTAGTTGCCCTTCGCGCGCTGGCCGAAGAGGTGACTGGCCGCCAAGATGCCGGCGGGCAAAGCCAAGCCCATGAGGGCCTGAATCAGGACCGGCAGGTAAGTGGAAAGGGACTGGGCTTCGGCGAGGACCATCGGAAGAAGACACGAAAAAGCCCTGACCGAGGGAGGCAAGGGCTTTTGCTCGTCGTCGCCTTATTTGGCTGGCGGCGGGGTCAAAACAGGGGCGTTTCCGCCCGGTAAACTGAGGCCTTGGAAGTTACCTAGTTGCGGAGCGCCGGGTTGACCGGGGTTCTCCGCGGGCGGGGAGACGCGCCGCTTGAATTCGGCGAGAGAGGCGGGGAGTTGCTCGGAGAGCCAAGGCTGGGAGAGAAACTCGGCCTTCGCGCCCATCACGTTCGAGACGTGCTTAGGGTCGGAGTGGCTGACGCGCGTGAAGAGCTTGGGTTGTTCGTTCGGGGCACTGGCGGGGCCCTTGGCGAAGACCGCCGTCACCGTGGCGCCGTCGAAGAGTTCGAGTTTAACGGTCCAGAACTTGGCAAACGCGGCGGCGGCTTCCTTGTCGCCCTTGGCGGCGGCATCAGAGGCGCGCATGATGGCCAGCGCATTGACAATGTCTTCGACGGTCGGGCCTTCCTTACCGCCGAACGGCTTCCCTTTTTCGGGGCGAGCGAACGACTGCTGACCGTCGGCCCAAGCGAACGAGATCGCTTTGATGTCTTCGGGCTTCCCGTTAAACAGCACCGAGTCCATCCAGTTGGTCGGGTCGGCTTCGAGGTAGCCATTAAAACTCGTGCGGATGGCGGACGTCTCGCCTTGGAGGCGCATCGACAGTCCCACTCCGTCGTCGGTCGGCTTACCAATCTCCGCCGCGAAGACCTTACCGTTTTCGCCCGTCACGCTGAGCGAGCTATCCGTTAGCCCAAGCTTTTCCAGTCGCTTGGGATTGCTGGTGAGCACGCCGAGGTTCTCGGCTTTCTGTAAGGCGATCACTAAGGGGCGGAGGCGATTTTCGACATCCACCGGTAGGTTGAACTTTTCCTTCACGACCCAGGTGCCGTCGGCGGCTTTCTCCACCGTGGTCGACTTGCCGTTGGCCTTCAGCGTGAGGCTCTTCGGCTGGGTGAGGATTTCGGTGGCCACGAGCGGGCTCTTGGGGCCGCTGTCGGCGGCATCCTGCGGCTTGAGGTTGAGCAGGGCGAGGGCACCGAGGCCCAGGACTAAGGTTCCGATGAGGAGGGACTTGTTACGCATGGGTTAGGCGGCTTTACGGCGGCGGGAGAGGAAGTAGAGCAGGCCGAAGAGGCCGGCGAGGATCGGACCGACGAGGAGATTAACGACGGCCAGTTTGCGGCCGAGCGCATTCACGTCCTCGCTCAGGCCACGACGAATCTGCCGGCGCTGCTCGGAGAGCTCGGTGGCCTCCTTCTGGAACTTGTCGATCTCGCGCTGCATCTCGGGCGTGATGACCAGGCCCTTGGAGAGGTCGCCCCCGCTACGGCGGGATATTTCGTTCACCTTGTTGTTGGCCTCTTCGAGGCGCTTCTCGATTTCGTCGAGCTTAGCCTGATACCGTGCTTGGGCGTTACGTTCGAGAGCGACGACGCGGTTGAACGGGCGGATGGACGTGCCCTTGGAGCGCAGCGTCACGAGTTCATCAGAGCCACCGAGGGTCTCGAGCGAGCTCAACACGAACTTCAGGTTGTCATTCAGTTCTTCCATGACCATCTGGCCGTTCAGCTGGCGCTGGCGGACCGTGAAGGGGTCGAGCATGAAGTCGGAATCCGCGACGACAAAGAGTCGGCCGGGCTGCTTGGATTCCTTGAGGTGGCCGGGACCAGCCTTGGGCGTCTTATCCTTCTCGTCGGCAGCGACGCCGTTGGGGAAGGCTGAGGTGAAGGTGCCGGTGAACGAAGCGGCGAGGATGCGGGGACGGCCATCGGCCTTGAAGCCCAGGGCTACTTTCTCGAACGGACCAGCGTTGGCGATTTGCGTCGCGGAACCGCCGGTGGTCGGTCCCTTGAGGGCGACGAGGACATCCATCTTGAGGCGCTTTTCAGCACCGGAGATGAGCGTGATTTCGCCGGCCTCCATGAAGGCTAGTTCACGCAGGTCCGAGGTGAGCGGAGACTCCTTGGACAAGGACTCGGCCCCAACGGAGAAAGCGGGTGGGTATTGCACGGGCTGGTTGCGTGCGCCGCGAATTGGTACGGAGCGCTGGCTGTCGCCAGAGACCGCGTCCATGTCGACACTCACTCCCCAGCCGCGGAGCAGGGCGGGGTCGGAGGAAGCGCCGAGCGCCATGGGGGCGACCATGAAGGGCATGCCGCCTTGCTGGAACTTCTGGATGCGCGAGAGCGGGTCGACTGCTGCGAACACGGCGCCGCCATTCAGGAGGAATTGGTCAATCGCGTAGGCGAGCTTGTCGGAGAGGTGATGCGGGTGGATCAGCGCGACGACGGCCGTGCCCTTCGGGAGTTCCGTCGCCTGGTTATTGACGGTGATGACTTCGAACGTCTGGCCGAGTTCGGCCATGAGCACATCGGCCGCGCCCGGTTGTTGGTCGCCGCCTTGCGGGGCCGTGTTCGTGATCGCCAGCGTGCTGACGAGGGCGAGCTTGGGGCGTTCGAGGCGGGCCACGGAGGCGATTAACTTAGACAAGTCGTACTCCAAGAATTTCTCGCGCCCGGGGTCGAGGAAGGCAATCGCCTTGACCGTGTCGGCCTGCTGGGCCGTGAGGCCAAGGTAGGCTGCGCCGTTCGGCGTATTCATCGCCCCCAAGCTCTGGCGTTGGGCACGCTGCTCTTCCTTGGTGTCGGGCTTAGGGTCAGTGATGACCAGCTTGACCTTACCCTTGGAGGCGGCGGCGTATTCGCGCAGTAATGTTTCGATGCGGCGGGAATAGCTTTCGAGGTAGGGGCGCAGTTTGACGTCGGAGCGGCTGACGAAGAACTCCAGCGTCACGGGCTCATCGAGCTTGCCGACGATGTGGCGCGAGCCGGGGGAGAGCGTGAATGTGTGGTCTTCCGTTAGGTCGACGCGCGTGCCGCCGAAGCGGTCACCGACGACGCCGACAATCAGGCTGACGAAGAAAGCCGCGGCCAGGATGGCGAGGGCGGCAAAGAAGGCTTGGGAGCGAGACATGGTGGGGTTCTCCGATTAGCGGCGTTCGACGATGAGGGTGCTGAGCCCGAGGCCAGCGAAGGCCACGGTCAAAAAGTAGGCGGTGGGGCGCAGGTCGATGAGACCCAGCGTAAACGGTTCCAAGTTACGCCAGAGGCCGAGGCGCCGGATTTCGTCGACGGTGCCGGTGGCGAACGCCCCGGAGAGCAGTTCGTCAAAGACACCGTAGCCGACGAGGACCAGAACGAAACAGGCGAGGAAGCCAGTGACGAACGCGATGACCTGACTGCGCGTGAGCGCGGAGGCGATGGCGGCGATACCGAGGCAGGCGCCGGCGCAAAGGAACGAGCCGACGTAGCCCGAGACGATCACGCCGACGTCGGGGTCACCGAGGTAGCACACCGTGAAGGCCATCGGCAGGGTGATGAGGAGCGCACTACCCAAGAAGAGCCAGGCCGCGAAGAACTTGCCGAGGGCGGCTTGCCAAACCGTGACTGGCCAGGTGAGGAGCAGTTCGAGCGTCCCTTGCCGGCGTTCTTCGGCCCAGAGGCGAGCACCCGCGGCGGGAGCGAGGAAGGCCCAGAGCCACGGATGGTAGAGGAAGAAGCGGTCGAGGCTGGCGACGCCGGCTTCGTAGATATTGCCAATGAAGAAGGCCAAGGAGATGGCGAACGCGTTGAAGACTGCGAGGAAGACATACGCGAGCGGTGTGCGGAAGTAGCCCGCGAATTCGCGACGCAGCACGGCCCAGAAGGCGGCGCCGGGACGCGGGGTAGGGGAGGCAGGTTGGTCGGACATGGTCGTAAGTGGATTAGGCGGTGAGTTTGCGGAAGACCTGATTGAGGTCGGTGCCGCGTTGGAGGAAGCGTTCCTTGGATTCGTCGCAGCGGACCTCGCCTTGGGCGATAACGATCACGCGCGTGCAGAGTTCATCGATCTCTTCGAGAATGTGCGTCGAAACAATGACGGCCTTGCGGGCGGCCATGTCCTTGAGGATGCGGCGCACCTCGAATTTCTGGTTCGGGTCGAGGCCGTCGGTGGGTTCGTCAAGGATGAGCACGGCTGGGTCGTGGATGACTGCCTGGGCGAAGCCCACGCGCATGCGGTAACCCTTGGAGAGCGTGTCCACGGATTGACCGGCGACCTCTTCCAAGCGGCAGAGTTTGAGCGTATCGGCCACGCGTTGGGCGGGGTCGGCGAGGCCGCGTAGTTCGGCGGCGAAGTGCAGGAACTCACGGACGGTCATTTCGCCGTAGGCCGGGGCGCCTTCGGGCGAGTAGCCGAGGTGGGCCTTGGCCGCCACGGGGTTCTCGACGACATCGAAGCCCGCGACGACCGCTGTGCCAGCGTCAGGACGCAGGTAGCCCGTGAGCAACTTCATCGTCGTGGACTTACCGGCGCCGTTGGGCCCGAGGAAGCCGACGACTTCGCCGCGATCGACGGAGAACGAAACGTTTTTGACGGCGCGAATGGCGCCGAAGGATTTTTGGAGTTGGGAGACTTCGATGAGGGCCATGGGGAAATTAGCGGGTTTGCGGGGTGCCTTGAGCGGCGAGGCGAATGTCCGCCGACTGGAGTTTCTCGCTGATGCGGAGCAAGAGTTTTTGGTTAAACTCCAGTTGCTTAGCGGCGTTGGCCGGACGGAACCAGTACATGAGGCGAATATTCACGGCCCAGTCGCTGAACTCGGTCACGTGCACGAGGGGCGGGTGGCGCGAGTCGAAGCCTTCGTGGTCCACGAGCGATTCACGGATAAGCGTGACCGCCTGCTGGATTTTATCGGACGGCGTGTTGACCTCGAGGTGCACGAGGTCTTGGGCGCGGATGAAATCGCGGCGGGTGATGTTAACGATGGCACGGTTGGCGAGGTCGCCGTTCGGGATGGCTAGCTTCTGGCCGTCCAAGAGCTCGATGGTCGTGGAACGCAGGCCGAGGGCCTCGACCTTGCCTTCATGCGTTCCGGTGTTGATGAAGTCGCCGAGCGTGAAGGGCTGGTCGACGATGAGCATGACGGCACCAAAGACGTTCTTGATGGTGTCTTGGGAGGCGAAGGCCAAGCCGACGACGGCGCCGGCGAGGAGGCCGAGAATCGCCTCGGAGGACTTCGGGTCGATGATCGAGATGGCCTTGAACCCGCCGACAAGGATGACGGAGATCTTGATGACCGTGGAGATCATCGGGACGAGGACGTCGTCCAGCTTGTTGTCGGTTTCGTCGGCGACCTTCCGAGCCCAGGCGATGGGAATCTCGACGAGGTAGAAGACGGCAGTCGTGTGGGCTAAAGAAGTGAGGAAGATGGTGCTGACGGCTGCGAAATGGAGCCACTCACCGTGTGCGAGGTAGGGGGCGTTCTCCTTGATGATGATCAGGAGGGCGTAGGCGGGTAGGAGGGTCGGGAGCGCCTTGCCGACGGCGGCGATGGCGGCCTCAGCGATAGGGCTTTGCTCGAACTTCGTCGCGGCCCAGCCGAGGGCCTTCTTGGCGACCCAGCCGATGACGAACGCCAAGGCGATGTAGCCTAGGTTGTGGAGGATGAGGTCTGTCCAGCTCGGGGGAATGTCCGGCTTTACGGCGTCGAGGTCACCGATAATATAGAACTTATTGGCCGAGCTGACGGCGGCTGGAGCGATCGCGGGGGCGACTTGAGCGAGGAACATGGAAAAGGAGGGGAGGAGCGTTGTTTTATCTAGGCGGAAGAATCCGCCATTTCAAGCGTCAGTGACATCCCTATCCGCTTGATGCCCAGCCTGTGCCTTGCCACGCTGGCGACCAGAGGAATGAGCGAAATAGCCGAAAAAAAGCCCGCCAAGCCGGTGGTCCTGACCTGCGCCCAGCCGACGGGCCGCCTCCATTTGGGGAATTACCTCGGGGCCGTCCTGAATTGGGGTCGGATGCAGGACGACTATGAGTGCTATTTCGGTATCGTCGACCAGCACGCCATCACGGTTGCCCACGTCCCCGCCCAACTCCGGGATAATACCTACTCCTGCCTAGCCCAATATGTAGCCTGCGGCCTCGACCCCGCCCGGAGTCATCTCTTTGCCCAGTCCCATGTCATTGGTCATACGGAACTAGCCTGGATTTTAGGCTGCCTCTGCCCGTTGGGCCAACTGGAGCGCATGACCCAGTTCAAGGATAAGGCCAAGAAGCAGCAGTCGGTCGATGCGGGCCTCCTCTTCTATCCCGTGCTGATGGCGGCGGACATCCTCCTCTATAATGCGGATCTAGTACCGGTGGGCGACGACCAGAAGCAGCACCTTGAGCTGGCCCGCGACTTGGCGGAGAAGTTCAACCACCGCTATTCGGAGACCTTTAAGGTCCCGTCCCCGTTCATCTCTAAGGTAGGTTCGCGTATCATGTCCCTGCAGGACCCGACGGCGAAGATGTCGAAGTCTGACCCCAACCAGTCTGCCACGGTCTACGTCACGGACCGTCCCGAAGAGATTCGCAAAAAGTTTATGTCGGCGGTGACCGACTCGGGCGCTGAGGTCCGCTCTGGTGACGATAAGCCCGGCGTTACAAACCTCCTTACCATCCTCTCGGCCTGCACGGGTCGCGATGTCCCGACCCTCACCGCCGAGTTCGCGGGTAAGGGCTATGGAGATTTTAAGAAGGCCGTTGCCGACGCCGTCGTCGCGACCCTCGACCCGGTCCGCCTGCGCTACGACGAACTCATTAAAGACCGCGAAGCGCTGAACGCGATTTTCAAGTCTGGCGCCGAAAAGGCCCAAGCCACGGCCTTCCGGACGATGTCCAAGGTCAACCGCAAGGTCGGCTTCGTCGAACGCCCGCGTTGAGTTTCCCTTTACCCCAACCCCACCCCATGAACCGCGACCTCGAAAAAATCCTCAAAGAAAAATGGTACTTAGTGGCGGCCGACTTCATTGCCGTCATCGCCATCCTGTGCCTCGACCTTAATCCCCGGGACGGGCTGGAGGCCTTCTTAGCCGTACTCGGCATCTTGGGTGCTTCGCTCATCGTCGTCATCCCGGTGTTGATGGATGGCGGAGACAAGCGGGAGCGTCTCGCCGAGCAGGCGCGTTTACGGACGGCGTTGGCCGCCGAGATTGACGGGCTGCGGGATGACTTCCGGGCTGGCACCGAAGCGGTTTCTCGCCGCGTCGGCGAAATCGAAGTTACCGCCCGTCAGGCCGGTGAGGCCGCGGCGGCCGCGGTCGCCCAGCGCGCCTCCACTGAACTCAACGCGCTCAAGGCCGCCGTCACTAGTTTGGAAGCCAAGGCGAAGGTCTTGGAGGCCGCGGTGGCCGCTAGCGGCAGTTCCGTAAAGCCGGAAGCCGTCGAAGAATTGACCACGCAGGTCGAAGCCTTGGCCGTGTCCGTCCGCGGTTCCGTGGCGGATGTGGACGAAACCGCCGAGGCGATGAAAACCCTGCGCACCGAGGTGGGGACGCAGCAGGCCGCGGTGGCCGACGACCTCAAGAAACTCCGCGAAGATTTAAAGAAGTCTGGCCAGAAGGCTGCCGCCGCCACGGAGAAACTGAGCGAAGCGCTCGAGTCCGTGCAGGCCGAAGTAAAGTCCTTGCAAGCAAACCCGTCCGCCGCCTCCGCTCCTAGCCCGTCGTCGCTTGCCGACGAAGAGCCGGAGGCCGTGAAAGCACCGGGCGAGGCTCCGGCTGAAGTAGCCACTGACGAGGAGGAAGAAGAAGCGATTGAAGAAGAGATCTCGGACGACGAAGTCGCGGTCGAGTCCGGCTCGCCTGCTTCCGTCCCTGCGGGTGGCGGCACTTCGCTGACGATTAACTTGATGATCGGCATCGGTAACAAGCCGTATGTCCGCGGGACGGGTCCAGGCCTGAGCCAGGATAGCGGGCAACTCATGACCTTCCTCGGTATCGGTCGCTGGCAGTGGGTCTCGCCGGAGCCCGATGCGCCCGCGACGGTGGAAATTTGGAAGAACGATCAGACGCCGATGGGCGAACCGCTGCACCTTTCGGGCGGCGAGCCAGTCGAGGTCGATGAGAGCCACTTCACGGGCTCGTGATGCGATGCTGAGCCTCTTGGCTACGTGGGTCTTCCTGGCGGCGGGCGAGCCCGTCGCGGCGCCTGCGCCGGAGGCCCCACGTATTTTCGCCAATGAGGGCGGCCTAGCCGTCGTCCTCGGCTATGATCTAGCCGAAGTCAGTTTTGTCGCCGTGCACTGCTCCGCCCTCGAGCGTTATACGCAACAAGTATTGGCGATTCCGGCTATCCCTGGAGTCGTTAATGGCGTGCCCCAAGCGAAAGGCCGTTTGGAAATCGTCGACCTGCCGGGGCAGCCAGACGTCAGCGTCCGCGTGCAAGCGGGCCAAGTCATTGTCTCGCTCCGGCTCGCCACCGCCGAGGCCGCGGCCCAGCGGGCCTCGGAAGCGGTGGCCCGCACTTGGGTGGGCCGGGTCGCTTTTGCGGCCGGCCAGCCCGTGACCGCTAGCGAGCCGTGGGTCGCGCAGGCTTTGGCGAGTGAGACGCGCGCGCTGTTGCGTCCAGCGATGGTTGATTTTTGGTATCGTGAAGGCCGCTTAGCCGCCCCCGCGCGCTTAGCGGATATCTTCCAAGGCAAGGCACCGGAGCGGGAAGCTTTCCTTTTTTGGCGAGCGCTCCGCCATGATGTCGGCGTCTCTGCTGAGCAGACGCGCGTGCTCATCGCGGCGGCGCAGGGGCGCGACACGCGGAAAATTTTGGCGACCTTGGCGAAGTCCGAGGAGGAATGGTGGCTGGCCGCTCGTGCTAACCTACTCCAGACGCGTAGTCCCGTGAGCCTAGGGATGCGCGAGTCCGCGGAAGCCTTGGATGATACCGCTCGCTTTGTCTTCGACCTCGGCGCCGGCGATGTCGTCCTGACTGGTCCGCAGGTCGTGCGGCAGCGCGAGGCTGTGGGCGTGCGGCAAGGCATGGAGTCGCGGCTCTTGGTGCTTCGTCGGGAGATCCTCCGCCAGAATCCAGTCTACCATAATGCTTGGCGCACCTTGGGGGCTTGGCTGGAGCGGTTTCCAAAGTCATCGCCCGAAGAGCTCGATGCCATCTGGGTCGATTTCCAGAAAGAGGTCCGCGAGGCCGAGGTAATGCGGAAGGAAATCCAAGGCGTCTTGGCTGAGCCGAACTTGAAATAAAAAAGGCCAGCGCTTGGCGGGCCTTTTCGAAGATGACGGCGAGGCTTAGCGACCCTGCTTATCCGAGATATCCTTAGGGAGCATCTGGTCCGCCAAGGTGACGCGGAAAAGGCTGAGGGCCATCCAGACTACCCCCGAGAGGCAAGCCGAGGCGAGCAGGGCACCCGCCCAAACGGCGGGCTCGCCGGCTTCAACCCAAGGCACGTGCTTCTTTAGTATCGTGGCCATCCAGGCGAAGAAAATCACGGTCAGGGTGAGGTCGATAATGACCCCCCACGTGGTGACCAGCTTGGGCTTCATGTTGTTGTCCATGGGGACTGATTCGTGCCTTTCCTGCCCCGCCTGTCAATCTCGCCCCGCCCGTCCCGGAGTTTTAGCGTTTCTTGAGTGGATATCTCCGCCCTTGCCACGCCCGTCAGGCCGTTCACCCTGCCCGCCCCGGCGGGGTATTGCCTAACCGGGTCAATCACCCACATTTCACCGTCAATATGGCCGAAGAGCTCAAGGATACCCTTAACCTGCCCGTCACTGATTTCCCCATGCGGGCCGGCCTGGCCGAACGCGAGCCGCTGCGCATCGCCCATTGGGAGAAGAACGGCCTCTACGCCGCCATCCAGCAGCGCGCCGCCGCCCGGCCCGCCTTCGTGCTCCACGATGGACCGCCTTTCACTAACGGTGACGTCCATATCGGTACCGCTCTCAATAAACTGCTGAAGGATGCGATCCTGCGCTTCAAGTCCATGCGCGGGTTTCGGACGCCGTACGTCCCCGGCTGGGACTGCCACGGTTTACCGATTGAGCACAAAGTGATGAAGGAGCTCCAAGCGAAGCAGCAGTCGCTCGACGCCCTCGGTGTACGCAAGGCCTGCGCCGAATTCTCCGCCGCTTTTATTGAGAAGCAGCGCGGGCAGTTTCGCCGGCTCGGCATCCTGGCCGATTGGAAGTCCGAATACCGCACCATGGATCCCGCCTACGAGGCTGAGATTCTCAAGGGCTTCAGCAGTTTCGTTGAACAAGGCCTAGTCTATCGCTCGAAGAAGCCGGTCTATTGGTCCATCCCTTGCCAGACGGCTTTGGCCGAGGCCGAAATCGAATACCTGACTAAGCGTTCGCACTCCATCTGGGTCGCCTTCCCCGTCGCCGACCCCGCCGCGAAGGGCCTCGCCCCGGCGCACCCGCTCGCCGTCGTTATCTGGACGACCACCCCGTGGACTTTGCCCGCCAACCTAGCCATCGCCGTGCATCCGGAACTTGAATACGTCGAGGTTCGCCACGGCGACCGTTCGTTCCTCGTGGCGACTGCCCGCCGCGATGCCTTTGTCACCGAGTGTGGCCTCGAAGGGGCGACCGATGGTTTCCGCGTCAAGGGCCGCGCCCTCGAAGGCCTGCAGCCCCAGCACCCCTTCATCGCGCGCCCCGCGCCGGTCGTGCTTGCCGACTACGTCACCACGGACGCTGGTTCGGGTTGCGTCCACACCGCCCCGGGCCACGGCCTCGAAGACTTCCAGACCGGCAATAAATACGGCCTCGAGCCCTATTGCCCGGTTCGCGATGATGGTACCTACGCCGACGATGGCCAAGTGCCGGCGGCCTTGGTGGGCGTGACCGTGCTTGAGACGGACGGTAAGAACCCGGCCAACATCGCCGTCCTGGGCTTGCTTAAGGAAAAGGGTGCGCTTCTGAAGTCGCAGAGTTTCGAACACCAATACCCGCACTGCTGGCGCTCCAAGTCACCGGTCGTCTTCCGCGCCCTGGACCAATGGTTCGTCGGCCTCGATCGCGGTGGCCTGCGGGCTAAGGCCCTCGCTGCCGTCGGCCAGGTGAAATGGATTCCTGCTAGCGGGGAGAATCGCATCCGCGCCGCCCTCGAAGGCCGTCCCGATTGGTGTATCTCGCGCCAGCGCGCTTGGGGTGTGCCGATCCCTTCGTTCTACTCACCGTCGACCGGCGAGTCCTACCTCGATGCGGGCATCGTCCGGCATGTCGCCGCGCAGGTCGCTACCCGCGGTGGCGATTGGTGGTGGGCCTCGTCCGTCGCGGAAGTCCTCGCTGGCGCTCCCGTGCCGGCTGCTTGGCCAAAAGATCTCCGCAAGGGTACCGACACGCTGGACGTGTGGATTGATTCAGGCTCCAGCCACTTGGCCGTTTGCGCCCTCCATCCGGACCTCCATTGGCCCGCCGACCTTTACCTCGAAGGTTCCGACCAGCATCGCGGTTGGTTCCAGTCCTCCCTCTGGACCGCCATCGCTGTCAAGGGCACGGCGCCTTATCGCGCCGTCCTCACGCATGGTTTCGTCGTCAACGAGAAGCGTCAGAAGATTTCGAAGTCCGATAACCCGAGCGGTAAGCCGCAGACCGCTGATGACTACGTCAAGAAATACGGCGCCGATATCGTGCGCCTCTGGGTCGCCTCGGAAAACTACCAGAGCGATATCCCGATTTCCGACGCCATCTTCGAGACCATTTCGAATCAGTATCGCGGGATGCGTAATTCGCTGCGCTACCAGCTCGGCAATCTCTTCGACTTCGATGCCGCCAAGGATGCGCTCCCAGTCGCGCAATTGACCCCGATTGACCGCTGGGTGCTGGTCGAGACCGCCCAGCTCATCCGTGAAGTCACCGACGCCTGCGAGCGAAATGAGTTTCACCGTGCCGCCGCCGCCTTGGCTGGTTTCACGACGGGCACGCTCTCGGCGACCTACCATAATGTCGTCAAGGACCGCCTCTACACGACCGCGCCCAACGACCCCTTGCGCCGTTCGACGCAGACCGCGCTCGACCTCGTCTTGCGCGCCTACCTGAAACTCATCGCGCCCTTCGTACCGTTCACGGCGGATGAAGCGTGGTCGCACTTGCACGCCCGCACCGAGTATGTCGACGCCACGTGTATCCACCTGCAAGACTGGCCCGTCGTCGACGTGGCTTGGGAGGACGCCTCCGGTTTAGCCGCCCATACCGCTGTCGCCGCTATCCAGGCCTTGGCCGCCCTGGTCAATGTCCCCATGGAGCGCCTCCGGCAGGAGAAGAAAATCGGCCAGTCGATGGAAGCCGCCGTCACCGTTACGGGTGACCCGGCCGACCCCGATTTTGCCCTCCTTTCCCAGCATGCGGACCTTTTGACCGAGCTTTGGATCGTCTCGGCCGTCACGCTGCAGCCGCAATCGCAGGCCCCGCTGGCGTTTGCCGTCGACCACGCTTCTGGGGTAAAGTGCCCGAGGTCATGGCGCTGGGTGCCTACGCTTGTGGACGCCGGGAAATACGGTATGGTATCCCCACGGTGCCTCGCCGCCCTCGCCGCCAAGTACCCGCAATCCTAATCACCACTCTTCATGTCCAAGAAACCCGCCCCCAAGAAACCCGCCGCCAAGGCTGTCGCCAAGTCAGTCGCTAAGCCTGCCCCCAAGTCTGCCGCCAAGGCCAAGACTCCCCTCAAGCCGGTCAAGAAGCCCGCCGCCAAGGTGGCTCCACCTGCTTCCAAGAAAACGGCCGTTCCGACTAAGCCTACTGCTAAGGCGACCCCTCCCATCAAGACCCCACCGGCGAAGGCTGGTAAGGCCGCTGGCAAGCCTGCTCCCGTCGCTGTCCCGGCCAAAGGGGCGAAGGCTCCCGTCGTCGCTGCTAAGACCGCCAAGCCCGCGAAGGGCGCGAAGGGCGCGAAGATTCAGGCCAAGACCAAGGCAGAGCACGAGAAGCAGAAGCAGCTCCTGAATAAGCATCGCGGCATGCATGATCAGGTGGGGACTCCCGACGCTCCGGTGCGCACCAAGCTGCAATTCTTTACCTTTGCTGATGTCCTCGAGCATCTGAAGGGTCGTAAACGCGAAGGTTCCAAGTTGAACCTCTGGGTACCCGAAGAAGAGCGCAAGGCGCGCGAGAAAGCCGCCACTGCGGCCCGGGATAAGGGCCATAAGTCGCATAACATCGCGGCCGCTTCGATTGCTGACCTGCTCGGCGGGGTTAACCCGTTCCGCAAGGGCGGCGGGATGATTGATGAATCTAAGCAGATCCCTGAAAAACTTCGCCGCTATTACCACCTGCTGACCGCCATGCGTGAGGTCATTCAGAAGGGTTTGGCCTTCCACTCCGAAGAGGCCCTCAAGAAGAACGGCAAAGATGACGCGGGTGACCTCTCGGGCTACTCCCAACACCTGGCCGACGCTGGCACGGACACGGCGGACCGTGACTTTGCGCTCTCTCTCATTTCCAACGAACAGGAAGCGTTGAAGGAAATTGCGGACGCCATCGAGCGCCTGAAGTCGGGTAAGTACGGCATCTGCGAAATCACTAATAAGGTCATTCCGCACGCGCGTCTGATGGCGGTGCCGTTCACCCGCTACTCGCTGGAAGGCCAGAAGGAGCTTGAACGTAACCGGCGCGCACATCGTCGGCGGGGCGGTAGTCCGCTCGGCGAAATCGGCGATGAAGTCGGCTTCGGTACCGGCGGCGGCGGCGGTGAAGACGATCAGCCCGAGACTTGAGCCCCGGCGCCTTCAGTCCTTTGCGCGCGCGTGCGTACAGCACTTTTTGGGCGGTGGCGGTCATGGCTTTTGTGACCGACGTCCTGACCAAGCTGCACATCGAGCGAATCTTTCCGCTCCGGTTTGAAAACGACTGGGTCTATCACTTTTCTGAAAATCCCGAGCGCTCCCCCCTCGCCATTTTCCCTTGGCTTTGGATTGTCCACGTTGGCAATAAGGGGGCCGCGTGGGGCTTAGGGGCGCAGTATGACGTCCGCCCATTCCTCGTCTTCTTGGCGCTGGTGGTCTTGGCCTTGGTGTGGCGTTGGCGCCACCCCTTGATGCGTGAATTGGGCGGTGGCCAGTTAGCCTTCGGCCTCTTCGTCGGGGGGACGCTGGGCAACGTGCGCGACCGTCTCTTCGGGGACCATGTGATTGACTTCATCGACGTCCATTTGCCTGGCTATCGTTTCCCTGCATTCAACATCGCCGACTCCTGCATCTGCGTGGGCGTCGTCATCTACCTCTTCATGTCCTACCGGCAGGATTACCTGCGGCGGGAGGCTATTGCCTCGCACGCCGGCGAGGACCAGCCGCGGGGCTAGGATGGACGCCGTGCGCTTCGATGTGGCGGCGCACCCGGGCGCCCAAGCCTACAAGCTGCTGGCGGGCCTCGTGGTCCCGCGCCCCATTGCGCTAGTCACGACAATCGACGCCCAAGGGGTCGTCAACGCGGCCCCATTTTCGTTCTTCAACGTCATGGGCACAGAGCCCCCGCTGGCCGTGTTGGCGCCGGGTGACCGTGATGACGGCACACCGAAGGACACTGCGACCAATCTCTTAGCCAATGGCGAGTGTGTGATTCATCTCTGTGATGAGCCGATGGCGGACCGGATGGTGGCGTGTGCGCGATCGTTACCGCCTGGCGTGAGCGAAGTGGACCGCGAGCGTCTGGCGACGCGTCCAGCGGAGCGGGTCCGTCCACCTATCTTAGTCGATTGCCCCGTCGCTTTGGAGTGCCGCGTCCTTGATATCCGGAGGTATGGCGAGAACCGCGTCGTCGTCGTGGAAATTCTTTTGGCTCATGTGCGGGCGGGCATCGCCGATCCAGTGACTTGGCGGGTGGACTACGCGCAGTATGCGCCGGTCGGGCGCATGAATAGCCCCGACGGCTATGTGCGCACGCGGGATATCTTTCGTAAGGATTTCCCCCGCAGTTAAGCGGCTTTGCCGAGGCGCTTCACCACCGTTGCGAAGTCGTCGGGGAGCGGGGCGGTCAAGTCAATCGGGACGCCGGCCACGAGGCCTTGAATCCGGCCGAGATGGAGGAGCAGGCAGCGATGCAAGGGCTTATCTTCACCCTTGTTCAGGCGACCGCGCCGGGTCGTATCGGTGAGCGTCACGCGGCCAGAGCGGGCGTATTCGAGTTCGCCGGCGATACGCAGTCCGCATTCGTTGGCGTGGGCGCGGATTTGGTCACGACGCGGGAAGCGCGTGGTCGCCGTCCAGCGCCGCCAGCGATTGAAAAGCTCTCCGCCGTGAAAGGTCGTCTCGGCTTGTTTGCCGAGCCGATGCGAGACGAAGGCGCGCCCGCGCGTGTCGTCCATGCCCAGCGGCAGGTCGCAGAGCCCGCCTTCGGCGGGGGCCTCTTCGGTGCGGGCGATGAACTCGTAAGTAAAGTTAAGTTGAAACGACCCGATGGCCTCGCGCCACGCGGCGAGCGTACTGGCCCGATCTGCGAGGATGAGCAACCCGGAGACTTGCGGCTCCGGACCGAAGGCCACGGCGGGCTCTTTCAGCCCGAGCTTAACGACCTCGGGTTTCTCTAGTTCAAGTTGGACGCGGAGTTCGCCGACTAAGTGGGCGGCATTTTCCTGCCAGGGATGGTCGTCGCTGGGTAAATTAACTGGCTTATTGAGGGCGACCCAGCCTAGCCCATGCGTGAGAACGTCGAGCCGCAAAGGCGCCACGCCGAAGACTCCCGACGGGAAGCCGATGGAGGAAGGGAGCTGGCTCATCCTAAAACAAAAAACCCCGGCGTCTCAGACGGCGGGGTTGTGGAGAGGCCCGCAAGGCATCTCTTACTTCTTGGCGGCAGCCAGCTTCTTCGCGAGGCGAGCCTTGATGCGGTTCGCTTTGTTGCGATGGATGACGCCCGTCTTAGCGGCCTTGTCGGCGGCGGAAGCCACGGCGGCAGGGCTGGCGGAAGCCGCGCCAGCGACGAAGCCCTTGACGAGGCCCTTGAGGCGGGTGCGGACGATCTTGTTGCGGGCGGCGCGAGCAATGGTTTGGCGGATGCTCTTCTGGTTAGCTTTGATGTTGGCCATGTGTGTCAGTAGGGAAGCCGTGGGCGGCCCTCGGAGTCAACGCGGATTTAACGATTTCGCCCCCGGAGTCGGGGGCGTCGTCTAATTTATCCTGCTGGTGGAAGGGGTGGGATTCGAACCCACGAACAGCGAAGCTGAACGGATTTACAGTCCGCGACCTTTAGCCACTTGGATACCCTTCCGGCCAGTAGGAAGGGTTTATTTGGCAGTCCGAGGCTCCCGTGACAAGCGCTTTCCCTCGCTTTTAGTGGTTCGGGCCTGGAAACGCCGAAAGGCCTTCACTCCCCGCCAATTTTGGCTCATTCAGGGAGTATGGAGGCTCCCCCTATCATCGTCTTGATTGATGGAGACTGTGCTTTGTGTAATCGGTCGGCCCAATGGTTCTCAGCCCGCGATACCCGTGGGACCATGGTTTTCGCGACGAACGCGGGGGAGACTGCCCGCATCCTCGGCGAGCCCCCTGGGGGCGATCAGGGGACGGTGGTGGCTTGGGTCGGCTCGCACCGGCTGGTTCGGTCGGCCGCCATTTTATGCATGCTGCGGTGCTTGGGGGGCGGTTGGGGTCTCTTGGCT
This sequence comes from Akkermansia muciniphila, assembly GCA_945878755.1. Taxonomy (GTDB): domain Bacteria; phylum Verrucomicrobiota; class Verrucomicrobiia; order Opitutales; family UBA953; genus UBA953. The sequence goes on from CAMDWM010000009.1 coordinate 16,848, forward strand.
TGGTCACTCGCTTGGGTGCCCACCTTTTTGGCCGACGCCGTCTATAACTTTATCGCCCAGCGTCGGCATTGGTTCGGTCGCCCCCCGGCTTGTACGCTCTTGAGCCCCACTCACCTCGCTGATTAATCTGCGCGCATGAAGACCCTCCTCACCTTTGCCGCGGCCTTGATGCTGGCGGGCTGTGGGGTCTTTAAGACTTACGTGCAGAATGATGCCCAAGCGCAGATGGAGCGGGATAGCGCCGAGCGTCAGGCCCGCCTGAAGGCGGAGGGTAAACTGAATCCCAAGGAGTTGGAAGCTGTGTCCGCCCGCATGGGGTGGGTGCGGGCGGAGGCGAATGGCCTGCCGGCTGCTCTATCCATTGAGGAAATGGAGCGCCGTGCCAAGGCGGCCAAAGATAAGCAGCCTTAGTCCCGCAGGCTTGCAACCCACCTCATCCGTCCCACGCTGGCCTCGCCCCGATGTTTCTCTACGTCCTCAAGCGGCTGGCTGAAATGGTCCCCGTCCTCTTGGTCGTGGTCGTCACCACCTTCTTTTTAGCGCATGCGGTGCCCGGTGGTCCGTTCGATAAGGAACGCCCGATGCCAGCGGAAGTAAAGAAGCAGGTCGAGGCCTACTACGGACTCGACCAGCCGCTCCACGTGCAACTCGGTAACTATATCGGCAATCTCGCCCAAGGCTCGCTGGGCCCTTCGATGAAGTACCCTGGCTGGACGGTGAACCAGATCATCGGCGAGCGCATCCCCGTCTCGGTCGTCTTGGGGTCGCTTTCCTTGCTCATCGCAATCCTCGTGGGCATCCCCATCGGGGTGATTGCGGCGTCCCGCCCGAATACCTGGATGGACCGCGTACCCATGGGGTTTGCGTTGATTGGTATCTGCGTGCCGTCCTTTGTTTTCGGACCTTTGCTCGCTTTAGTTTTCTCACTCCAGCTCGGTTGGTTCCCTCCGTGCGGTTGGGGTTCGGTGTCCCACCTGGTGCTGCCTTCGTTGGCTTTGGGCCTCATCACCGCTGCGCCCTTGGCGCGCTTGACGCGCGGTGAACTCATGGAAGTTTACACCTTGGATTACGTGCGCACCGCGCGCGCCAAGGGCGTGTCGCCGATGCGAGTGCGTTTCGTGCATGCGCTGCGGAACGGCATTTTGCCCGTCGTCACTTACCTCGGGCCCGCCGCCGCCGCCTTGGTCTCCGGCTCCTTTGTCGTCGAATCCCTCTTCGACGTTCCCGGTGTCGGCCGACTCTTTGTCACCGCCATCATCAACCGTGACGTTCCCGTCATCCTCGGGACGACGTTACTCTACGCGGTCGCTTTACTCTGCCTTAACCTAGTGGCCGACCTCGCGAAGGCCGCCCTCGACCCGCGCACCGCGCGCGACCGCCAATGAGCACCACCGTGACCAACGCCTCCGCTCCGACCGAAACCGGCTGGCAACGCTTCCAGCGCGATCGCACTCCAGTGATCGCGCTGTGGCTCTTGGTCGGCATCGCCGCCCTCTGCTTTAGTTCACCGCTCCTGACGGCCCTGCACCTGCTACCCGACTACAAGGCGCAAGACCTCGCGCTCGGCCCGGTGGCCCCATGTGCTGCGCATTGGTTGGGGACGGACCTCTTGGGGCGCGACCTGCTCGCCCGCCTGCTGCAAGGCGGGATGATTTCCATCTCCGTCGGCTTGATTGCCACGACTGTCGCGCTGTTCGTCGGGGTGATCTACGGTGTCGTCGCCGCAGAAATCGGCGGACGGTTCGAGGACCTCGCCATGCGGGTGGTCGATATCGTGAGCACCCTCCCGCTGACGCTCATCGTCATTCTCTGCACCGTGATCTTTGGGCAGAATATCTGGATGATCTTCTTGGCGGTGGGCGGCGTATCTTGGCTGACGATGGCTCGTATCGTTTGCACCAAGACCCGTTCGCTGAAGAACCGCCAATTTGTTGAGGCGGCAGTTTCCTTGGGCCAATCGCGCCGGGGTGTTGTCCTGCGCCATTACCTACCAAACCTCTCCGGCACTATCGCGGTCTATGCGACCCTTACCGTCCCAGGCGTCATGCTGCTCGAGGCCTTCGTCAGCTTCCTAGGCCTCGGCGTGAAGTCGCCGATGACCTCTTGGGGGATGCTGATCAAGGAAGGTTCCGACGTCATGGAGCAGTGCCCTTGGCTGCTGTTCATCCCTTCGGTCGTCTTTGCCGGAACCTTACTCTCGCTCAGTTACCTCGGGGATGGTTTACGCGATGCTTTTGACCCGCGTACGGCCAAGAAATAACATGCCGTTGCGTCGTTATATCGTGCTCAAGGCCGACGGCACCGAGGGTGACGAATTTGAGGTCGATCTGCCGACGGAAGCGTCGGATTTCACTCAGCACCCGGTTACCAAGGAGGCCTGCCGCCGCCTCCTCGCTTCGCCGAGCTTGACGATTCGTTATGGTGAAGGAGCCATGAAGCAGGCCGTTTCCGATAAGCGCTTAGCGCAGGCGGGCTTTCAGAAGCTGGAGAAGAACGGCGAAGGCGGTTGGACGAAGGTCAACTGAGCTGGCTCACTGACCCCACCAAACGAAACACCCTGCTGGTGGGCAGGGTGTGACGTCGTCAGGGTGGGCGTTTCCGCCGTGTAGAGGGGACTTAGGCCTTCGGAGCAGCGGCAGCGGCACCACGGGCACGCTTCACGAGCGACTTCGCGGTGTCGGATGGCTGGGCACCGAGCTTGACCCAATGGTCGACGCGCTCGACGTTGATGACGAGAGGGATGGCCTTACCGCGGGCGCCAGGGTTATAGTGGCCGAGGACTTCGACGAAGCGACCGTCACGGCGGACGCTCTGTTCGGCAACGACGAGGCGATAGGTCGGCTCGTTTTTGGTACCGAAACGTTGGAGGCGGATGCGAAGCATTGTAGTTAGGAAGAGGGAGGGAGTTGCCGGACGCTTGGGCTAGCCAAACGAGGGATGTGGAAAGACGCAGGCGGGAAGGGGGGAGTCAAGCCTGCAGGCGGCGTTTTCCGAAAAAACTTATAGCCCCCCGTGGGAACCTGAAACGACTCTATGCAGGGCAAGTAACTTATTAACAGCAGGTTGATTTGCCTGATTGCAGTCGTTTAAGATACTAGGCCTTTATCTTTAGGTATAAAAAAGCCCCGGAAGCGGGGCTTTTGGTCGGCGCAGGGAGCGCTTACTTGACCTCGGCTGCAGCCGACGGGTCGTAGCGCTTTTCCTTAACCTTGGTAGCGGACTTACCGTGGCGATCGCGGAGGTAGAAGAGGCGGGCCTTCATGACCTGGGACACGCGCTCGACTTCGATTTTTTCGATGTTCGGGGAGTGGACCGGGAAGGTGCGCTCAACGCCTTCGCCAAAGGAGATGCGGCGAACGGTGAAGGTTTCTTGGACGTTGCCGCCCTTGCGGGAGATCACGATGCCGGAGAACAGCTGGGTGCGCTCTTTGTCGCCTTCGCGGACCTTGGTGGAGACGCGGACGCCATCACCGACCTTGAAAGTGTCGTGACCGCGGCCGGGCTTCAGCTGCGATTGGGTGGCGTATTGGAGGAGGGGATGGTTGCTCATGGCTGGTGTTCTTGGTCTTCCAGTAGGTCGGGCCTGCGGTGCTTTGTCTTCTCGATTTGCTTTACCCGGCGCCACTTTTCGATTTCGGCGTGGTGTCCTCCTAGGAGGACCGGGGGCACCTCGAGACCATCATAAACAGCGGGTCTGGTGTACTGCGGAAAGGCGAGCAACTTGCCGTTGTAGCTATCCCCAGTCAAGGAGTTTTCCTCGCCGAGGACCCCAGGGATTTGCCGGCCGATGCAATCCACTAGGACGCAGGCCGGGAGGGTGCCGTTGGTCAAAACGTAGTCACCAATCGAGATTTCGCGGGTAACCTTGCGGTCCCGGAAGCGCTGGTCGATCCCTTCATAATGGCCAGAAATGAGGATTAAATGGCTTTTTTGGGCTAACTCCCGGGCTAAGGGGTTGGTCAGCTGCTCCCCGTCGGGGCAAAGGTAGATGACCTCGCAACCGGGGGTGGCCAAGGCGTCCACGGCATCAAAAAGGGGCTGGCAGGTCATCAGCATGCCTGGACCACCTCCATACGGGATGTCGTCGACCTTCCGGTGCTTATCCTTCGAGTACTGACGTAGGTCGTGGGCCTTGAACCCGAGGGTGCCCTTTTCAATGGCACGTCCGATGACGGATTCCCGGAGGAAGCCGTCGGCCATGGCCGGGAAGAGGGTAAGTAGGTCGATGCGGATGGCCACGGCGATGTCAGGTCATCCAACGGGAGAAAGCCATCCGAGGGCAAGCCTCGGTAAGGGGCTCACTTCTTCTTCCGCAGATTCATGCGGGTCTCGGTCTCGGCCGGGACCGGCTTGCCGACTTCGTCGACGGGGGAAGTGTAGAGGTAGCGCCAGACGTCTTCCTGCACCGGCACGCCCTTGGCGTCCTTGGGCGGGTTCTTACCGACTTGGACGAAGCTGTGGCCTTTGTTGGCATCGCCTTTGACGTCGTACTTGGTGATCAGGCGGCGCGAGTTGCCGTAAGGGGCCTTCGCTTCGTCGGTATTCACGATGGGGCCAAACTTGTTCAGGCCCATGAGCAACCAAGAGCGCGGGTAATGGTCGCCGCTCCAGCCGCTGTCGAGCACGTGGCTGTAGCCGAAGAAACGGTTAGATGGAGTCGCCGAAGGCAGTGCTTGCCAATCGTCGAGCTGGTCGCGCGGGCCGCAGAACATCACAATACGCGCGCACTTCTGCGCGATGCCGAAACGGGCCGAAGAAGTCGCGCCGTGCGAGGCGCCCGAGACGATCACTTTTTCCCAATCGAGGGCTTTACCATCTTTCGTGAGGAAGAATTCCCAGCGGCCTGGCGAGTTGGCCTTGGCGAGCGCCTTCACGAGTTGAAACGCGCGTTCCTGCATGCTGTCGGGTACGGGGATGTCGATAGCCTTGGACGCATCCCGGCCAGTGGTGGCTTCGAGGCGGATGTTGCCGAGGTGCTGCGAGTCTTCGAGCGGCTCAGTGTTGAGTTTGGCGAACCACTCGCGCGCATAGGCGACCTGGATGTAGTGCAGGCCGTAGCTATTGACCTTTTCGGCGAGTGGCTGGCTGTGGCCCATGAGCCAAATCACGAGCTGGCCCCGCGGTGCAACCCGCGTGTCGACGGTGGCTCGTTGGGTGTCGGCGGGCTTGCCGGCCGCCTCGAGGACAAACCCGACTTCTGGATGCGACTTGCAGCGCGGGTCAATCTCGCTCGCCCGCAGGGTCAGGCTGTAGGCTTGCGGCTTCGGGTCCGCAAACTTCAGCGCGGACTCGGTCGAGGCCGCGAAACCCGTGAGGGCTAGGAGGAGGGGCAGGAGGGACTTCATGGGGATAGGACACCGAAGTCCTTTTTGGCGTTCCCTGCAAACCTTCTAGGGTATTCCTCGCCACAGCGGGGAACAAGCAGTCGCTGGCTTTTAGCGACGGCGGGATTTCTTGCCCTTCATGGCAACGATCTTGGCTTTGACCTTGAGGGTAACAATGGCGAGCGAGATGGCGGCGAAGCCTGCGAAGAGGATGTTGCTGAGTTGGAAGCCACCGAAGCCATCGTCGGATTCACCATCGGTCGCACCCAAGACGGGGTGGGGGTCTAGGGCTACCTTGGGGACTTCCTTGGACGTTAGGACGTTTACCACGGGCTCACTGGTCTTGAGTAAGGAGTAGTAGGCGCCTTCGAACTTCGCTGCGCCGCTGAACGTTCCGGTGACGCTGAACTTTTGGCCTAAGGTGTGGCCGCTGCCAAAGATGACGACCGGCGTAGGTACTGGCGCGTCGAGTACCATCACTAGTTCTAAACCTTCGAGTTCTGCGTGAAGGAGTTGCACTAGGATGGGCCGTCCGCCGGTGGTCTCCGTTTGGCGGGCCTTGATTTGCGAGCGCAAGGCGTCGAACTCCGCTTGGTCCTCCCGACTCATGGCGCCGTTCGCGGGCGCTGGTAGCGGCACGGCGGTGGGCGGCACCGTGTCCTCCCGCGACTTTTGCCGAAGTTGGTCGAGCTCAGCCAAGTCAGCTGGCGAGATCGGCGCCGGCGTCGGTTTCTCCGCTGCCCCCAGGGCGAGGCACAGGCCAAGGAGGAGTGGGGTTGCCCAGCGCATCCATGAATCATAAACAGACCTCGGGGCGGAGGGCAAGGATGGGCGTGCGCGCTTTGTGACTTGGAAGTCGGACCGAGCCCACCCTAATAAGGTGAGCCCATGAAGCCGCCGCTCCCGCCTGTCCTCGAGGTCGCCCGCCTGCGCATCGCTCGCGAAGGTAAGGTCATCCTTAAGGGTATCGATTGGACGGTGCGTGCCGGCGAGCACTGGGTGCTCCTCGGCCCGAATGGTTCGGGCAAGTCTTCGTTACTGGCTGCGCTGACCGGTTATTTCGCGCCGACGTCCGGGCGGGTCACCGTCCTCGGGGAAACGTTCGGTCGCAGCGACTGGCGAGAACTGCGCCGGCGCATCGGCTTGGCGGGCCCGTCCATCGCAGCGCTGGTGCAGCCGGCCGAACCCGCCCTGCACGTCGTCGCTGGGGGGGTCGATGGGGTCATCAACCTTTGGCGTCGCCCGCCCGCAGCAATCTTGGCGCGCGCCCGTACGATGTTGCGGCGGCTGAAGGTCGGTGCGCTGGCTTCCCGTCCCTACGGGCATCTCTCCCAAGGCGAGCGTCAGCGCGTACTCATTGCGCGGGCGTTGATCGGTCAGCCAGCCTTACTGATATTAGACGAGCCTTGTGCGGGCCTCGACCCGGCGGCGCGGGCAGATTTTTTGGCGTTGCTACAGCGGCTGCCGACGGTGGCCAAGCGTACGTCCATCGTGCTCGTCACCCACCACGTCGAGGAAATCGTCCCGGTGTTTACGCACGCGTTACTCTTGCGGAAGGGCACCAAGCTGGCCGCCGGCCCCGTCGCCGAAGTCCTGCGTCGTCCGCAGCTGGCTGAGTTGTTCGGGCGGCCGGTGGTGCTGTCCAAGACGCGGGCCGGCTGGAGCCTCCGGACGCCTTAAAGGCCGCCTGCAAACGGGTTTCGGCTTTGCCTTCCGCCCGTTTCTTTCTACCTGTCCCTATCCGATGCCTTCGCCTTTCGAAAACCTGCTCCCTCGCTACGACGCCGTCGTCATTGGCGCCGGTCTGGGCGGGATGACGGCCGCGAACAACCTCGCCAAGTTCGGCCGGAAGGTCCTGCTGCTCGAGCACCATTACCAGCTCGGCGGGTTGGCGACTTTCTTTAAGCGCGCCGGCGGCCATGTGTTCGATATCTCCCTGCACGGCTTCCCGCATGGGATGATCAAATCGACCCGGCGGTACTGGACCAAGGAAATCTCCGACCGTATTCATCAGCTCAGCGACGTCCGTTTTATCAATCCGGATTTTGACGTCCGGACGACGTTCGACCGCGCGGACTTCACGCGGATTATGATCGAGCAGTTCCGCGTCCCGGCCGAGACCGTGGAGGCGTTCTTCGCCCACCTTCGGGAGATGAACTACTACGACAATGACCCGCGCACGACGCGCGAGCTCTTCGAACAGTTCTTTCCCGGTCGCCCCGATATCCAACGTCTCCTGCTCGAGCCGATTGCCTACGCCAATGGCTCGACCCTCGACGACCCGGCCATCACGTTCGGCATCGTCTTCTCGAACTTCATGTCGAAGGGCGTGTTCATCTTCCAGGGTGGCACGGATACGATGATCAACCTGATGACGGTGGAGATGAAGGCCAATGGGGTCGACATCCGCCGTAACGTGCTCGTCGAGAAGGTCCTCGTCGAGAAAGACGCCGCCGGTCGGCGCCGGGTGGTGGGCGTGAAGCTCCGCGGCACGCGGTTGGGCGAAGAGGCCGAAGTGGCCTGTGCCACGGTCGTCTCCAATGCGAATATTAAGGACACCGTCCTGAAGCTGACGGACGCCACGGCCTTCGATGACTCCTTCCTCGAGCAGGCCCGCCAGGTCCGCGTCAATACGTCCTCCTGCCAAGTCTACATGGGCGTGCGGACGGGCGAGAGTATCCCGCACATCGGTGACCTCGTCTTCACCTCCGAGGCGAAGCCGTTCTCCAGTCGGGAGCTCATCGACTTCCATACGACCTCGCGGACCTATTCGGTCTACTATCCGGATACCCGTCCCCACACTAAGATCCCCCGTTACGCGATCGTCACTTCGGTCAATCAGCAGTACGAGGATTGGGCGAACCTCTCCGAGGCTGATTACCAGACGCACAAGGCACGCGTCATTGAGGAATCCTTCCGCGGGCTGGAGAAGTTCATCCCCGATATTCGCGCTAAGGTCGACCACGCCGAGGCGGCCACCCCCCGCACGGTCAACCGCTACGTCCGTCACGTGGGTGGCACTTCCTTTGGTACGAAGTTCGAAGGGCTCAAGGTATCGATGGGGCTGCCCGAGCAAGTGGGTGGGCTGTACCACGCCGGTAGCGTCGGCATCATCATGTCGGGTTGGTTAGGCACGATTAATTATGGCGTGATTGTTTCGGCCAAGGCCGATGCCTACCTGCGGGAGCCAGACGCCGACCCGCTTGGCGAGGCCGCGGCGAGCGCGGGCGTTTGACGTCACCACGGCTTGACGAAGGGATTAGAATACTAATTCTAACGCTATGTCTAAAGACGCAAAGTCCGACGGGATTGCCCAGAAATTGGAGCATGGCCTGGAGTATTTTATTTTCGCCAGCCGCTGGGTGCAGGCCCCGATTTACGTCGCCCTCATCTTTGCCGCCATCGCCTATGCGTGGAAGAGTGTCCAAGAATTAATCCACCTGCTCGCCGGGTTCGCGACCGCGACGGAGAGCTCCATCATGTTGGGCATCCTTTCCCTAGTCGATATCTCCATGGTGGCTAATCTCGTGAACATGGTCGTCGTCGGTGGCTACGTGACGTTCGTCAGCCGGATTGACTTCGGCGAAAACGGCGACCGCCCAGACTGGCTCGACCACATCAACGCGAACACGCTGAAGGTGAAACTCGCCGGCAGCTTGGCGAGTATCTCGGCCATCCACCTCCTGAAGAGCTTCATCGACATTACCTCGGCGGCCGCCGCTGGAGAGCCGATGACTGCCGGCGACGAGAAGGTCATCCTCTGGCAGGCCATCATCCACGCGGTCTTCCTGCTTTCGATGATCCTCTTCGCCTGGGGCGAGCGGATGCAGCGGCACCCCAGCGATCACTGAGCCTTTGGCGCGGCGGGACCTCCTCGCCATCGCAGGCGCTCACGCTGCCACCTTCCGTTCGCAGTAGGTGTCTGAAGCCGTCGACGATGGCCTCCTTGTCCGGCGGCCAGAGTTTGGCCAGCGGGTCGCCGGCGGTTTTAAAAATAACATCACCCCTCGCTTGAAGGGTAAAAAGAAGGGCTCCCCGGTCGGGGAGCCCTCGGGGGCCGCCGGCTGACCAGGTCAGTGGGCCTTGTCCGCCACCGGGATGCGCATGCCGTAGAAGCTCCGGTAGACGAAGAAGAGGGCGACCAAGAAAATCGCGCTCCCGAGGAGCAGCTTCGGTCCGGCCGGCATCTTCACCGCGATCTCGACGGCGAGTAGGCCGAAGAGCGTCGTGAACTTGATGACCGGGTTGAGGGAGACCGAAGACGTGTCCTTGAATGGATCGCCGACCGTATCGCCGACGACCGTGGCCGCATGGAGGGGGGTGCCCTTGGCCTTGAGGTCGACCTCGACGATCTTCTTAGCGTTGTCCCAAGCGCCGCCGGCGTTGGCCATGAAGATGGCCTGGAAGAGGCCGAAAAAGGCCATGCCCACCAGGTAGCCAATGAAGAAGAACGGGTCAAAGAGCGCGAGGGACAGCGAGAAGCAGAAGATGACGATGAAGATGTTCGTCATACCCATCTGCGCGTACTGCGTGCAGATGCGGACCACTTCCTTGGAGGACTCCGTCGTCGCCGTCGTCGCGTCGAGCTTCATGTTCTCCTTAATGTAGACCACCGCGCGGTAGGCGCCGGTAACGACGGCCTGCATGGAGGCGCCGGTGAACCAGTAAATCACTGCGCCGCCCATGAGGAGTCCCATGAGGGCCTCGGGGTGGACCAGCGAGAGCTTCTCCAAGACGTTAAATTTCGCGTCAATCGCCCGGTAATGCTCCTGCAGCATCATGATGATGCCAAAGACCATCGTGGTCGCTCCGACAACGGCGGTACCGATGAGCACGGGCTTGGCGGTCGCCTTGAAGGTGTTGCCGGCTCCGTCACCCTTTTCGAGTTGGTGCTTGGCGCCTTCGAAGTCGGGGCGGAAGCCGAAGTCGCGTTCGAGCTCGGCGGCGATGCCGGGCTGCTTCTCAATCTGCGAGAGCTCATAGACCGATTGGGCGTTGTCGGTGACCGGGCCGAACGAGTCGACCGCAATGGTCACAGGGCCCATGCCTAGGAAGCCGAAGGCGACGAGGCCAAATGCGAAGATTGGGGCCGCGAAGGCGAATTGTGCCGGCATCAGCGCGGCGACAGCGGCATGCGTGGAGAGCAGATACGCCCCGAACATCAGGCCGAGGATGCAGAGTCCGGTCCAGAAGGCGGAGAAGTTGCCCGCGACGAGGCCGGAGAGGATGTTGAGCGAAGCGCCTCCTTGGTTGGATGACGTCACGACTTCCTTTACGTGGCGGCTCTCGGTCGAGGTGAACACCTTGGTGAACTCAGGAATGAGCGCGCCGGCGAGCGTGCCGAGCGAGATGATCGTGGACAGCACCCACCAGAGGCCGCCGCCTTGGTCGACGAGGAGGAAGTAACTGGCGAGGTACGTAATCGCGATCGAGACCAGCGAGCTAATCCAGACGAGGTTCGTCAGCGGCTGCTCGAGGTTGAAGTCCTTGGCCTGACCCCAGATAGCCCGACTCACGGCGTCGTTGATCCAGTAGCTAAGGAGCGAGGTGATCACCATCAGGATGCGCATGGCGAAGAGCCAGATGATCAGGGTCGCACACAGCGCGGGATTGGCGGCCAGGGCCAGCGCGAGGAAAGCGATGAGGGCCACGCCAGTGACGCCGTAGGTCTCGAAACCGTCCGCAGTCGGACCAACGGAATCGCCCGCGTTGTCGCCAGTGCAGTCGGCGATGACGCCGGGGTTGCGGGGATCGTCTTCTGGTAGCTTGAATTCAATCTTCATTAGGTCGGCGCCGATGTCCGCAATCTTGGTGAAGATACCGCCGCAGATACGGAGGGCGGAGGCGCCCAGGGACTCGCCGATGGCGAAGCCGATGAAGCAGGGTCCTGCGAGATCCTGGGGTAGGAACAGGAGGATCCCGATCATGAAGAAGAGCTCGATGGCGACGAGCAGCAGGCCCACGCTCATGCCGGACTTCAGCGGGATGAGCAACGTGGCAAGCGGATTGCCGCGCAAGGCGGAGAAGGCGGCGCGCGAATTGGCGACGGTGTTGATGCGGATGCCGAACCATGCGACGCCGTAGCTGCCAAGGATACCGAGGACCGAAGCCGCGAGGATCACTGCGACGGAGGAGGCGTCCTTATGCTCGAGGCCGGCGAAGTAGTAGGTCATGCAACCGGCGATGAGCACCCAGAGGCCGGCGAGGAATTTGCCCTGTTGCCAGAGGTAGGTCTTACACGTCTCCCAAATGATATCGGAGACCGCCGACATAGAGCCGTGGACCGGGAGCGCACGCGTCTGCAGGTACTGCCACCAACCGTAGGCGGTCGCGAGAGCGCAGACGATCAGGCCGAACCACAGGATTTGTGGGCCAGTAACCGTGCCGCCGAGGAACGTCGTCTTCGCGAGGTCGGGGATTCGGATATCCGCTTCGCCGGCATGGGCGAGGGCGGGGAGTGACAGCAGCAGCGCCGCCGTGAGTTTCTTCACGCAGTTCATGGTAGGGGTAGGGGGATTGACCGCGGGGCGCGGTCAAGGTATCTGTTCTCGGAGATTATCCCGCGGACTGCGAGGGGAATCTCCCCCGGACGCCGTCATTTATTGTCTAATAGCCGCCGGTCAGTCCAGGAGGTTGGCCTTCAGGAAGAGGACCGTGGCTTGGAATTGGAAGTCGGTATTCGACTTCTTCGCGAAGCCGTGGCCTTCGTCGTTCGCCATCACGAACCAGACGCGCCCGCCCTGGGCCCGGATGGCGTCCCGCATGCGCTCCGCCTCGGTGAAGGGGACGCGAGGGTCATTGCGCCCTTGGATGATAAGCAGGGGCGCGCGGATCCGGGCGGCGTGGTTCGCAGGCGAGATGTGCTCAAGGAAGGCGCGGACCTCGGGCTTAGTTTCATCGCCGTACTCCAGCCGGCGATTGGCGCGGCGGTAATCCGCAGTGTCCCGCAGGAAGGTGACGAAGTTGGCAATACCGACATTATCGATGCCGCAACGGAAGCGGTCGGGGTAGTTCGTGAGGCAAGCTAGGCTCATGAAGCCACCGTAGCTGCCGCCGTAGACCGCGACGCGCTTGGGGTCGAGGCGATCGGATTTGGCGACCCAATCGAGTACGGCGCTGACGTCCTTTACCGCATCCTCACGCTTAACGGTATCGTCGAGGCTCAGGAAGGTGCGTCCATAGCCAGTCGAGCCACGGATGTTTGGATAGACTAGCGCCACGCCGAGTTCGTTGAGGTAATAGAGTGCCGAGCCGCGGTAGCCCGGGCGCGATTGTCCTTCTGGGCCGCCGTGGAAGAACATCAGCACGGGGCGCTTCCCAGGGAACTTCTTGGCGTCAGGGTAGTAGACTAAGGAGGGGATGCTGAGCCCATCGAAGCTCGGCGTGCGTACGACTTCCGGTTGGGTCACGGGGATTTCCTTTTTGGGCTTCGTCGTCCGGTTCGTCCAGCGGGTGAGCGCACCCGCATCGAGATCCAGCGACCAAGCATCGCTGGCGGAGTCTTCGCTGTTCAAGGTGAAGCCGAGCTCATGGCTGCCCGCGCGCCAAGCGAGGTTGCTGAGGACGCCGGGCTTGAGGGTCGGCACGGGGATTTCCTTGCCGGTCTCAAGATTCCAGCAACGTAGTTGCGAGAAACCTTCCACGTTCATGGCGAAGGCGAGCCGCTTACCGTTAGATGATACGGCGAGTTCTTCGGCGTCCCACTTGGGTTCTGGCACCAAGAGGGTAAGTTTCCCGGACGCGACTTCCAGGCGCATCACGGAAAGGAAGTCGGATCCATGGTTGGTCAAGGCATAGATCGCCTGGTCGCCTTCAGCGAAGACGGCTTGCTGGTAGAGGCAGGAGACGCCTTTCGGACTGACTTGCGTGCGTTTGCCCGTTGCCACTTCGACGCTCCACAGGCGCGACGCGGCGTTGCCGAGGCTCTGCCGAACCAGCAAGGACTTGCCGTCTGCGGTCCAGTCGACTGGTGCCCAGCCGCCGGCGTCCAGGCGGACGAGTTCGCGCGGCTCGCCGAGACTACGTGCATCGGCGATGAGGATGTCGCTGTCTTTGCCGTTACGTCGATTGGAGCTGAAGGCAATCAGCTTGCCATCCTTCGACCAGGTCGGATCGGTGTTCCGCGACTTGCCGTCGGTCAAGCGCTTCGCCGCCTGCTCGGGCCGGGCGGTGTCGGTCAACCAAAGCTGGAAGTTCTCATCGCCGCCCTTGTCGACGGAATACAGCAGCAGCGTGCCGTTCGGCTGGAACTTCCCGCTGCGTACCGTGTCGGGTCCGCGGGTGAGCGGGGTGCGTTTCGCCAACGGCGCAGACATCACATGCAGGTGGGAGGCGTCCCCGATGCGGGTGGTCACCAAGATGGTGCGCTGAGTGGTCGCCCAGCCGCGGAAGCTGGCGCCACCGAGATTGGCGTAGGGCTCGAGCTCTGCCTTGAGTTCCGGGGTGATGGCCGGGACACCTTCGACGACGAGGTTAGGGGGGTGCTGCGGGATTGCCTGGCAGGCGGACAGCAGGATTAGTAGGCTGAGCAGGGCGGGGCGGACCATGATGTTGTCATATAAATGGTATGACATTGGGGTGGTCGATGCCGAAGATGGCTCGCCACACCCAAGCTCGACCGCCAACTTGGCGTCATGCATCGCCTGTTGCCCCACATGCTGCTTCTTTGCCTGCCTAGCTTGGCCTTGCCAGCCGCGGAGGGTCTTACGCGCAGTCAGGCCGAAGCGGCCGTCGCGGTGATCGCCGCTGAGCGGACGGGCGAGCTCAAGAAAGAGCGCGGGCCCGAGGTCGCCGCGAAGGAACTCAAACTCGGCGACAAGTCTCTCCGCTGGTTGGAAAAGGAATTTAACCTCGCGCCGGAAGGTCAGCGTAGCCTGTGGATTTCAATGCACGGTGGCGGGGGTGCGCCGGCCGCGGTTAATGACCAACAGTGGAAAAATCAGATTCGGCTCTATGCCCCGGCGGAAGGCATCGTCGTGGCGCCCCGCGCCCCGACCAATACTTGGAACCTTTGGCATGAGGGGCACATCGACCCGATGTTCGCCCGTTTGATTGATGATTTTGTCGCCGTGCGCGGCGTGCATCCCGCCAAGGTCTATTTATTAGGTTATTCGGCTGGGGGCGATGGCGTCTGGCAATTAGCTCCACGGATGCCGGACCGTTTCGCGGCCGCCGCAATGATGGCAGGCCATACCAATGGCGTGAACACGCTCGGCGTGCGTAACCTGCCTTTTGCGATGTTCGTCGGGGGCGCTGACGCGGCCTACAATCGCAATAAAGTCGTCGCCGAGAAGATTGCCGAATTGGGTCGCCTGCAGCAGGAGGACCCAGAGGGCTATGAACACTTGGGCCGGGTCTACGAAGGCCTGCCCCATTGGATGAGCCTGAAGGATGCGGAGGCTTTGCCGTGGATGGCCAAGTTCACGCGCCAAGCCTGGCCGAAAAAGGTTATCTGGGTGCAGACGGGCGTGACGCACCATCAATTCTATTGGCTCCAAGTGCCCGCGGACACCACGAAGCCTGGCCAGAAGATGGTTGCCACCGTCAAGGGGCAGGCCATCGCGTTGACTGGCGACGTACCTAAAGGCACCGCCCTCCGCCTCAGCGATGCACTGCTCAACCTGGATGAGCCCGTGACCGTGTCGGTGAATGGCGTGCAGGTTTTTCAAGGCCAGGTCCCGCGGACGGAAGCCGTCATTCGCGCAGCGCTGACCGAGCGACTCGACCCCCAGCTTTGCCCCACCGCCTTACTGACTCTCTGATATGAAAACCCTCCTCTGCTTATGCGGCCTCGCCGCTGTCCTCAACGCCGCTCCGGCGAAGGATCCTTACCCGGTCTCGGCCCCGGCAATCGCGGTGACGCATCCCGCGGCCGACGCGCCGGGCTTCACTCCATTGTTTAACGGCACAGACCTGGCGGGCTGGAAGACCAAGGGTAATTGGGTCTACGATACGGACGGGTCGGTCACGTTAAAGCCGCGGGCCGGTGAGACGGGCTGGAAGCGTTTTGATGCCTACCTCTTCACCGAAAAGAAATACCGCGACTTCGTGCTCGATCTCGAATTCAAGATTGAGCCTAAAGGTAATTCCGGCGTCTTTTTCTGTGTCGCTGACCCGCTCAATCCAGTGGATAAGGGCATCGAGCTCCAAGTGCTCGACACTTATGGCTTGGCCACGCCCGGTAACCATGACTGCGGCGGGATTATCAGAGCGATGGCCCCGTCCAAGAATATGGTCAAGCCAGTCGGTGAGTGGAATCGCTACACACTCACGCTCAAGGATCGCTTACTCCAAGTCGATTTTAACGGTCAGCGTATCATCCTCCT
>CAMDWM010000010.1:0-25563 GCA_945878755.1 Akkermansia muciniphila
GCCTCGGCTACCGCCCGACGGGCGATGATCGCTGAATCCATCCCGGCAAGGGCGGCATCGTTGTTGGGGAAATAGTGCCCAATGTCACGCAGGCCAGCCGCGCCAAAAATCGCGTCCGCCACGGCATGCAGCAAGACGTCGGCGTCGGAATGACCGTCCGGGCCGACATCCGAGGGAATCTTCACCCCACCCAAGATACAGGGGCGACCAGCCACCAAGGGGTGGATGTCGTAACCGAGGCCGACACGGAAAGGTGGCTGGGACATGCCCTCTTCTAGGCTAAGTTTTGGGGAAAGGGAAGCCCTCGCACAAAAACCCTTGAAAGGCGGACTCTGCTGGACAGCGTAAGGGCTTCAGTCTGTTAGGCGCGGTAGCCAAGTGGTAAGGCCGGGCTCTGCAAAAGCCCCATGCGTCGGTTCAATTCCGACCCGCGCCTCCAATTTAAAACAAGCAGGGCGTCCCCACCGGGACGCCCTGCTATCTCTGTCTATCTACTAGTTTTAGCGAACCGTCTTACTGAGGTTGGCGACGCCGTTGACCTTAGAGTTCACCCGCAGGCGCAAGCCGTTAAGACGAATGAAGCCAGTGGCGTCGTCCTGATTGTAGGCCTTGGTCGGATCCGCCTCCATCGTGGCGATGTGCGGGTTGTAGAGCGAACGCGGGCTCTTGCGGCCAGCGACGTACGTACCGCCCTTGTAAAGCTTCACCCGGACCGTGCCGGTGACGTTGCGCTGCGACTCCGTGATGAGGGCCTGAAGCGCGAGGCGCTCGGGGGCATACCAGAAGCCATTGTAGACGAGGGTCGCGTAGCGCGGTACGAGCGAGTCGCGCAGGTGCATAACCTCGCGGTCCATGGTGAGCGACTCGATCTGACGGTGGGCGAAGTGCAGGATGGTGCCGCCAGGGGTCTCGTAGACGCCGCGGCTCTTCATGCCGACAAAGCGGTTCTCGACCATGTCAACGCGGCCGACGCCATGACGGCCGCCGAGCTTATTGAGCGTGCGCATGACGCCGAGGGGATCGAGCTTCTTGCCGTTGACGGCGATGCAATCACCTTGGCGGAACTCGAGTTCGACGTACTCCGGCTTATTCGGCGCATCTTCCGGCGAAACCGAGAGTTTGAACATCGCCTTATTGGCGGGCGCAAACGCATCCATCCAAGGGTCTTCGAGAATGCCGGCTTCGTAGGAGATGTGTAGGAGATTACGATCCGAGGAGTAAGGCTTCTTGGCGCTAGCCTCGACGGGGATCTTATGGTCGGCGCAATAAGCGATCATCTCGGCGCGGCCCGGGAAGTCCTTGCGGAAAGCCTCGTTGCGCCAAGGCGCGATGATTTCGAGGTCAGGGGCCAGGGCGGCACAGGTGAGTTCGAAGCGGACCTGGTCGTTACCCTTACCGGTGGCGCCGTGGGCAATGGCGGTCGCGCCTTCCTTACGGGCGATCTCGACCATGCGCTTAGCGATGAGCGGACGCGCGATGGAGGTGCCGAGATAGTACTGGCCTTCGTAGATGGCGCCGGCCTGCATCATCGGGTAGATGAAGTCGCGGGCGAATTCGGCCTGGAGGTCGTCGATGTACAGCTTGGAGGCCCCCGTCTTCATGGCCTTCTGCTTGAGGCCCTTGAGTTCATCTTCTTGGCCGATGTCGGCGCAGAACGCGATCATCTCGGCGTTGTGCTTGTCCTTAATCCAGGAAAGGAGGACGGAGGTGTCGAGGCCACCGGAGTAGGCGAGGACGATTTTCTTCTGCTTGCTCATGTTGTATGGGTAAAGAAATTAACCGCGGTGGGCAGCGAGGTGTGCGAGGATGGCCTTCTGCACGTGCAGGCGGTTCTCGGCTTGGTCAAAGATGATGCTCTGCGGGCTCGCCAAGACCTCGGCGGAGACTTCTTCGCCCGGGTGCGCCGGGAGGCAGTGCATGAAATAAGCACTGGGCTTAGCGAGGGTCAGCAGCTGCGCATTGACCTGATAAGGCTGCATGAGCTTCAGACGTTCGGCCTTCTCGGCCTCCATACCCATGCTCACCCAGACATCGGTGTACACCATGTCCGCGCCACGCACGGCGGCGGCGGCGTCGGTCGTGAAGGTAAAGGTTTCCTGCAAGCCGTCGGCCTTGAGCTGCGCGCGGATCTCCGGACGAGGCTCGTAGCCAGCGGGACCGGCTAAAGCGATTTCCACGCCGAGGGCGGCGCCGCCAAGCACAAACGAGTTCGCCATATTGCAGGCGGTATCGCCAAGGAACGCGACCTTCTTGCCCTTGAGCGACGCGGCATACTGCTCCGGACGGCCGGGCGCATAGCGTTCGGCGAGCGTGAACATGTCCGTCATGAACTGACAGGGATGCAGAAAATCCGACAAGGCATTGACAATCGGCATCGTGCCGCACCGAGCAAACTCCTCGAGGAGGGCGTGCTCGTGGCAACGAATGACCATTCCGTGCAGGTAGCGCGACAGGACCTTGGCAGTGTCGGCCACGGTTTCGCCCCGCGAGAGTTGAAGGTCATCGGCATTGAGCATGACTGGCTGGCCGCCGAGCTCATGGACGCCGACCTGAAAGGAAACACGCGTCCGAGTACTCTTCTTGAAAAACATCAAGCCCCACGACTGGCGGGCGAGGTCCGAGGGGGCCGCGCGACCACGGTTGGCCTTCAGCGCGGCGGCGTGGGCGAACACCATCGCGGTTTCAGCGGCGGAAAGGTCGGTCTCCTTCAGGAAGTGACGCATCTCGGAAGGCGTTTAAAGATAGGTAGGTGAACCCGTTTGGACAGCGGAAAATAGGTGACGAAAGGGCTTAAGCGACCTTCCAGTCGCGTAACACCTTCGTCAGGACCGCCACGGACTCCGCCAACTCGGCCTCCGTCGCCACCAAGGGGGGCAACAAACGGATGGCGACACCACCGGCAGGCGCAGTCAGCAGACCGGCGTCGCGGAGGGCGGTGACGACCGGGACTGGGTCGATGGTCAGGACCACGCCGACCATGTAGCCAGTGCCGCGAATTTCCTTCACGAGGTCGGGCCGTAAGGCTACCAAGCCGCGCAGGGCGACATGCCAAGCCGGGGACTGCGCGGTGACCTTAGCGAGGAGCTTTTCTGACTCGATGACTTCCAGGACAGCCAAGCCAGCGGTAGCCGCCAAGGCGCCACCACCGAAGGTCGTCCCGTGAGAGCCCGCCTGGAAAAGGGCGTCATGCGGAGGAGCCATCCAGATAGCGCCGATGGGGAAACCGCCGCCGAGTCCCTTCGCCATGGCGATGGCATCTGGCTTAACGCCAGCACGTTCAAAGGCAAAGAAATCACCGGTCCGGCCGATGCCGCACTGAATTTCGTCAATCAGCAGCAGAACGTTCCGTTCCGTGCAAAGTTTACGCAGACCCTGCAGGAACTCGGCCGTCGCCGGGAAGACACCGCCCTCCCCTTGAATGGATTCGACCAGCACCGCCGCGGTGGTCTGGGCGTCGATGGCCTTGTCCCACGCGGCTAAATCATTAAGCGGCGCGGCGGTAAAACCAGACAGTAACGGCCGGAATCCTTTTTGAATCTTCTCCTGCGGCGTGGCGGACATGCCGCCAAAGGTGCGCCCATGGAAAGCCTTCTCCGCGACGACGACGCCGATGCAGGTGCCTTCGGTGCCGGACTTCCGTAGGCCATGCAAACGAGCGAGCTTCAGGAGGCCTTCATTGGCCTCAGCACCACTGTTACAGAAGATGACCCGACCCGGACCGCAATAATGGCTCAGCGCGGCGGCCAGACGGCCTTGCGGCTCATTGCGGTAGAGATTGCTGACATGAACCAGCTTCCCAGCCTGCTCACTCACCCGCTTGACCCAAACGGGGTGGGCATGGCCCAAGGCGTTGACCGCAATGCCAGTGGCGAAATCGAGGTAACACTTATCAGCGGCGTCCCAGACGCGAGACCCCTCGCCCCGTACCAACGTGATGGGCGGAGCCCCATAATTCCGGGCCAGATACTGCTCGTAGAGCACGGCGGTTGGGTCTGCAGATTCTGCGCTCATCAGCCGTGGACGATTTCGGTCCCGATGCCCTTGTCGGTGAAGACTTCAAGCAACAGGGCGTGCGGGACGCGGCCATCGATGAAGTGCACGCGACGGACGCCTTCCCTGAGGGCCTTCACGGCGCTATCGACCTTGGGAATCATCCCGCCAGCAATAACGCCCTTACGCTTGAGTTCATCGACTTCGCTGACCTTGAGCGTGGTGATGAGCGTGGAAGGGTCCTTCGGGTCGGCTAACAGGCCGGGGACGTCGCTCATGAAGATCAAGCGGCGAGCCCGCAGTGAATTGGCCACCGCGGCCGCAGCGACGTCGGCGTTGGTGTTGTACGCCTGATCATCGGCGTCCAAGGCGATGGGCGAAACCACCGGCAAGTGGCCATCGGCCAGCGCCTTCTTGATGAGCTTCGTCTTCACGAACTTGATGTCACCGACGAAGCCGATGTCGCAAGGTTTCCCCTGCTCGTCTGCGCCCATGAGCTTCTCACACAGGTTAACGTGGTTACCGGGCATGCCGAGCGGGTTGGCGCCACGGGCCTTCAGCGATTCGCAAATCTGACCGTTGATCTCGATGTTGAGGGTCTCCTCGACAATCTTCACGGTGGCGGCGTCGGTGACGCGCATGCCGCCACGGAACTCGGACTTGATGCCGGCTTTATCCATGGCGCGGGTGATGGCCTTACCACCGCCGTGCACGACGACGACTTGGATGCCGACCGCCGCGAGAAAAGCGATATCCGTGGCGACGCGGTCGCGGCCCTCGGGATTAGGGTCATCCATGAAGCTACCGCCGTACTTCACCACGAAGGTGGAGCCACGGAACTTTTGGATATACGGGAGGGCTTCGAGAAGGACCTCGGATTTATTATGCGCGGCGTGCGTGCTCATCAGACGGACGGCAAGTGTCAGCGGACTGGCGGGGCGAGCAAACGGAAAATAACCCTTACTCGCTCTTGTTGTAGTTCACGTAACCGTCCGTGAGGTCCGAAGCCAGCAGACGGAACTGCGCATCGCCTAGGTGCAGGTCCAAGCGCACCCGGAACTGGCGGGCCTTCACGACTTCCTTCCACTTGGGCTTATTCTCAGGCACCGGACGGCCACCCAAGACGGCGGGGACGTCCTCGTAATGGATATCCAGCTTGGTCTCGTCTAGGCCTGTGCGGGCATAACCAGCCGCATCCGCCAAGCGGCCCCAGTTCGGGTCTTCCCCGAACCAAGAGGACTTCACGAGAAGCGAGTTGCCAATCGCACGCGCGATCTTCTCGGCGTCGGCTCGGTTGCGAGCCCCCGAAACCTCGACGGACACGACTTTCGTGATCTTCTCGCCATCACCGACAATCTTCTCGGCGAGGGAGAAGCAGACGCGGTCCAGGGCTTCCTGGAAAAGGCTGTTGAGTTCAGCCGGAGCGCCCGGGCCGACCAATACCTGGGCGACGCCTGAGGCGAGGAGGATGACGGTGTCGTTGGTAGACATGTCGCCGTCGACGCTCACGCAGTTAAAGGACTGGTCCGACGAGGCCTTGAGGGCCGTCTTCAGGAAAGCAGGTTCAGCGGCGGCATCGGTGCAGACGAACGCCAACATCGTGGCCATATTGGGTTCAATCATCCCGGCGCCCTTGGCGAAGCCGGCGATGGTGACCGTCTGGCCTTGCCAGGTGAAACGTGCGGTGCAGGTCTTCGGACGCGTATCGGAAGTCAGGATAGCATTGGCGGCGCGCACGCCTTCAGTCGAATCGCGCGAGAGACGCGCCGCCGCAGCGGTAGCCCCAGCGGCGACCTTTGCCATGGGCAGGAGTTCGCCGATACGACCGGTCGAACAAACCAAGAAAGGTTCGCCTGCATGGCCAGCGGCCTCGGCGCCGAGCTGAGCCATGCGGACGGCATCCGCATCGCCTTGGTTCGACGTGCATGCATTGGCGTTACCGCTGTTGGCAATCACGCCGCGGACGCGGCCCTGCGAAGAGAGCAACGTGGCTTGCGAGATACGGACGGGGCCGGCCTTGACGTCGTTCGTAGTGAACACGCCGGCGGCAGCACATAGTTGATCGGAGACAATGAGCGTGAGGTCGAGTCGGTCTTGGTCCTTGTTACGGATATCGCAGCCGGCGGCGCCGACGCGGAAACCCGGGACGTCCGAAACGCCTGGGGAATCGTTCGTGAATTCGATGGACATGGAAAACTTAGCGGAGACCGGCGGTCTCGGACCAACCCATCAGGAGGTTCAAGGCCTGCACGGCCTGGCCGCCCGCGCCCTTCAGGAGGTTGTCGATGACTGAGGTAATGATGAGGTTGCCGGTGCGCACGTCGGCGACGACGGACATCGCTACGCGATTCGTGTTGGCCACGTGGGCGGTGTCGGGGAAGTCGCCCGACTTCAGCACGGAAATGAACGGCCGGCCCGCGTAGGCCTGCTGCCAGACGGCTTCGACCTGCGCGGCGGTGACGCCGGCGGCGGGCACGACAATGGTCGTGGCGATACCGCGGTGCATCGGCGCGAGGTGGGGATTGAACTGCACGACGACAGGCTGACCAGCGGCGACGCCGAACTGTTCTTCGATCTCGGCGATGTGGCGGTGACCAGGAATGCCGTAAGCCTTGATGGAGCTATCCCGCTCGCAGAAAAGATACCCGACGTCGGCCTTCTTGCCGGCACCAGAAACGCCGCTGTAGGAATTGATGATCAGCCGGCCCGGCTCGGGCTTCACGAGGCCAGCCCGCAAGAGCGGTACGAGCGGCACTTGAATACTCGTCGGGTAGCAACCGGGGCACGCGATGAGTGGCGCCTGTTTCCACGTATCGTCGAGCTGGAGCTCGGGCACGACATAACGGGCCGCGGCGGCGAGGGCGGGTGCCGGATGGTCGTGGCCGTAGTATTTTTTGTAGAGCCCTAGGTCGCGGAGGCGGAAGTCAGCGGAAAGGTCGAGCACCCGCTTACCAGCGGCGATGAGGGGCTGGGCGTATTCTGCGGCGACCCCATGGGGTAACGCCAAGAACCAAACCGCCACGTCGGAGGCCGCGCATTCAGCGGGCGAGGACGCCGAGAAGAGTAAGCCCGCGTCAACGATGCCCCGCAGGCGCGGAATCTCATCGGCTACGGACTTGCCGGCCAAGGTGCGGGAGCAGACAGCTGCGAGCTGGACGTGCGGGTGGCGGGCAAGGACGCGGACGAGCTCTTCCCCGGTGTACCCAGAGGCTCCGACGATGCCGACTTTGGTCAGTGGCTGCGACATAACGGTATTATTAGATGATTAGACGACGTTTGGGTGCTTGGACACAGAAAACTAGGCAACAAAAAGGCCCCGGAGTCCGGGGCCTGGTGTTTTCCTGTCTCTCGGCGGTTTAGCGCTTGGAGAACTGGAAGCGCTTGCGGGCACCAGGACGACCGGGCTTCTTACGTTCGCGCATACGACCGTCGCGGGTCAGCAGGCCTTCCTTCTTGAGGGGGGCGCGGAGCTCGGGGTTCATCTTCTGGATCGCACGAGCGAGGCCATGGGAGATAGCACCGGCTTGGCCGTTAGGGCCGCCACCGATGACGAGGACGATGACATCGACCTGGCCTTCGAGACCGGCGGTACGGATCGGGGCGGTAGCGGACTTAACGAGGGCCTCGGTGTAGAGGTACTCTTCCAGGGGCTTACCGTTGATAGAGATGGAGCCGGTACCAGTCGTGAGACGGATACGAGCCGAGGCGGTCTTGCGACGGCCGACGGCAGTGATGGCGGTGGACTTGGTGGCGCTCATTTAGAAAGAAATTAGGCGATTAGACCTTCTTGAACTCAGGGAACGGCACCGGGTTGGAGGCGGCGTGCTCATGCTTGTCGCCGGCGAAGACGCGCAGCTTGAGAAGCATTTCGTTGGCGAGGCGGTTCTTAGGGAGCATGCCCTTGACGGCATGGGTAACCAGGAACTCGGGGCGACGCTCGCGCATGGCGGCGGCGGTGCGGCGGTAGGCGGTACCGACCCAACCGGTGTAGAACATGTACGTCTTGTCCGTTTCCTTGGAACCGGTGAGGCGGACCTTGTCGGCGTTGATCACGATGACGTAGTCACCCGTGTCGACGTGGGGGGTGTAGGTGGGCTTGTGGCGGCCGCGGAGGACATTGGCGATTTTGACGGCGAGACGGCCGAGGACCTGATCCTTGGCGTCGATGACGTACCAGGTCTTGTCCTTGAGCTGCACGTTCTTGGCTAGCGTGGTCTTCATAAAGAGGGAAAGTCGGAAAATGAGAAGTCACCCCCCTCCGTCAACACCCGAATATGGGATTTGAGGGGAAAGTGCCCCCAGGGGTGGTCTGGGGCTTAAAACAAGAAAGGCGCGACCTGAGTCGCGCCTTTCGGGGGAAAGCCCTAAGCTCGGGGCTTAGAACTTGAAGTTAGCGTAAGCCTTGAGCCAGACGGTCTTCCCAGCGGTCGCGGCTTGGCCGTCGGTGTTGTAGGCCCAGTTGAGGCCGAGACCCACCTTGGCACCAGTGCCGATGGCACGGGTCACATCGGCGGAGGCGCCGACATAGATGTAGGAGTTGGCGACGTCGTGGGAGGAAGCCTTGGAGTCAGCGAGACCGACGTAAGCCTTGGTTTCGAGATCGAAGCCAGGGATGCCGAGGTTCTTACCTTCGTAGTCCTTAGAGCCAGCCACCACGAGGTTGGTCTGCTTGAGGTCCGTGTTGTAGTAGAGGAACGCCGAGGCGCGGACGAAGGAACCAGGCTTCTGGGCGACGCCGACGTAGAGCTCGCGGCTGTTGTCGATGCGGGTGAAGCCCTGGCCAGCGAGGGTCGCCACTGCGGTCGAGTTGCTCGTTCGGGACACGCCGAATTCAATCGTGCCGACGCCATTGAGGTCGGTGCGACCACCGATGTTTAGTGTGCGCTCGAAGTTGTCGGCGTTGAAGTAGCTGACGTAAGCGGAGACGCCGGCAAAGCCTGGGACGGCGGACTCGACGCTGACGGTGGACTGAATGAGGCCATCGGCGCTGGAGCGCTCCTTACCACGGAAGACGTTCTTCGCTTCCCAAGAGAAGCGGCCGCTGACGGAGATGTCAGAGGAAGGAACGGCAACGACGACTGGGTACGGGGCGGTTTGGGCGTGAGCGATACCCGAGGTGAAAACAGCGAGGGCGAGGGCGGTGAGGGTGTTCTTCATAGTTTGGTCTAGAATACTTTTTGTAGCCTAAAAATAAGCGATGGCAAGCCCCTTTCGGAGCCTGCCATCGCTGGTAAAACCCTATCTACAGAAACAGGAAAGTTACATCGCCGCGATGATCGCGTCACCAAACTCGGAACATTTAATTTCCGTCGCACCCTGCATCTGGCGGGCGAAGTCGTAGGTCACCCGGCCACCACCGATGGCGCCGTTGAGCCCCTTCAGAACGAGGTCAGCGGCCTCGGTCCAACCCATGTAACGGAGCATCATCTCCCCCGAGAGGACGACCGAGCCCGGATTGACGACATCCTTGTTAGCATACTTCGGCGCCGTGCCGTGGGTCGCCTCAAAGATCGCGTGGCCGGTAAGGTAGTTAATGTTGCCGCCGGGGGCGATACCGATGCCGCCGACCTGGGCCGCCAAGGCATCGGAGAGGTAGTCGCCGTTCAGGTTAAGCGTCGCGATGACGTCAAAGTCGGTCGGGCGCGTGAGGATCTGCTGGAGGGTGATATCGGCGATGGCGTCCTTGATGATGAGGCCAGCGCCCGGCAGCCCTTCCGGGATTTTGCACCATGGGCCGCCGTCGATTTCGACCGCGCCGAACTCGCGCTTAGCGAGGTCGTAACCCCACTTCATGAAGGCCCCTTCGGTGTACTTCATAATGTTGCCCTTGTGGACCAAGGTGAGCGACTTGCGCTTGTTCTCGATGGCGTACTGGAGGGCCGAGCGGATGAGACGCTCGGAACCTGGGCGGGACACGGGCTTGATGCCGATACCGACCGTGGCCGGCTGCTCCGCCCCGAAGCGGATCTTCGTAAATTCCTTAGGGAAGTTAGTCTTAATGAACTCCAACGTCTTTAGGGCGACTTCGGAGCCCGCTTCAAAGTCGATGCCGGCGTAGATGTCTTCGGTATTCTCGCGGAAGATGACCATGTTGACCTTACCGGGGTTCTTGACGGGCGAAGGTACGCCGACGAACCACTGCACCGGGCGAAGGCAAACGTAGAGGTCAAGCTGCTGACGCAGGGCGACGTTCAGGGAGCGGATGCCGCCGCCCGTCGGGGTCGTCAAAGGGCCCTTAATGCCGACGAGGTAATCGCGGAAGGCGGTGAGGGTCTCCTCAGGGAGCCAGTTCTGCGTCTTATTGTAAGACTTCTCACCCGCGAGGACTTCGAGCCACTGGATCTGGCGCTGGCCGGCGTAGGCCTTGGCCACAGCCGCATCGAGGACGCGGACGGAAGCACGCCAGATATCCGGACCCGTGCCGTCCCCTTCGATGAAGGGAATGATGGGGCGGTCGGGGACCGTGAGTTTGCCGTGGGCGATGGTGATGCGGCCGGCGTTAGCAGGAGGGGTGCTCATTGGAAAGGGTTAGCAGGGGAAACAAAGACTGCGCAGGGGCGTTTTCAAGCCAACACCTCCCGCAACCCGTAGAAACAGAAAAGGACCCTCTTTCGAGGGTCCTTGTGTTACCGGGGGTACCGGCGGCCATCCGTCACGGAGGACGGAAAGACTAGGAAGAATTACTTCTTCTTAGCTTTGGTGGCCTTCTTGGCGCTCTTCTTAGCAGCAGCCTTTTTCTTTGCCATAGTTTTTTCCTTATTTTGGATCGTTGTTGGGTTAGAGGGCAGCGCCTGAAGCGCCACCCTGACGATTCGCCCTACACTTACCCTGGCGTTGCGCGCCTGACGGGTGATACGAGTGCGGAGCTCCGACGGTACGCGGAAAGAAACCTGGCGAGAGCGCGTAGGCTCTAAGGCCGGACGGGCATCATCATAGCAGTCGAGCGCATGACGGATGACTTCACTGAGAGTCGACAAACCGGACCGATGCTGAAAGGCGACCGCATCAGAGTGGAGCTTCGGGGGAAGCGACACGGTGATTAGGCTTTCGCTGGGGGTTTCGGTTCGGTTCGTCACGTTGCGGTTAACTCTGGGTTAAGTTGTAGGCATTAATCGCGACTGCGCAAGAGGAATTTTTGCAATCGACGACGAATGACTTTTGGCGCTCACGGTTTCGACGACGACGAAATCGTAAACGCGAATTCACTACAGCGACTTTAACTCGTGTTCATCGTAGTGAGATTGACGCACGTACATTTTGCGCGTATAAGAATCGCATGCACGACGAAGCTCCGGGTGAATGGAAAAAAATTGCGATCTTGGCGTTGACCTGCGGAGTTTTGGGTCTCGCGGCGCTCGCTTGCGGTCACTTTTGGGTGCCACCGAGTGAGTGGGCCTGGTGCGCTCCCGCACTCCTCGCGCTCGCCTACCTCGCCGGCGGCTGGGATGCAGCCGTCGACGCCCTGGCGGCGCTCCGTGAGCGCCGCATCGACGTCCACTTGCTGATGTTGCTCGCCGCCGGCGGCGCCTGGATCGTCGGCCACCCGGAGGAAGGCGTCCTCCTCCTTTTTCTCTTCAGCACCGCGGGCGCCATCGAACATTATGCGATGGATCGCACCCGCGGAGCTATCGACGCCCTGCTCGATAAAGCCCCTAAACAGGCCCGTTTACTGGGGTTTGACGGCAAAGAGAGCGTCGTGGCAGTCTCCGCTCTGCAACCAGGTCAAATCGTCCTCGTGCTTCCGGGCGAACTGGTTCCCGCCGATGGAATCGTCACCGAAGGTGAGAGTGGTATCGACGAGTCCAACCTAACCGGCGAAGCCAAGCCCGTGGAGAAACGGACGGGCTCTAGCGTCTCCAGCGGTACACTCAACGGCTGGGGTCGGCTCGTCGTCCGCGTGACCAAAGCCGAAAAGGATAGCGCCCTCCACCGCATTGTGGCCCTCATCCGCGAGGCTCAAGAGAGCAAGGCCCCTGCGCAACGTGCCATCGACCGCTGGGGCGATACCTACGCCATCTTCACCTTGACCGCTTCGGCCGCCTTCTTCGGTCTGCAACTGCTCCTAGGGCGTCCGGCGATGGGCACCGAAGATTCCGCCCTCTACCGTGCCATGACGTTGCTGGTCGTACTCAGCCCCTGTGCCTTGGTGCTCTCCGTGCCCTCCGCGGTCCTGGCCGCCATCGCCAACGGCGCTCGCCATGGGATCCTCTTTCGCGGTGGCGCTGCGGTGGAACGCCTCGCCGACGTCGACTGCGTCTGTTTCGACAAGACTGGCACTTTGACCGCTGGTGAACCAGCCGTCGCAGCCTTAGAGGTCTTCCCTGCCAACGCCGACCGCCGACGGGCACTCAATGCCCTGCTCTCGATTGAGGCCAACTCGACCCATCCCTTTGCCGTGGGCATCGTCAAAGCCTGCCAAGCCGAGGGCGCGACCACCCAAGCCGTCACCGGACTCTCCAACTCGCCTGGCCAGGGCATCGCGGGCACCGTTGACGGCACCCGCTGGAGTGTGGGCTCCTGTGAATTCGTCGGTGGGCACGACCTACCTGGCGCCCCAGTCGCCACCGGCGCCATCGTCAGCGAGGTCTGGGCTTCCGATGGCTCCGTGCAGGTCCGGGCGACGCTCGTCGACGCTATCCGCCCAGCCAGTGCCCCGACCCTCGCCGCCCTCCATCAACAAGGCATCCGCACGGTCATGCTGACGGGGGATCGCGAAGAAGCGGCCGTCGTCGCCGCCCAACAGGTCGGCATCCAAAGTTACCGTGCGGGCCTCACGCCTGATGCCAAGATGCAGGCGATCCGTAAGCTATCGACCGAAGGCCATGTGGTCGCGATGGTCGGAGATGGTGTTAATGACGCCCCGAGCCTCGCCGCGGCCGACGTGGCCATCGGCATGGGTGGACGCGGGAGCGACGCCGCCCTCGAGTCTAGCGACGTCGTCCTGACCGATGACCGTATCGAACGCCTGCTGACGGCCATCGACCTGAGCCAAGCCGCCCGGACGGCCATCCGCGTGAATATCGCGATCTCAGTGGGCGCCGCCTTCACGATGGCCGCCATCGTCATCTTCAAGGGCGCCCCGCTCACCCTCGGCGTGGCCGTCCATGAAGGCAGCACGGTGATCGTGTGCCTTAATGGACTGCGGTTACTCGCCCACCGGGCCCGCCGGGGCGTCTGACGCCGCGACAGCCGATGGCTTAGCGGAAGTCGTTCCCGGCCTCATCCATCAGCTTGAACGTCTCCACGTGGAACGCGGCGTCATGCTTGAAGAGAAGTCGGACATTACAGGATTTCTCGAGGTCGATGAAGAAATCCTTATCCTCGAGCTTAATGCGGTCGAGGTTGATGGGGTGGAGGACAATGCGGATGACAATCTCGCCCGAGGCCTTGCGCTCGGTGCGGAGTCGACGGATGAGACCCAGGAGCTTACGCTGAACCTCGACCGAGACGGTGCGCGGGTTCTTCACGATACCGCGGCCTTGGCAATGCGGGCAGGCGGTGTACATCGAGGTCGTGTTCGACTCGGTGTGACGCTGACGGGTCATCTGCAGCACGCCGAGCTGTGAAATCGGCAAAATCTGGTGCTTCGCGCGATCGTTCTCCATCGCCTCGCGCAAGGTATCGAAGACCTTCTTGCGGTCCTTGGCGTTCTTCATGTCGATCGTGTCGATCATGATGAGGCCACCGAGGTTGCGGAGCTGGATTTGGCGGGCGGCCTCCGTCACAGCCTCCAAGTTAGCCTGTGTGATAAAGCTACCGTCCTTCCCTTCCTTGCCCCGGTGGGAGCCAGTATTGACGTCGATGGCCGTGAGGGCCTCGGTCTCGTCGATGACGATTTCGCCACCGCTCGGGAGCGGGACGCGCCGCTGGAAGAGCTGCTCAATCTGACGCTCGATATTATAGCGCTCAAAAACCGGGATAGGGTCGCTGTAGAGTTCAACGCGCGAACGGGAACGCGGGGAAATCTCCCCCACGAGGTCCTGGACCAGTTTGAAGTCGCCCGGGTTGTCGACGAGGATGCGGTCGACCTCTTCCGTGAGGAAGTCGCGGACGGTGCGCTCAATGAGGCCCGGCTCTTGGTACAGGAGCACTGGCTTGCGATCGGGAGCGTTAATCTTTTCGACGATGGCCTGCCAGCGCTTGAGCAGCATGTGCAGGTCGCGCACGAACCAGCGGGCCTGCTTACCCTCCCCAGCCGTGCGGATGATCACGCCCATGCCTTCCGGAATGGTCAGCGAACGGAGGATGTCCTTCAGGCGGTCGCGCTCGGCATTGTCTTCGATTTTACGGGAAACGCCGCAAGCGCCACTGAACGGCATCAGGACGACGTAGCGGCCCGGCAAGGCGATGTTGGTCGTCGAGCGAGGGCCCTTGGTGCCGATCTGATCCTTAACGACCTGGATAACGATGTCGGAGCCAGCGGGGAAGAGCTGGGGGATGTCCTTGGCTTGGTAGCGGGCCTTGCGCTGCTTCTGCTCGGCGGATTCGTTGTCGCGGATGAATTCGACCTGCGAATCATTCGCCGCCGGGAGCATATCCCAGTAGTGAAGGAACGCATTCTTGGGCTGACCGATATCCACGAAGGCGGCCTTGAGGCCCGCCTCCAGATTTTGCACGCGGCCCTTGAAGATCGCGCCGACCATGCGGTTCTCGCCCTTGTGCTCGATCTCGAACTTATCGAGGACGCCATTCGTCAGGAGCGCGACGCGCTTCTCTAAAGTCTCGGCGTTGATGACGAGCTCGCGGTACGTGTTGCGGTCCTTGGAGAAGTGCTTGACGATGCGCTGCAGCAGGGGGAGCTCCTTGCGCCGGCGGGCGGCCTCTTCGGCGAGCTTGTGCTGATCCACCCCAGTCGTCGGCGGCGTGCCTTCTTCGGGGGAATCTTCTAGGTGATCTTCGGGTTCGGTATTTTCGGACATCTCGGAATTAGGCCGTAAGGCCGGTTGCCGGAGAGCCTTCATGTTCGCCGCCACCAGCTGAATGCCGGTGGACGCTCTGGACTAAGCCAAGGAGCAGGAAGCAGCTGAGCACGAAAGACCCCCCGTAGCTGAGGAAAGGTAGTGGAACGCCCGTCACGGGCATCAAATCGATATTCATCCCTAGGTTAATCACGACGTGCGTGCCCAGGATGGTGGCGGCGCCGAGGGCCAACAGAGAACCAAAACGGTCGGCGGCGCGCGCCGCGGTGCGGACCACGCGCCAAAAAAGTAAGGCGAACGCGGAAATCACCATAAAGCCACCCGCGAAGCCAATCTCTTCGGCCATGCCCGAAAAGAGGAAATCATTATGCGCGGCCGCTTCCGGCAGGTAGCCGAAACGGGCCTGCGTACCCTTGCCGACGCCCTGCCCGGTCAAGCCACCGCGCCCCACCGCAATGACGGCCTGCTTGACGTTCCACGTAGCGCCAAGGCCCTTCGGATCGACGACCGTCGGGGCGACAAAAGACATCAAGCGTTCGCGTTGATAATCCTTAAGGAGGAAAAACCACGCCGTGGCTTCATGCTTACCGCGGACGGCTTTAGCAGGATCGCGGTCCTCGGGATTTGCCCTGGAATATTCCGACACTTTACCGGCGTATTCGACGAGGTCGACCGCGACAACCGCCACCAACAGGAGCGATGCTAACCCCGCCACCATGAAGAACCTGGAACTCAGGCCGGCAACGAAAAGGAGGGCAAATGACAGCGGCAGGTAGATGAGAGCCGACCCTAGGTCAGGTTGCACAAAAATCAAGCCAAACGGCAGGAGCGCGGCCCCGGCAACCTTAAGGACGGTTAGCCAGGTCGCCCGAAAAGAACCGATGGGATCCCGCGCCAATAAGGCCGCGATGAAAACCAAGGCGGAAACCTTGGCGAACTCCGATGGCTGGATAGAAAAAGCCCCGAAATCCATCCAGCGCCTGGCCCCATTGATACTCCGAATAAAACTGCCGAGATCTTCCTTGAGCAACGCGCACGCCGCCACCGGCAAGAGCAGTAAAATCCCCAAGATATAGATGCGGCGGGCATGGACCCGGATCTGCCGATAATCGAGGGAAGAAACGACCCAGTAGGCAATCCAACCGATACCCAGAAAAATGACCTGCGACCGCGCATAGGACGTCTGCCGATAGCTCCCGGCGGAGTCTATCGCGATAACCCCCAAAGTGCTTAAAAGGGCAATCAACAGGACCTGCGTCCAGTCGGTCCGCCATGAGAAATTGGCAAATTTATCCCACCAGAGGGAGGCTGTGGAGCCTTCTTCATGGTTACGGAGTGACATGCCATCTAAACAACCTCCCAAACCGCAAGGTGCAAGGCGAACCTCCCGAAAGGGCTTGCGGACAAGAGCCCGAACGCAAGGGTAACGGGCCGTGGGCTTCCCGCCCGCACCGCAACCATGGCCGAGGCCGCCGACCAAAGTATCCTTGCCGCCGTGGCTTTCTCGTCAGGTGCCATCGTGGCCTACGCAGTCGCCAAATGGCGTGAATCGACCTTGGGTGCCCTCCGGGAGGCACGCTTAAAGAATGAAATTGAACTGGCCCGCCGCGAAGCGACGGTCGAAGCCGCCGAACTGCATGCCCAAGCCCAAGATGAGCAACGCGAGGCCCACCGGATCCTCGCGGAAGCAAAGGCCGAAGCTCAAGCGGCCGAAACCCTCAAGGCCGACAGCCTCCGCCAACGCGACTTCCTCTCCCGGGAAGCACTCCGGCTTTCCGGGCTGACGCCGGAAGATGCTAAGCGCCAAGCCATGGCCGACCTGCAGAAGCAATACGAGACCGAGGCCCGCCGCCTCCGCCACGAGATGCTCGACCGTCCCGAACAAGACGTCGCCGATGAAGCCCGCCGCATCTTACTCGCGGCCATGCAGCGCTTGACAACGCAGACGACGCAGGACGCGACGGCGGTGTCCGTCGGTATCCCTTCCGAAGACATGAAGGGTCGCCTCATTGGCCGCGAGGGTCGGAATATTCGCACCTTCGAACAAGCGACAGGCGCGACGCTGATGATCGACGAAACCCCTGGTATGGTGCTGGTTTCATGCTTCGACCCCGTCCGCCGTGAGATCGCACGCATCGCCCTCGACCGCATTATCAAGAACGGGAATGTCGCGCCGAGCCTCATTGAAGATCTAGTCCGCAAGGCCGCCGACGAAGTCGTCCGCCATGCCCAACGCCTCGGCCGCGACGCCGTC
Organism: Akkermansia muciniphila; assembly: GCA_945878755.1. Taxonomy (GTDB): domain Bacteria; phylum Verrucomicrobiota; class Verrucomicrobiia; order Opitutales; family UBA953; genus UBA953. The sequence goes on from CAMDWM010000010.1 coordinate 17,164, forward strand.
CGTGACCTCGGCCTGCCCCCGATGGATGGACGCATCGAAGAGTTACTCGGACGCCTCCACTTCCGACTGTCTTCCAACCAGAACACGCTCGCGCATTCCATCGAGGTCGCGCAACTCTGCGCCGTGTTAGCTGGCGAACTGGGGCTCGACCCCATTCCCGCCAAGCGCGCGGGACTGCTGCATGATTTAGGTAAAGCCATGGAAGCGGAAGATGGTGGTAGCCATGCCCTGATTGGTGCCGCCCTACTTCGTCGGCTGGGCGAAGAGCCGCGCGTGGTCAATGCGGTCGCCGCCCACCACCGCGAAGTTGAAGCCGAAAGCCTCTACGCGCCGTTGGTGATGATCGCCGATGCCGCCTCGGGCTCACGCCCCGGCGCCCGCTCGTCGACGCTGGAGAGTTACGTCCAACGGGTAAAGAACTTGGAAGCCCTGGCCCTCGGCTTCGAAGGCATCCGGGAGGCCTATGCCTTCCAATCCGGTCGCGAACTCCGGGTCATCGTCGACCCCGGGCAGGTCGATGACTTTGGAGCGACCGAACTGCTCCGCCGCCTCCGTAGCGCCATCGAGGAAAAGCTATCCTACCAAGGGACGGTCAAAATCATCCTCATTCGGGAACAGCGGTTCACGGACGAAGCCCGCTAAAGCAGTAATTTCCTGCCCCAGATGAGTTTAGGGTCAAATAAGTGAACATAGTTTCACTATTTTAGGCCACCGGGGGACTTTCTTATTGTTAACTAGAAAGGGATGTTTTATGCACATCGGTTCCGAGACACCCGTCTCGGCTACTAACCGGACCTCCCCGCCTTCCTTCGAAGCGACGGGTATTTACCGGAGACCCGGCCTTTCTGCCACAACGGCGGAAACGGCCTTCACCAGGCGACCGAACATCCGGTCGCCACACCAAGAGAAACCATGAGCCAAGAAAACCCCGGGCAGGACGACACGTCCACCCACACCCCCGCCCCTACGGCGGAACAGAACACGACCCCCGCCGCCTCGGCGCCTCGTATCACCGAATCCAAGCTGGAATCCGCTCACGCGGAGCTTCCTCCCCTTTCCGTGATTGGCGCCTCCAGCGAACCCGCCGCTAAACCTGGCACCATCGTCGCGCCGAAGCAATTCGGCCGTCGGGGCGTCCCGCAGAACGTCACCCCTAGCGGTAAGACCGAGAACGCTCGCCCGTCCATCGGCGTGATTGCGAACCCTGCTGAAGTCTCCGAGAACCTCTCGGGCGAACTCGCTAAGCAGCCGGCCCAGAACCAGCCACCGCGCGAACGTCGCGAACCTCGGGCCGAAGGCGACCGCCCTCGCCGCGAAGAGCGTCCCCGTCGTGAAGACCGTCCAGAAGGCGCTGCTACCGAAGAAGGCCGCCAGCCTGGCATCCCTAGCGACCGTCAACGCCGCGAACCCCGTGAACCGCGCCCCGAAGGTGCCCCTGGCCCGCGCCGCGAACCGCGTGAACCACGTGCCGAAGGTGATCGTCCGCGTGCGGAAGGTGACCGCCCCCGTCGTGAAGATCGTCCGCGTCGCGAAGATCGCCCGCGTATCCAAATTGAACCCGTCGTCATCCCCGTGCAGGCACCGATTGGTTTCTGGGCTTCGCTGAAGCGCAAGCTCGCGACCTTGTTCGGCATCCCTACCAAGGCCGTCTTTGTCCCTAGCGCCGGTGGCGAACAAGCCCGTGGCGAACAGCGTGGTAACCGTGGTGGCTTCCGTGGCGAACAGCGCGGTGACCGCGGCGGTGATCGTGGTGGTGACCGCGGTGGCCGTGGTCGTGGCGACCGTGGTGGCCGTGGTGGCGATCGCGGCGGCCGTGGTGGCGATCGCGGCGGCCGTGGCCGTGGCGGCGATTTCCGCGGAGGTCAAGGTGACCGCCGAGGACCTCGCGAAGGCTAAACGAAACGGGGGCGCTTAACGGCGCCCCCGCTCTTTTTCTGCACCATGCTCGAAGTCGCACGCATCATCGGAGGCCGCCGCTTAAGCGGGACCATCCAGGCCGCCGGTGCTAAGAACGCCGCCCTGCCCTTGCTGGCAGCATCCTTGCTCACGTCCGAAGCGGTGACGCTGCACAACGTGCCCGACCTCAGCGATGTGCGCTTCATGGCGGAAATCCTCCGTCACCAAGGGGCAACGGTGACGAACCCAACGCCCGGCACCTGGGTCATTCACGCACAAGAGATTACCCACCGCACCCCCTACGACCTCGTGCGTAAGATGCGCGCCTCGGTCTGCTTGCTCGGCGCCCTCGTGGGTCGTCTCCACCAAGCGGAAATGGCCATCCCTGGTGGGTGCGTCATCGGCCCGCGCCCCATCGACCTTCACCTGAAAGGACTCGAAGCGCTCGGCTGCGTCGTCACGGTTGAAGGCGGGGTGGTTTCCGTCGATGCCGCCCGCGCCCGCGGGAGCCTCGTCTTTATGGGTGGCCCCATGGGCAGCACGGTCCTCGGAACGGCGAACCTTGTGATGGCTGCGTCGCTGACGCCGGGCGAAACGCGCATCGAATGCGCCGCACGCGAGCCCGAAGTCGTCGATCTCTGTGAATTACTACTCAAGATGGGTGCAGACATTCGCGGCCACGGCACCGAGGTCATCACCATCAAAGGCGTCGAACGCCTGCGAGGCACCGAGCACACCGTCATTCCGGACCGCATCGAGACGGGCACCTACCTTGTCGCCGGCGCCATCACCGATGGAGATGTCACGGTCACTGGCGCCGAAGCCGCCCATCTCGGTGCCTTCCTGGATAAACTCCGTGCAGCCGGCGTCGGCGTCGAAACAGGCCCAGGGTTCATCCGCGCGTTCGGCCGCCCGACGCGTACGGTCGACATCATCACCGAGCCCTATCCAGGTTTCCCGACCGACCTGCAAGCGCAGTTCATGGCCTTGCAGCTGCTGGTCGACGGACGCAGCACCGTCACGGAAACGGTCTACCCGCACCGCTTCATGCACGCGGCCGAACTCCAACGCATGGGTGCAGAAATCGCCATCGATGGCGCCACCGCCGCGGTCTACGGGGACCGCCCGCTATCCGGCGCGCCCGTGATGGCCTCCGACCTCCGAGCCTCCGCCGCCCTCATCCTCGCCGCGCTTGCAGCCAAGGGGGAAACTTGGGTGCAACGGCTCTACCACCTCGACCGCGGGTACGAACGCTTCGAGGAACGCCTCCGCTCACTCGGAGCCGACATTGAACGACTCCCCGCTTCCGCGATGCCGAAAGGCTTCGCCGAGGACTGAGGATTGCCATCGCTCCCCGACTCGACACGTTACCGCCATGGCCCGCGCGCAGGATGATGCAGAATCGACCCAACCCGCCGCCGGCAAGGCCGCGGTGAGCGCGCCCAACCGCCCGCTCGATCAAGCACTGCGCCCTCCTTCCCTCGCCGATTTCGTTGGCCAAGCGCGCACAGTGGAACGCCTCCGCGTGATGGTCGGGGCCGCTCGCCGCGAAGGGCGCACACTCGACCACATCCTGCTCCACGGCCCGCCCGGCCTGGGCAAGACCACCCTGGCGATGATCCTCGCTGAAGAAATGGGCCGGCCCATTCGCGTGACTTCTGGACCCGTCGTCGAAAAGGCCTCCGACCTCGCCGGCCTGCTTACCAGCCTGCAAGAAGGCGAGTTGCTCTTCATCGACGAAATCCATCGGATTCCGAAGACCGTCGAAGAGTTCCTCTACTCCGCGATGGAGGACTTCCGCATCGATATCATGATCGACCAAGGGCCGAACGCCCGCAGCGTGCGCCTCGACCTACCGAAGTTCACGTTGGTCGGCGCCACCACGCGCACTGGCCTGCTGACCGCCCCGTTACGGAGCCGCTTCACCCTGCAGACGCGCCTGGATTACTACACCCGCGAACAGCTCCTAACGATTGTCGCCCGCAATGCGAAGTTGCTCAACCTCGACCTCGATCAAGGGGGTGCCGAAGAAGTCGCCCGCCGCGCCCGGGGCACGCCCCGTATCGTCAACAACCTGCTGCGCTTCACGCGCGACTACGCGCTCGAACGCGCCGCCGGTAAGGCCGATGCCGCCGTCACGGCCGCCGCCCTCGAGTTACTCGAGATCGACCAACATGGACTCGATGATATGGATCACCGCTTCCTCCGAGCGATGGCCCAGAAACATAACGGCGGCCCAGTGGGACTGAGTAGCATCGGGGCTTCCATCGGCGAAGACGCCCACACGCTCGAAGAGGTCCATGAACCGTTCCTCGTCCAGGAAGGCTATGTGACCCGCACCCCCCAAGGGCGCGTCCTAACGGATAAAGGCTGGCTGGCCGCAGGCTTAACCCCGCCGAGCCGCGACGGCGCCGCACTCTGACGCTGGACATCGGCGGATTCCGTCCGTTAGGTTCGCTTCCACTCTTATGGCAAAACGTTGGGTCATCAAACTCGGTTCTGGTCTGCTCACCCGCAAGGACGGCAAGGTCGATCGCGTCCAGATTGGTCGCATCGCCGACCAAGTCGCCGGCTTGATGAAGAAGGGCATCGAGGTCGTCATCGTCTCCTCTGGTGCCGTCTCCGCCGGGATGACGGCCATGAACCTAGAGAAGCGCCCGAAGGACGCCCGCGAGCTGCAAGCCTGCGCCACGGTCGGCCAACCCGAGTTGATGTCTGTCTACAGTCGACACTTCGCCCGCCATGGGCTGCTTGGCTCGCAGATGCTGCTGACTTATTGGGACCTCGATAGCCGTGCCTGCACGCGTAATGCCCGCGCCACCCTCGATCTCCTCCTCAAGCGCAAACGGTTCGTCCCAATCATCAACGAGAACGACGCCATCGCGGACGAAGAAATCCGCGTGGGCGACAACGACCGACTCTCCGCACATGTCGCCGCGCTGGTCGGCGCCGACTTGCTCATCATCCTTTCCGGCGTCGATGGACTCATGACGAAGTCGGACGGCACGGGTGACCTGATTCCTAAGGTCACCAAGATTAATGACGCCATCCGCGGCCTCGCGGGCGGCGCTGGTTCCGAACGTAACGTCGGCGGCATGGTGACAAAGTTACAGGCTGCGGAAATCGCCGCCGAAGGGGGCGTGGACACCATCATCGCGCACGGCCGTAAAGCCAACGTCCTCTTGGAAATCGCCGCGGGCAAAAAACTCGGGACGCGCTTCTCCCTGCGATGAGCGACCTGCTACAGCGCGTGACGGCTCTGGCCCGGGCGGCCAAGGCAGCTGCGCGCGCCGTGGCCCTCTCTTCGACGGCGACCCGCGACCAAGCCCTGCGCGCCGCCGCCCAAGCCCTCCGCGCCGCTGCGCCCGCCATCCTCGCGGCCAACGCGCAAGACCTCGCCGCCGCCCAAGCCAAAGGCCTAGCGCCAGCAATGACCGACCGCCTTCGCCTGGACCATGGCCGCCTCGAAGCGATTGCCGTCGCCTGCGAAGATGTGGCGAAACTCCCCGACCCCGTCGGTGAAGTCACCGAAGCGTGGGACCGCCCGAACGGGCTGAAGATTATCCGTCGCCGCGTGCCCATCGGGCTCGTCGCCATCATCTTTGAATCGCGCCCCAACGTCACCGTCGACGCCGCGGCGCTGTGCCTGAAGTCTGGCAATGCCTGTATCCTGCGCGGAGGCAGTGAGGCACTCCACACTAACCTAGCGTTGGCTCAAGCCTTCGCGACCGGACTAGCGGCAGCGGGCCTACCGACGGAAGCCGTCACGCTCCTACCCTTCACCGACCGTGAAGCTGTTCCGGCCCTCGGCTCCCTCCGCGGGATTGTCGACATCATCGTCCCGCGGGGCGGCCCCGGTCTGATCGAGGCGGTGGTGAATTCCGCGAAGGTCCCCGTCATCAAGCACGATGCGGGTATCTGTCACGTCTACGTCCACGCCGCCGCCGACTTAGCCATGGCTGAAGCCATCATCGTCAACGCGAAGTGCCAGCGTCCGAGCGCCTGCAATGCCGCCGAGACCTTACTCGTCGATGCCGCGGTCGCGGCTAGTTTCTTACCCATCGTCGGCCGCGCAATGGCAACGCAGCAGACCGAGATCCTCGGCTGCCCCCGCTCGTGTGCACTCATCCCCACGGCCAGTCCTGCCACCGAGGCAGATTACCGGACCGAACACTTGGCGCTCGTCCTGAACGTCAAGATCGTCACCGACTTAGCCGAGGCGGTCACGCACATCGAGACCTGTGGCTCGCACCATTCGGACGCCATCATCACGGCCGACGAAACCGTCGCTCGCTCCTTCCTCGCCCAGATTGATAGCGCCTGCGTCTACTGGAACGCCAGCACCCGGTTCACGGATGGCGGCGAGTTTGGCTTTGGCGCCGAAGTCGGCATCAGCACGGACCGTCTACATGCCCGCGGACCGATGGGAATCAGGGAATTAACGACCTGGAAGTTCGAAGTCGTGGGTACTGGCCAAATTCGGGGATAATTGCCGAGGTTTTCCGTTTGACAGCCGGGGGTGCAGGGGGCTTTGTTCACCTTCCTTTTGGCTGTCCGGGGTGGTAGCTCAGTTGGTTAGAGCGCCTGCCTGTCACGTAGGAGGTCGCGGGTTCGAGTCCCGTCCATCCCGCCAGCCAAAAGGGTTCCCTTTCTCGCCCCCTCGCGGGGTTGGCGCGGGCCGTCACGGCTTGTTCACCGGTTTGTGCATCCTTTTTCCTTTCCCCTCCCCCGCTTGTGGACAGAAATCATCTAACCCTATGAGCAAAAAAGTCCTGATTATCGGTGCCGGCGGCGTCGGCAACGTTGTGACCCATAAGTGCGCGATGCACCCCGAGGCCTTTTCCGAGGTCATGCTAGCCTCCCGCAACGAGAACAAGTGCAAGGCTATCGCCGCCGACGTGAAGAACGCAACCGGCCGGACGATTCGCACGGCGACCGTCGATGCCGATGACGTCCAGGCCACGGTGGCCCTCATCAAGTCCTTCGGCGCCGACCTGCTCATCAACGTCGCCCTCCCCTATCAAGACCTCCCCTTGATGGACGCCTGCCTCCACGCTGGCATCCACTACGTCGACACGGCCAACTACGAGCCCCCGCACCTCGCCAAATTCGAATACTCTTGGCAGTGGGCCTACCGCGAGCGCTTCGAAAAGGCCGGCCTCACCGCCCTGCTTGGCTCGGGCTTCGACCCCGGGGTGACCAATGTCTTCTGCGCCTACGCCCAAAAGCACCTCTTCGACACCATCGAGACGATCGACATCATGGACGCCAACGCCGGCGACCACGGCTACCCGTTCGCGACTAATTTCAACCCCGAGATCAACATCCGCGAAATCACACAGCGCGGACGCTACTGGGAAAACGGCGAATGGAAAGAAACCGAACCCCTCGACCCGAAACTCCGGGTGGACTATAATTACCCAGTCCTCGGCCCTAAGCCCAGCTACCTCCTCTTCCACGAGGAACTCGAGTCCCTCGCCCAGAACATCAAGGGCTTGAAGCGCATCCGCTTCTTCATGACCTTCTCCGACAACTACCTGAATCACCTGCGGGTGCTCCAGAACGTCGGCCTAACGCGCATCGACCCGATTGAGTTCCACGGCCACCAAATCGTCCCAATCCAGTTCCTCAAGGCGCTCCTGCCCGACCCGGCCTCGCTGGGCCCGCGCACCAAGGGCAAGACCTGCATCGGCTGCGAAATCACTGGCCTCAAGGACGGCAAGCCACGCAAGGTCTTCATCTACAATGTCTGCGACCATCAAGAGTGCTACGCCGAGGTCAAGTCCCAGGCGATCAGCTACACCACAGGCGTCCCGGCGGCAATCGGCGGCGCGATGCTCGCCACGGGCAAGTGGCTCAAACCAGGTGTCTGGAATATGGAAGAGTGCGACCCAGATCCATTCATGGAAGAGTTGAACAAGCGCGGCCTGCCCTGGCAGATCCAAGAGCTGCCGGTCTGAGCGCTGACCAGCCCAAACAAAGCCCGCCCTTTTGCGGGCTTTTTATTTGCCCCAACTCTCTACGCCAACAGCGTGAACGCGTGCACGAATCCGACGCCCTCACTGCCGCCTTCCGCCAGGTTGACCTCTCGCAGGTGCCGAGCCCCTGTCACGTCCTCCACCGCGGCCTCCTGGAAAGCAACCTGCGCATCCTTCGTTCCGTCATGGACCGCTCCGGCGCTAAGGTGCTCCTCGCGCTCAAGGGCTTCGCGCAGTTCAGCGAGGCCAAGTTGATTTCGAAATACCTCGTAGGCACCACGGCGAGCGGCATCCACGAGGCCTTGCTGGGCCGCGAGGAATTCGGCGGCGAGGTCCACGCCTATTCACCGGCCTTCAAGGACGAAGAGTTTGCGCAGCTCTTACGCGTGGCCGACCACATGTCCTTCAATTCGGTTTCGCAATGGAAGCGCTATCGGATCGCGGCCCAAGCGGCCAAACGCAAGATCTCCTTCGGCCTCCGCGTCAACCCCGAGCACGCCGAAGTCGAAGTGGAACTCTATAATCC
>CAMDWM010000011.1:0-22403 GCA_945878755.1 Akkermansia muciniphila
GATGTTCCGCCGGCTCGTCCTCGCTTCGCTGCAGCATTGGACCCAGACGCTGGGCGTCGATGGCGTCCGCCTCGATTTGGCGGAGTTGCTGGGCACGCCTTTGCTCCGCGAGATCGAGGAAGACTTCCGGGCGCAGCGGCCCGAGAAGATCCTCATCGCGGAGCCGTGGAGCTTTCGTGGGTACATCGCTCGAGACCTGGACCATACCACGTGGACAAGCTGGGATGATGCCTTCCGCGAGTTGTTGCCGTCCTATGTCCGCGGCCATGCGCATGCCTCCGATCTCCTGCACCAAATGGCGGCCTGTGCTTTCCGACCAGCGGCCCGGTTGCGGTATGCGCAGTCGCATGATGACATGGCTTGGTTGGACCGCATTACCGAGCAACCCGGCGCTGATGCCTTGGAACCGACCGCCTCTGATATTCTGCGCACACGCTTAATGCACGTGATCCTGCTCTGCTCGGCAGGCATCCCGATGCTCTCTGCGGGCCAAGATTTCCTGATGACCAAGCGCGGCGTGGCCAATACCTGGCGGCGGGGCGACTTGAACCGCTTAGACCCTGTGCGCTTGGAGCTCTTCCGAGACGAACACGATTTCGTGGCGCAACTGATTCGCTTCCGCTTGTCTCCCCAGGGAGCTGGCTTACGCCCGCGGCAGGCCGTCTCGCCTGGCTGGATGAAAGCTAGCCTGCAGTCGGGTGGGGAGGCTTTTGTCGCCGTCTTCAACGCCGACGGGCAACTCGGGCCTGAGCGAATCCTCGTCGCCTGTAATCCCCAGGGCTCGCACGTCGAATTGCCCTTGCCCGAGCTCGCCGCTTGGCAGCCCGTCGTCCTTTCGCCCCGTCCGGGCACACGTCATACCCCCGCGGAGGCCCCGCAAATCCAGTCCGGCACACTTTCACTTCCGGCTTTGGGGTGCGGAGTTTGGGTTGTTAGGGCCTAAACGCATTCTCCGCTTGCCAATGGCGGGTGGGTCTCCCTTTTTCATCCCTTTCCGCTCCCGCGCAAAACCACTCTTCTCAACACACCCTGGCCACCAAAGTAGCTATCAACGGATTCGGCCGCATCGGCCGTCTCGTCTTCCGCGCCCTCGTCGAACAGGGCCACCTCGGCACGACCTTTGACGTCGTTGCCGTCGGCGATATCGTCCCTGCGGACAACCTCGCCTACCTCCTGAAGTACGACTCCACGCAGGGTCGCTTCAACGGCACCGTTTCCTCCAAGAAGTCCTCCCCGGACAAGTTGGAAGACGACGTCCTCGTCGTGAATGGTAAGGAAATCCTCGTGGTTTCCGCCAAGTCCCCCGCTGAACTCCCTTGGGGTAAGCTCGGCGTCGAAGTCGTCATCGAATCGACCGGCCTCTTCACCGAAGCCGCCAAGGCCAAGGGTCACCTCGAAGCCGGCGCCAAGAAGGTCATCATCTCCGCTCCGGCCAAGGATGAAGACATCACCGTCGTTATCGGCGTCAACGACGACAAGTACGACCCGGCCATTCACCACATCATCTCCAATGCCTCCTGCACCACGAACTGCCTCGCGCCGCTCGTCCACGTGCTCCTGAAGGAAGGCTTTGGCGTCGCCGAAGGCCTGATGACTACGGTCCACGCTTACACCGCCACCCAGAAGACCGTCGATGGCCCCTCCAAAAAGGATTGGAAGGGTGGCCGCTCCGCTGCGATCAACATCATCCCGTCCGCCACGGGTGCTGCCCGCGCCGTCGCCCTCGTCATCCCCGAAGTGAAGGGCAAGCTGACGGGTATGGCCTTCCGCGTGCCGACCCCGACCGTCTCGGTCGTCGACCTCACCGTCAAGACCGTCAAGGAAACCTCCCTCGCTGAGATCAAGGCCGCCCTCAAGAAGGCATCCGAGACCTACATGAAGGGCATCTTGGCCTACACGGACGAAGAAGTCGTTTCTTCTGACTTCATTCACGACAAGAGCTCGTCGATCTTCGACGCCGGCTCCTCGATCGAGCTGAATAAGAACTTCTTCAAGCTCATCAGCTGGTACGACAACGAGTGGGGCTACTCCAACCGCGTCGTCGAGCTGCTCGGCAAGGTCACGGCTAAGCTCTAAGTTTAGTCCGGCCCACCTGACGACAGGCGACCTTCGGGTCGCCTGTTTTGTTTTAGGCTCCGAAGGGTTGGGGGGCAGGGGACTGCCGCCAGTTTGGGCTATCTGCTGGTTTAGCCTTCCCACGGCTGGGGTAACTCCTTTCTCTCCTGCTTTCCGACCATGCCTGTACCTTCTCTCCGCGAACTCGGTTCCGTCTCTGGTCTCCGTGCCCTCGTGCGTGTCGACTTCAATGTCCCTCAGGACAAGAAGACCGGTGCCATCACCAATACCCAGCGTATCGCTGCGGCCCTACCGACCATCAAGTTCCTCTTGGAAGGCGGTGCCTCCCTGGTGCTGATGTCGCACCTCGGCCGTCCGGACGGTAAGGTCGTGGAGAAGTTCTCCCTGCGTGCGGTCTCCGTCGAGCTCGAGAAGCTCCTGGGCCGCCCGGTGCAGTTCATCCCGAGCTGCGTGGGCCCTGAAGCCGAAGCCGCTTCGAAGGCCCTCAAGGCCGGTGAAGTCCTGCTTCTCGAAAACCTCCGTTTCCACATCGAAGAAGAAGGTAAAGTGAAGCTCGAAGACGGCACTAGCGTGAAGGCCGATCCGGCCAAGGTTGCCGAGTTCCGTGCGTCGCTTTCCCGCCTCGGCGACGTCTACGTCAATGACGCTTTCGGCACCGCCCACCGCGCCCACTCCTCGATGGTTGGCGTTAATTTACCACGTAAATCCGCGGGTTTCCTGCTCGAAGCCGAACTCAAGGCTTTCGACATCGTGCTCAACAATCCGCAGCGTCCCTTGCTTGCGATCCTCGGCGGCGCCAAGATTGCCGACAAGATTCCGCTCATCCGCAACCTCATCGAGAAGGCGGACGAAATCATCATTGGCGGCGGCATGGCCTACACCTTCCGCAAGGTCTGTGACGGGATGGAAATCGGTAACTCCCTCTACGATGCCGAAGGCGCCAAGATTGTCCAGGAACTCCTCGATAAGGCCAAGGCTCGCGGCGTGAAAGTCACGTTACCCGTCGACTTCAACTGCGGCGACAAGTTCTCGCCTGATTCCAACACGCAGCCAGCGACGATGCATTCGGGTATCCCGGCGGGTTGGGAAGGGATGGATGCGGGTCCCGAATCCATTAAACTTTACGAAGCGGCCATCGGTCGTGCGGGTACGGTGATCTGGAATGGACCTTGCGGCGTGTTCGAGTTCGATAAGTTCGCGGTCGGCTCCAAGGCCATGGCGGCAGCCGTCGCCCAGGCTACGGCGCGCGGCGCGATCACCATCGTCGGCGGCGGCGACACCGCCACGGCGGCGAAGAAGTTTGGCGTCGATACCCTGGTCACGCATTGCTCTACTGGCGGCGGCGCTTCCCTCGAATACCTCGAAGGCAAGGTCCTCCCCGGTGTGGCCGCTCTCTCGGCTTAAAGCTTTCACCATTAACAATCTATATCACTAATATGTCTAAGCGCACCCCCCTCATCGCTGGTAACTGGAAGATGAACAAGACTGCCACGGAAGGCATCGAGCTCGTCAAGGCGATCTCGGCCGCCGTCGGTATCGACCCGAACGTCAATATCGTCCTTTGCCCGCCCTTCACGGCCCTCACGGCGGTCGGAGCGGCCATCGAAGGTTCGCACCTCGCTTTGGGCGCGCAGAACCTGCACGACAAGACCAACGGTGCCTTCACCGGTGAAATCTCGGCCTCCATGCTGCGCGACCTGCACGTCACGCACGTGATTATTGGCCACAGCGAACGCCGCAGCATCTTTGGTGAAGACGATGCCTTCGTGAACCGCAAGGTGCACGCCGCCCTCGGTGCGACCTTACGCCCCATTCTCTGCGTGGGCGAGCTGCTCGCTGAGCGCGAAGCCAACCAGACGATGGAAGTTGTACGCCGCCAGGTGGAGAAGGGCCTCGAAGGCGTGCCCGCCGCCCAGGCCGACCACGTGATCATTGCCTACGAGCCGGTCTGGGCGATCGGCACCGGCAAGACGGCGACCCCGGCCATGGCCCAGGAAGTGCACGCGTTCATCCGCAAGCTCCTGACCCAGCAGTTTGGCGCCGAGTCGGCGGCCCGCATCCTCATCCTCTACGGTGGCTCGATGAAGCCGGACAACGCCGACGCCCTCTTGGCGGAGCACGATATCGACGGTGGGCTAATCGGCGGTGCTTCCCTCGACGCTAAGAGCTTCGTTGAGCTCGTCCGTTCAGCCTCGAAGTCCGTCGCTGGCTAAATCAAACGACCCTTCGGCACCTAGGCCGACAGAGGTGATTAGCCCTACAAGGCCAATCCCTCTGTCGGCCTAATAGTTTGGAACCTGTCCGACGGGGCGGTCTAGGTTCTCCGCCGGCGTCGTATTTGACTATTTAGCGTTAAACTATTGTTAGTCAATAACTTAAGTTAGTTAAAAACACTCCATTAACAGGTTCATTAACAGGTTAGACCCAGCTAACCCCCTAAACTCGTCCAAACGTCCTAAAAATTGGGTTGCGAAGGGGGGGCGGCTTTCGTGCCTCTGTGGGCAAAAGCACCACTTCTCCGCCCGTTATCCCGATGCGTAAGCTCATTAACTTCCTGACCGGCGCCGCCCCTCGCGGCAACTTCTTCCCTCGCTCGGTCAACAGCGTCCCTCTCCAGGTGCTCATTTGTCTCTTGGTCACCGGCGCCGTGGTCGTCGCCGGCATCAACGAGTACGCCACGAACAAGTATTTAAACGTCGGATACACGCCTGATCAGCCCGTTGCCTTCGACCACTCTTTCCACGCTGGTCCCGATTCGGTACTCGGTCTCGATTGCCGTTATTGCCACAACTCCGTCGACAAGTCTGCGCATTCGAACGTGCCCGCGACGAATACCTGTTGGAATTGCCACAGCCAAGTGAAGCCCGACAGCCCGGCGTTGGCCCTGATTCGTCGCAGCGTTGAAACCGGCGAAGCCGTGCGCTGGGTCAAAGTGCACAAGGTGCCCGACTACGTTTACTTTAACCACGCCGTGCACGTGAACCGCGGCATCAGCTGCGTCGAGTGCCACGGCCGCGTTGACCAACAGGTCGTCGTGGGCCAGCAGAAGTCCTTGAACATGTCCTTCTGCCTCGATTGCCACCGCAACCCTGAGCAGTTCATCCGGCCCGTCGACAAGGTCACCGACCTCGCTTGGAAAGCTGAATCTCCCGCTGCGCAGACCGCCCAGGGCACGAAGTTCGTGCACGACTGGAAGGTTAATCCTCCCCAAAGCTGTTCGGGCTGCCACCGCTAATCCCCGCCTTTTTCTTCGATGAGCAAGCAAGTCTTCAATCACCCCGTGCCGCAGCCCGGCGAGCCGACCGGTCCTTCGTACTGGCGCAGCCTCGATGAGCGTAACAAGACGCCCGAGTTCCGCACCCGCGCTGAGCGCGAGTTCGTCGATGGCGCCGCCGCCATCACCACCGTCGAACGCCGCGAGTTCCTGCTGCTTATGGGCGCGTCCTTCGGCCTGGCTGGTCTCGGTCTCGCCGGTTGCCGCGAACCACGCAACCACACGTTACCTTACAGCAAGCAGCCCGAGAACACCATCCCGGGCGTTGCGACTTACTACGCTTCTTCTTTCCCGGGCGAGTCCGCCAACCAAGCGCTGATTGTCGAGACGCACCAACATCGTCCGACGAAGGTCGAAGGTAACCCGAGCCACGTCGCTAACGGTACGGCTTCGTCGAAGTTCGCCCAAGCGAGCGTCCTCGACCTCTACGATCCCGAGCGTGCGCAGGCTTCGCAGGACGCCACGGGCGCCATTCTCTCCGTCGCGGCCGTTCGCGACTTACTCCGCAAACTTTCCGCTGAGGCTAAGGCCAACGGTGGTACCGGTCTCGCGTTCCTCGCCCGTCCGTCCACTTCCCCGACCCGCGCCCGCGTCGTCGCCGCCGTGAAGGCTGCGTTGCCGCAGGCTCGTTTCGTCGAGTACACGCCGGTCGCCCAGAACCGCGCCGACGCCGTCCTGGGTGCCCGTGCCTTGCCGGATTTCGCTAAGGCCCGTCGCATCCTCAGCCTCGACGCTGACTTCCTTGGCGCCGGTGACTCCATCATCGAAGCCACGCGGGCCTACTCGTCCGCGCGTCGCGCCGACACGGCGGCAGATGCCGAGGCGATGGCCCGCCTTTACGTCGTCGAATCGACCTTCACACTGACCGGCGCTGCGGCCGACCATCGCCTTCGCGCCGCTAGCTCGCACATCTCTGGCCTCGCCTTGCTCTTCGCCGCCGAAGTCCTCGCGCAGACAGGGAAGGGTGCCGACGCCTCCGCTTTGCGCGCCAAGGTCTCCGGTCTCGACGTCAACGCTGTCGCCCCGTGGATTAAGGAATCGATCGCTGACCTCGTCAGTGCCAAGGGCAAGGCCCTCATCATCGCGGGCGATCACCTCTCCGACGATGCCCATCGCGCCGTCGCTTTAGCCAACGCCGCGCTCGGTGCCGCCGTCCGCTACGTCAAGGCTGCCACTACTGTTGCTGGCACGGTTGCTGACCTCGTCTCCAAGCCCGCCACCACGCTCGTCATCCTGGGTGGCAATCCCGCCTACGACGCTCCGTCGGACGTTGATTTCACCAAGGCCGTGAAGGCCGCCAAGCAGGTTGTCCGCCTCGGTTACCATGGCCCGGCTTACGACGAAACCTCTGCGCTCGTGAAGGATGCCCAGGGCACTTTCGTGGCCGCTTCACACTACCTCGAAAGCTGGTCCGATGGTCGCACGGTCGATGGCACCTATGTGCCGGTCCAGCCGATGATCGACCCGCTCTTCCCGACGGTCACCGAGCTCGACGTCCTCGCTCCTTTCGCGGGCCTCACCCAAGAGCCTTATGCGCTCGTTCGCGAGACCTTCAACAGCCTCTCCAAAGATGCCGCGGATACCGCTTTCGCTGCTTGGTTAGCGGAAGGTGTCCTCGCAGGCACGCAGTATCCGACTGTCGTTAACAGCCTCTTTGCGCTACCGACCGCTGCTTTCAAAGCCCCGGAGCTTTCGGCCAAGTCCCTGGAAGTCCGCATCGTTCCCAGCGTGCACGCCGGTGATGGCCTCTCCGCCAACAATGGTTGGCTCGCGGAAGCGCCGGATCCGCTCTCCAAGACCGCTTGGCAGAATGTCATCCTCATTAGCCCCAAGATGGCGAAGGAGCTCAACGTCGAGCCGACCGTGGCGCTCATCAATAAAATTGGCCAGCTGAACCGTAACATCAACGAGCTCGTCGATGGTCGCCTCATTGCAAAGGTCGCCACGCTCACGGTGAATGGCGTCACCCTCAAGGGTTCCCTCTTCATCATGCCGGGCATGGCTGACTACACCATCGGCCTGCAGTTGGGCTTTGGTCGTCGCATCGCTGGTCGCGTGGCCACCCGTGTCGCCGAGCGCCTCCAAGGTCAGCTCGTCGGCAACGGCTTCGACGTCTATCCTTTCGTCACCTCTACCCAGCCAGCCGTTCGCACGGGCGTCGTCCTCGAGCTTACTGGCGAGAGCGCCCCGATCGCGAATATGCAGGACCACTGGTCCATGGAAGGCCGCGACGTCGTCCGGGAAGGCAATGTCGATGACCTTAAGCATAACCAGAATTTTGCTAAACTCGGCATCGATGGCCACGCCCCGGCGGTTTACGGCAAGGACGAGAAGATGTCCCCGGCGGACAAGGCCATCCTCACGCCGCGCGGTAATTCCGCTTACGAGCACCCGAACCATACCGTCGCCCCGAACGTCACGGTGTGGAAGGGCCACGAAGACAAGTTCCCGCTCTTGCAGCAGTGGGGCATGTCGATCGATTTGAATACCTGCACGGGTTGCAACGCTTGCGTGACCGCGTGTCAGGCGGAGAACAATATCCCCGTGGTCGGCCGCGACCAAGTACTCAAGGGCCGTAACATGCAGTGGATTCGCCTCGACCGCTATTTCTTCGATGGTCGCGAGCAGGCGGGCAACGAGATCCCCACGGACCCGCAGGTCACCTTCATGGGCGTCGCCTGTCAGCATTGCGAAACCGCCCCGTGCGAGACCGTCTGCCCGGCCAACGCTACCGTCCACGACGACCAAGGCCTCAACACGATGGCGTACAACCGTTGTATCGGTACCCGTTACTGCGCCAACAACTGCCCGTATAAGGTCCGCCGCTTCAACTTCTTCGACTACAACAAGCGCGAAGCTGGTCACTACTATGAAGGCCCGCTCGGACCAGCGAAGTTGCCGAAGGATCCCGCCGACCTGCCCCAGCTGCAGAAGAACCCGGACGTCTCCGTACGTATGCGCGGCGTCATGGAAAAGTGCACCTATTGCGTCCAACGTATTCAGGAAGCCAAGATTCAGGCCAAGGTCCGCGCAAAGGCCTCGGCCGACATCAACGTCGCCGACGGCGCGATTAAGGTCGCCTGTCAGCAGGCTTGCCCGGCGGAAGCCATCGAGTTCGGTGATATCACCGACCCGAACTCCCGCGTCTCGAAGGCCAAGGCCTCGACCCGCAGTTACGGCGCGTTGACCTACCTCAACACCCGTCCGCGCACGACCTACCAGGCCAAGTTGCGTAATCTCAATGCGAAGATGCCTGGTGCAATCTTGATTCCGCTGTCCCGCAAGGAAATGGCTGGTCGCGAGAGCCACGGCCCGGCGCATGGCGCCGCCCCCCACGGCGAGACTCCCCACGGCGCCCCCGCCGCCACCAGCCCCGGTCACCAGAAGTAACCCTTAACGAATTCCTGTTCCATGGCTCACGCCCACGATAGCTCCTCGGAGCGCCCCGCAATTCTGGACAAGGTCCGTCCAGCTGAACTCCCCCGCCCGAAGCTGATTCTCAACGATCGCGGCTTCCACTGGATCACCGATAAGGTGTGTGGCATCGTCGAAGAACCGACCCCGCTCTGGTGGAAGGTCCTGTTCGGCGTCGCCCTCTTCATCGCGTCCTTCACCGGCCTCGGCCTCTTCTACCTCGTCTCAACCGGCACGGGCACTTGGGGCCTACGTTCCCCGGTGGGTTGGGGTTGGGCCATCGTTAACTTCGTGTTCTGGGTCGGTATCGGCCATGCGGGTACGCTAATCTCGGCGATTCTCTGTTTGCTCCGGCAGAAGTGGCGCACCTCGATTAACCGTGCCGCCGAAGCCATGACCATCTTCGCGGTCATGTGTGCGGGTATCTTCCCGCTCTTCCATGTGGGTCGCGTTTGGTTTGGCTGGTGGCTCTTGCCGCTACCGAATCAAAACGGCATCTGGCCCCAGTTCCGCTCGCCGCTCGAGTGGGACGTCTTTGCCGTCTCGACCTACTTCACCGTCTCGACGCTCTTCTGGTACATGGGCATGGTGCCCGACCTCGGTGCTATCCGCGATCGTGCTAAGACCTGGTGGCGGAAAGCCTTTTACTCCGTCCTCGCCCTCGGTTGGCGCGGCGGTAACCGCCAGTGGAGTAATTTCGAAATGGCCTACCTGCTCCTCGCTGGCCTTTCGACCCCGCTGGTGCTCTCGGTGCACACCATCGTCTCGTTTGACTTCGCCGTCTCGAACGTCCCGGGCTGGCATACGACCATCTTCCCACCGTACTTTGTGGCGGGCGCTATTTTCTCGGGCTTTGCGATGGTGTTGACCCTGATGCTCCCGCTGCGGGCGATTTATCGCCTGCACGATGTCATCAACCAATACCACATCGACAACATGTGTAAGATCATCTTGGCCACCGGCACGATGGTTGGCTACGCTTACGCCACTGAATTCTTCATCGCGGCCTACTCGGGTAACGTCTATGAGAAATTCGCATTCATCAACCGTGCCTTCGGTCAGTACTCCTGGGCTTACTGGATTATGGTGTCCTGCAATGTAATTACCCCGCAGCTCTTCTGGTTTAAGAAGGTCCGCGAGAACCACTCGCTCGTCTGGATCATCTGTATCTTCGTCAACGTCGGCATGTGGTTCGAACGCTTCGTCATCACTTGTACTTCGCTGGCTAACGATTACCTCCCGTCGAGCTGGGGTTATTACAGCCCGACTATCGTGGATATCTTCACGTTCTTCGGCACCTTCGGCTTCTTCTCCGTCCTCTTCCTCCTGTTTATCCGCTTCCTTCCCCTTCTGCCGATGGCGGAAATTAAGATGGTCGCGCCACAGGCCGACCCCCACGCCCACTGATCCCGCCGTCTGACCCGACCATGAACGAACGCAACGAACGTATCTTCGGCGTAGCTTGTACCTTCCGCAAGCCCGCTGACGTCTTCCACGCCGCCGAAAAGGTGCGCGACGCTGGCTGGACCCGCTGGGACGTCCACACCCCTTTTCCCATCCACGGTATGGACCACGCCATGGGCCTGCCGCGCTCCAAGGTGCCTCGCCTCACGCTGCTCGGCGGTGTGGCCGGTTTTATCACGGGTTGCCTGCTGACGTGGTACATGAACTCCTACGACTACCCGCTGATTGTCGGCGGCAAGCCCTACTGGAGTGCGATCTACCCGTTCCCGGTGCTGTACGAGTGCACGATTCTCTTCGCGGCTTTCGGGACGTTCTTCGGCCAGTTCATTTTGAACCGCCTGCCCCACCACCATCACCCACTGTTTGAGCTACCGAACTTCGCCCGTGTTTCCGATGACACTTTCATGGTTGTCCTCGAAGCCCACGACCCGAAGTTCCATGTGGATGATTCCCGTAACTTCCTCCTGTCGCTCGGCGGCCAGGAAATCACCGTCATCCGCGACTAATTCGTCCCATGTACCGTTACCTCACTTTCCTCGCAGTCGTCGTAGTGGCCGTCATCGGCTTCTTCGGCGTTCAGGGCAAGCAATCCAAGGACACGCCCGTCTATGTTTTCGACGACATGGACTACCAGCCTAAGTACAAGCCGCAGGGGGAGAATAAGTTCTTCGCGGATGGCCGTGACGCCCGTCCGGCCGTCGCTGGTACCGTCGCCCGCGGCTCTGGCCTCGAGCCCTTGCAGGTTTTCTCTGCGGATTACCGCCGCGCCGAATCCCTCAACCCTTCGTTTGCGACGGGCAAAGATGCGCAAGGCAACTTCCTCGCTGACTTCCCCACGAAGTCGTTGACCTTCCTCGCCAGCGGTGAGCTGGCGCCGTTCACGGTGGACGCCAAGACCCTCGCCCTGGGCCAAGCCAAGTATCAGATCTATTGTGCGGTCTGCCACGGCTCGGCGGCCGACGGTAATGGCATCATGAAGGTCCGCTCTGCCGTGGAAGGCGATGTGGCCATCGTCACGATTGCCAACCTCCAGTTGCCCTTATTCCGCGCCTACCCGCAGGGCCAAGTCTTCGACGTCATCGCCAATGGCAAGAACACGATGCTCGGTTACGGCGATAAACTCACCCCGGAAGAGCGCTGGGCCGTCGTCGCCTACCTGCGTGCCCTCCAGCTTTCGCAATCTTGCCCGCCCAACCTCGTCCCCGCCGCTTTGAAGGCCACCGTCAAGTAATCTGCACATGAGCGTTTCTTCCTCCAACCTTTCGTCCAAGTGGCCGACCATCCTCGGCCTCGGCGTTATCGCGCTGGTCGCTGCTTGGGCCTTGGCATTCCTTGGCCTCGGTCAGCACGACCATCGCCCGGCCCTCTCCGTCCTGCTCGGCTGCCTCTTCTGGACCTCGCTCCTCATCGGCATGCTCATGCTGACGATGATCACCCGCGTCTTTGACGCCGGCTGGGCTCCGGTCATCCGCCGCAACTGGGAATTCATGATCGGTGCCTTGCCGGTCGTCTTACTGCTGGGCGTCGTCCCGTTAGCGTTCCTGCCGGACTTCCGTCACCTCCTCTGGGAATGGACGGATGTTAAGCATATTCTGCCCAGTGGCCATGAAGTCGGCCATGACCCTATCCTGCAGGCGAAGGAATGGTTCTTAAACGAGAAGTTCTTCCTCGTCCGCATCTCGCTCTACGTCGTTTTCTTCAGCGTGCTGACGTGGGCTATGCGCACCTGGTCCTTCAAGCAGGACACCGATCGCACCGCTAGCCACACCCATACGCTGCACGCTTTCTCGGCCGCTGGCATCCCGCTGGGCGCGGTCGTCTTGACCATGCTGGCCTTCGATTGCCTCATGGCCCTGTCGTACCACTGGTTCTCCACGATGTATGGGGTGTGGTTCTTCGCCTTGTCGATTCGCCTGGCCCTCGCGGCGACGGTTATCCTGACCTATCGCCTCTCGAACGGCGGTTGGTTGGATGGCATTCTTAATCAGGCGCATCGCCACGTCTTGGGCTGCCTGATGCTCGCCTTCACGGTCTTCTGGGCTTACATCAGCTTCTCGCAGTACTTCCTCATCTACACGGCCAATATCCCCGAAGAAACCTACTGGTATAACATCCGTGAGTTTAACCCAGTCACTGGCCTGAAGAGCGATTGGTGGGGCGTCTCGATGTACCTCATCTTCGGCTTCTTCTTATTGCCGTTCCTCGCCTTGCTCTTCTATCGCTCGAAGATTGTCCCTTGGCGTCTCCTGACCATCGCCATCATCATCTTCATCGGTGGCATCGTGGACCTCTTGTTCAATGCCGTCCCTCGGCAGATTGTCGATAAGACCGCGCCCGAAGGCTTCACGGTCTCGCCCTTCCTCTGCGGTGGTCTCGCGACGGACCTCCTCGCGATCGCCGGTTTCGGTGCCATCGTGATTGGGCTCTTCCTCCGCAGTGCTACCAAGGCCGAAACCATCCCGGTCCACGACCCTCGTATCCTCGAGTCCATTAATTACCATGAGTGAGCATCCCTCTAACGGTTCCCGCGCGCTGCTACCTGGCCAGGTCAAGTCTTGGTTGGGTGTCGTCGCCTTCGTCCTAGTGGCGGTGGCGGTGTTGGCCTTCGCCTTCGTTGCAATCCGCCCAGCCACTAATACCGACCTCGATCGCCGCACTGCCCAGAAGGCTCTGCGGGCGGATACTGAGTCCAAGGCCAAGGCTTTGCTCACCGATGCCGCCAAGAATGCCGATGGTACTTATCGTCTACCGGTCGCTGATGCGATGGCGGTGATTGCGGCCAACCCGAAGGTGTTGGCTGACATGCGTAAGTCCGCCGCGGCTCCCGCCCCTGCCTCCGCCAGCGCTGCTTTCGTTAAAGCTGACGACGAACAGATGAAGCGCGGTCTGGCGGTCTATTCCCGCACCTGCATTGCTTGCCACCAGCCGACGGGCAAGGGCCTGGCCCCGGTATTTCCCTCGATTGCCGGCGTCCCGATCGTCAACGGCGATACGACTTTGCCGATCAAGTTCATTCTCCATGGCTTGATGGGTCCCATCACCGTGGACGGTGTCACCTATAATAGCATGATGCCGCCCGTGGCTGGCGTCAGCGATCAAGACGTCGCTGATGTGCTCACTTACGTCCGCCAAAGCTTTGGCAATAAGTCCAACCCGGTCACCGCTGACCAGGTGAAGGCCGTCCGTGCAGCTAACGCGGCCCGCACTGCCCCTTGGAACACCGCCGAACTCGGCCTCAAGTAATCTCTTTATAATACGATGAGTCAGGAAAATCAACAAAGCCGTCCGCAAGGGCAGGGCCGTCCGCAGGGACGACCCGCCGATACTGGCTCACCCCGCATTTCCCGCGTCGACGCCAGCGTCGCCAGTCCAGTGAAGTTCTTCTTCGCTTCGGCGTTGCTCTGGCTCCT
This sequence comes from Akkermansia muciniphila, assembly GCA_945878755.1. Classification (GTDB taxonomy): domain Bacteria; phylum Verrucomicrobiota; class Verrucomicrobiia; order Opitutales; family UBA953; genus UBA953. Next base: position 13,639 of record CAMDWM010000011.1, read on the forward strand.
CGTCTCCTCGGTGCTGGCGGTGATTACGGCGGTGAAGCTCCACCTCCCGGGGTTCCTGAATAGTTGCGAGTATCTCACCTTTGGCCGTCTCGATGCGATCCAGCGCAACGTGTTCTTCTATGGTTGGGCGTCGAACGCCTTGATCGGCCTGAACCTTTGGTTACTGGCTTCCTTGGGTCGCTTTGAGTTTCGGAACGGCTGGATCGCCACCTTGGGTGGACTCATCTGGAACCTCGCCCTCACGGTCGGTATCGCGACTGTCCTCATCGACTCTCAGAACGCCTTTGAGCTCTTGGAACTCCCTCGTGGCGTCGCCTTGGCGTTCTTCGTCGCCTTCCTGCTGGCGGCTCTCTGGCCGGCCGTTGCCTTCGTGCGTCGTCCCACGGGCCAGGTCTTCGTCTCGCAGTGGTATATCCTGGGCGCTTCCTTCGTCTTGCCAGTGGTCTACCTTCTGACCCAGCTCATGGTGCTATGGTGCCCGACCAACGGTGTTCTCCAGGCCCTCGTGCATAGCTGGTTCCTGCAGAACTTCCTCCTCCTCTGGCTGGGCGCTTCCGCCCTTGCCGCTGTCTATTACTTCCTGCCGAAGGAACTCGAAACGACCCTCACTGGTTACTACCTGTCGACCGTCGGTTTCTGGACGCTCTTCCTGTTCGCCGGTTGGACCGGTCCCGCGACTTTACTCGGTAGCCCGGTGCCGCTCTGGATTCAGTCCTCGGGCGTCGTGGCCGCCGTGATGCTGTTCATCCCCCTGACGATTACCTCGATCAACTTCTTCGGGACCCTCTCGCGTGACTCGGGTTGGTCCCGTGCTTGGAATAATACCACGCTACGTTTCGTCGTGTTTGGCCTCGTGGCCTACACGTTGGCCCTCGCCCTACAGATTATCTTATCGGCGCGTTCCCTGAATGCCATTGTTCGGTTCACCTCCTTTGCCGCGGGCCAGCAGCAGTTGCTGACCTACGCCTTCGTCTCGATGGTGATCTTTGGGGCGGCTTACTACATCTTGCCGCGCTTGACGGGCGCCTTCTGGCCTTCCGCCAAGTTAGTGCATCTGCACTTCTGGTCCTGCGCCTTGGCGGTGGTCGGCTCGGTTGCTGGCTCGCTACTCTTTGGCTGGACTCAAGGGGCCGCCCTCGCGGCCGCCAAGCCCTTCGCTCAGACTATGCACCCGCAGGAAGCCCTGCTGAGTTCGGCCTTTGCAGTCCTCTTCCTTATCGGCCATGTGGCCTTCGCGCTGAACGCTTTTGGCATGCTGACCACCTGCTCCTCCTCGACCGAGGAAGCTCGCCAAGCCTAATCCGCCCTGTCCATGAATAACCTTAATCTCATCCTCGCGGGCGTCTTCTCTACCGTCGCCGCTTCGTTTGGTGGCTTGCTCCTCGCAGGCCATGCGCAGTTGGGCGCCCTCGGTCGGGCTCCTGCGGAAGAAGGCGGTCCGCTCTTTCCCTCTTTGGAACCGGGTCTCGCGATCCAAGGCCGTCAGGTCTACCTCCAGCTGGGTTGCGTTGCTTGCCACACCCAGCAGGTCCGTCCCGCTGGTCAGGGGAGCGATATCGCCCAAGGTTGGGGCGTCCGTCCCTCTGTGGCCCGCGACTACGTCCTGCAGTCGCAGGTTACTCTCGGCAATCGTCGTATCGGTCCCGACCTCGCTAATTACGGCGCCCGGGCCAAGTCTGACTCTGAAATCGCCGCGCACCTTTCGGCTCCCGCCGCTGGCTCTGCCATGCCGGCCTTCCCGACTCTCTTTAGCCAAGGCAAAGATGGCTCGCTCCAGCCTAATGAGCGTGGCACGGCCCTCATCGCCTACCTGAAATCTCTTCGCCAGGACTACTCCTCGCCCGAAGCCAAATTGAAGCAGTGAACCCATGAACGATTCTCACCGTCCCAATGACCGCCACCGTCGCCCTCGGGCGTCGAACGATGCAGGCACCGAAGGTTTCTCCGACGGGCGCCTCGTCGAGGTCCATAATCAACTCGCCCTTGATAAGGAAGAGCCCTTGGAGGGCTTCGCCTTATTGCCGGTCATCGTTGTTTTCCTGTTTTGCGGTTTCGGCTTCTGGGCCGGCGTTTACCTGACTAATAATTCCGGCGGTTTCAATCCAGGCTCCTTCGATCTCGATGCCCCGCGGGCCTTGGTTGATAACGGCCCCAAGGAGTTCGAGCCCGATCCAGTCAAGGGTGAGAAGCTCTACGTCACGAACTGTGCTGGCTGCCACCAACCTACTGGCTTGGGTGTTGCCGCTGCTTTCCCCCCGTTGGCTGACTCTCCCTGGGTTGTCGGCAATGAAGAGCGTCTGGTTAAGCTCATTATTGCTGGTTTGGCTGGTGAACTCGATTACAAGGGTACCAAGTATAACGGGGCGATGCCGAATGTCGGCGCCAACCTCAAGGACGCCCAGATTGCGCACATCGCTACCTACGTCCGCCAAGCTTGGGGCAACACCGCTGGCCCAGTGACGGACGCCAAGGTCGCCGAGGTCCGCAAGGCCGTGGGGGTCCGTGGCTCCTATAGCCCGGCTGAAATCCTGCAGGCCCACCCGCTGGAAATTAAGTAAGTTCGCGGTTTGGGCTAAAAAGCAAAAAGGCCCGGGGCTTGCGCCCCGGGCCTTTTTATTGGCTTAGCCGCTCAGGCTTAGGCCGTTTGGTGCTTCTTGATGAAAGCGGCGATGTCACCCTTCGGGCGGGCACCGACGATTTTATCCACGACTTGACCGTCCTTGAAGAGGAAGAGGGCGGGAATCGAAGTCACGCCTAGCTGGGTCGCGAGGTTACGGTTCGTGTCCACGTCCACTTTGCAGATTTGCACAGTCGTGCCCATCTCAGCCGCGAGCTGGTCAAGGACCGGGCCCAACTGCTTACAGGGGCCGCACCAGGTTGCCCAGAAGTCCACAAGGACTGGCACGGTCGACGATTTAATCGTCGAATCAAAGGTGTTACTGTCGAGGTTGGTAATCAGATCGGATGCCATGGAAGGTCTTAGCCCTTGGTCTTAGAGAAGAGCTCTAAGTACAAGAAGACGGCTGCACTTAAGGAAGCCACAAGGGCGAGCACGTCAACCGCGGCCGCCGCTTTGCCAACGTTGCGATTGCTGGCTGCACTCGTTGTCGGGGAGACGCGCGGAGCGGGCGCCGCAATCGGGGCGGGAATGGGAGCGACGGGCGGACGCGGGGCGCCACCAGCAGCGGGCGGGGGCGGAGGGGGTGGCGGCGGAAGCACAGCACCAGCGGGCTTAGCCAGCTTGAGCTTAGGGGCCTGAGGCGCAGCGTTGTCGCCTTCAGGGGGAGGAGGGGGAGGGGGTGTCTCGGTGCTCATCGTTGGGGAAGGGAATGAAGCCGTTAAAAAAGGGGTGAGTCAACTAGTCAGTGCCAGATTTTGGGGCTAATGGCTCTGGTCGTGCTTGCGCAGGAGCTCGGCGACTTCACGGGGGTCGGCTCCTTGCAAATTCCGGCCCTTGCGGCTGAGGTCTTCGACCGTCTTCACTACGGTTTCGGTCATCCGTTCGTGGGTCTCTTGGGAACCCCCGACGAGCGAAAAGCCTTCGCCTTGGGTGATGCGCTTATGCTGGTCGGAATTATCCAAGCCTAAGCCCAGCAGGTGGTTCGGGGAGCGCGTCTTGCGGGCCATGGATTTACTTTAGATGTGGCAGTCATCGCCGCAAGCCTCAGCGGCTTACGGGTTCGCCTCAGGGGGCGGTGCATCGAACTCGGACCCACCTTCGGAAGTTTCTCCGGCGAACGGGGCTTCCGCCTGTTCGCGTTTCGAACAGACGATGTCCTCAAAATTCTTGTCTTGTTCTAGCTGCATGGCGCCTAGCCTGGCCAATTCTAAACAGGCCAAGAAGTTGGCAATCAGCAGGGCCACGCTCGGGCGTTCGGTCAGGAGGGAGGTGAAGTTGAACTTCGGCTCGGTTTCTAGGCGCTTGAGGATGAACTCCATGCGGTCCGAGACGGTGACATTCTCGACGGAAAGATTCCCTGGCTGGATGCGCTCGGCGAGGCGGCGGAGGACGTTGTTAAAGGTGTTCCAGAGTTCGATGCGTTCGGTGGGAGCGACGGGACGCACGACGGCGTCTTCGCCTTCATTTTGCACGACGTAGCGAGCAAGCAGGCCTTGGCGGTCATCGGCCAAGCCGCGGATAATCGCGGCGGTTTCCTTGACGCGTTTATACTGGATGAGTTGCTGGACGAGTGCCCAGCGTGGGTCTTGGCCTTCCGGGGTCGGGAGCACTTCTTCTTCGGGTCGACTTTCGACCGGCAAGAGCATGCGGCTTTTGATATACATCAATGTCGCAGCCATGACGAAGAAGTCGCCGGCGAGCTCCAGGTTGTCCTTCTCCTCCGTCCGCAGGACCTCGAGGTACTGCTGAGTGACCTTCTCAATCGGGATATCGTAAATATCGATTTCGTTCTTCCGAATGAGGAAAAGCAACAGGTCCAACGGCCCTTCAAAGACGTCCAGCCGGATCGGCAGGTCGGCTGGCGGCAAAATGCCGTCAGTCGGAATGGCAGAGGGGGTCGCGGATTGGTCCGTCACAGTTCAGAACTTGAACAAACGAGCCCGCAGGTGGAAGCCCAATGCACTATCCCCGAAGGCGGAGATTTTCTTCTGGAAGCCATATTCCACTTCCCACGAATTGCCGATGCGCTGCACCAGGCCAATCGACTGGTAGATGGACTGGTTAGTCAGGGCATCGTAATTGGTCGTGATGACTCCAGAATACACCGAATTTAGGCGAATTTCGCCCGTCAACCAGATCTGGTTGGCGGCTTGGGCCTGTCGGAGTTGATACCAGCCGAGGGAGGCTTTCCAGAAATCACCGGAATTGAAGGAAATCGAGTTGAGCGACTCGTGAGCAGCCCCGCCGCCGTTGGGGAGGCGCTGGTAGGAATCGATATTGACCCAAGGGGCGGGCGTGAGGCTGAGGTGGGCTTGGACATCCGACTTATTACCGGTGCCAGTGACGGCATTCTGCTCCCAGTGAGTGAAGACGTCGAAGCGCAGGAGATCGCGGGTACCGTTGACGGTGTCGCGGGTCGCCAAAGTGTTGCGTACGCCCAGGCGAGCCGCCTGTCGGGCCGTGACGCTGGCGGCGTCGGGGCGGTCAGCTAGGTCGAGTTCTTGGAAGGCCGAAAGGGCCACGGTGTGGTCGGCCAGCGGGAGCACTCCGGCACCTTGCTCCGCGCCCGGGAGGTAACGGTATTGGAGGATCGGGCGAAGGGTGTGACGCATGCCATCAATCGACCATTTTTTAGCGACCAGTGCCCAGGAGCCGGTGAGGAGGCCTTCGACGTCAAAGCCGACTTGCCCCATGACTTTAGTTTGGTTGCCGAGCCCGTTGAGGGCGGACGACCAATCGGTGGCCCGGGCCCCGATGACGGGCTTGAACGTCAGCCAGTCTCCCGTGGCGAGCGGATAGGAGAGGCCGTAGTAAAGGTCGAGGCGCGCGGTGGACCAGGCGTTCGTCGGGGCAACCCCGACGGCAGGCTGTGCGTTCAGGTAGGCCAGGGCGGCGAAACCTCTTTGCCGGAGGCCATGCTCACCCAAGGCCGTCTCGGTGAGGTCAAAGCGGACCTCCGGGAGCTTCTGGGTGACTTCCTGATAGTTGTCGGCTTTGGCGACGAGGTTCGCCGAGAGCAGGCCGCCGTTCCAAGGTTTGGTGACTTCGAGGTTCAGCTGCGGAGTGCCGGTGCGATCGGAGAGGTTGGGACGGAAGTCGCGAACGAAATCAGGGTCGCTCGTGGCGAAGAGCTGGCCGGCCACCTGGACGCCGTCGGCGGTTCGACCGTTAATCTCGCCGTATTCGAAGGTCCGTGTCCGCCCGGGGAGGCGGCCAAAGCTATCCGCCAATAAATCACCGCGGTCGCTGATGAAGCCGGCTTGGAAGAAGCCTTTCCAGTGAGTGGTGGCCTGCTGGTCTTTGGCGTTATCGTACTTGAGGTAGGGCCCGACCAGGAAGCCAGACTTACTGTAGAAGTCGAGGAGAGCACCGACCCAGAGTGAGGGCGTCTGGCGAGCGAGCGTCGTGGTGCGCAGGTAGGTCCCTTGGCGATCCTTCGACCCCATGTTCAGGTAGATGTCGTAAGGGATATCTTGATACCCTTCTTGCCCGTAGTACGGGATGTAGAGGAAGGGTAGGCCGGCGAGCTGCGGGCGGACGGCGCGGAGGGCGAGCCAATTATCCTTTTGGGTATACTGCGCGGAATCGATGTTCAGCGACATGCCGCTGGCGGCGGGTTCGTTGTGCCACATCCGCAGGCCCTTGATGGTCTTATCACCATTCTCAATGCGGAGTTCGTCGGCGGTTAAGTAGACTGGGTTGCGGCCGAAGCGAACCTTGGTTGCGACGACGATATCGTTCTTCGGGTCCAGCTGGGCTTTTTCGCCGAGGATGCGGAGGTTTCGCGTGGCGTAAACGACGTCGCCCTCCGCCGTGATGAGGCCGGTGCGGGTATCGAGTTTAATCAGGCGGGCGGAAAGGAACGCACCGTTCGAACTGAAGCTTGCGTTAACGGCAACTAGGACCTTGCCGTTTTCTTCGTAGCTAAAGCTTTGGCCCGAGAGACCGGGGACGTCGGGCTTGGCCGCTTGGCTCGCCGCCGGCCCGGGCGCAGGCACAGAGTCCGCGGCGACGCCGCTGAGGGTGAGGCCGACGCTTGCGGCAAGAATCCAAAATCGACGGCCAGGCATCCGTCCCAGACTTGTCGCTCCCGCCTGCGTCTCAAGTATTTTCGGGGATTGCACGCTTGCGGCGAGGGGTCGGCCGTGGATTGTCGAGGGATGCGCCACAGTCCCGCAGAGTTGGCCGCCCTCGTGGAGGGCACGGAGACCTGTCCGCACCGTTTCCTCGGGGCGCATCCTCTGGCCGCTGGGGGGGTGGTCATTCGGGCGCTCTTCCTTGGGGCGACGAGCTGTAAGGTGCTTAAGGATAAGGCCGCGCGGGGGAAGGAAATGGCGAAACTTGCTGACTTAGGGGTGTTCGAGCTGGTTTACCCGAAGTCGCCGGCCTTCCGCTACCGCTTCCAGGTCGGTTATGCCGACGGGACAGTGCTTGAACACGAGGACCCCTATCGTTTTCTCCCGACAATTTCCGAGCAGGATTTGTTCCTGATTGGTAAGGGCGACGACCACAAGGTCTTCAATAAGCTCGGATCTCACGTCCGTACTTTGGAGGGGGTGGCCGGTGTTTCTTTCGCAGTTTGGGCTCCGTCGGCTCGCCGCGTGTCGGTGGTCGGCGACCATAACCATTGGAACGGTCGGGCCCACCCGATGCGCTCCTTGGGGGCTTCGGGTGTCTGGGAGCTTTTCCTGCCCGGGCTCACCGTGGGGGCCCGCTATAAATACGAAATTGTCGGTGCCCATGATCAAACACCGTTCATCAAGACGGACCCTTGCGCCCTGCATTTCGAGCCTTCGCCCAATCACGCTGCCATCGTGTGCGACGTGTCGGGCTTCGTCTGGAACGACCAGGCCTGGCTGGACCAGCGTCGGCAGAACGACTCCCGCGCTCGGCCGATGTCCGTCTACGAGGTGCATCCAGCGTCTTGGCGTCGCGTGCCTGAAGAGGACAACCGCGTTCTGAACTACCGAGAACTGGGTACGCAGCTGGCCGAATACTGTACGCAATTAGGTTTCACGCATGTCGAACTCATGCCGCCGTCAGAATACCCGTTCGATGGCTCGTGGGGCTATCAGGTCACGGGTTTCTACGCACCGACCCATCGTTTCGGCACACCGCTCGATTTCATGGCGATGGTCGATACGCTGCACCGCGCCAACATTGGCGTCATCACCGACTGGGTGCCGGCTCACTTCCCGCGCGACTTCTTTGCGTTGGCCCGCTTTGACGGCACGCATCTCTATGAGCACGCCGACCCGCGCCTCGGGGAGCACCAAGATTGGGGTACGCTGATCTTCAACTACGGCCGCCACGAGGTCCGCGGCTTTCTGGTCGGCTCCGCCCTGTCGTGGCTGGAGCGTTTTCACATCGATGGCCTCCGCGTCGACGCGGTGGCCTCGATGCTTTACCTCGATTATTCGCGCAAGGCCGGCGAATGGGTGCCCAATCGGCATGGCGGTCGCGAAAACCTCGAGGCCGTCGAATTCCTGCGCCAGGTCAACGCACTGGTGCATCTCTACCATCCCGGCGTGGTCACCATCGCCGAGGAGTCGACGTCCTATCCAGGCGTGACGAAGCCCGTGGCCGAAGGCGGCCTCGGCTTCGACTACAAGTGGAACATGGGCTGGATGCATGACAGCCTCGACTACTTTAAGCAGGATCCACTGTTCCGAAAGTTTCACCACGATAAGCTAACCTTCGGCATGATCTACCAGTGGTCCGAGGCGTTCGTGCAGTCCTTTTCGCATGACGAAGTCGTGCATGGTAAGGGCTCACTGATTGGCAAGATGGCCGGGGGTGACGATGCGACCAAGGCCGCTAACTTACGTTGCCTGCTGGCGATGCAATGGGCTTGGCCGGGCAAGAAGACGCTCTTCATGGGCTGCGAGTTTGGGCAGTTCGCAGAATGGAAGTTCGACGCCTCGCTCGATTGGCACCTCCTGAAGTATCCGCTGCACGCGGGGCTCCAGCGACTCGTGATGGACCTGAATCGGCTCTACCGCCAAGACGGTTCCGTGGCGGCCAAGGATCTCGATTCGCGGGCTTTCGCTTGGATCAACCCGAATGACGGCGACCAGAGCGTACTAACGTTTGAGCGCCACGGCGATGACTGTGCGTGGGTGGTCGTCGGCAATTTCACGCCACT
>CAMDWM010000012.1:0-21662 GCA_945878755.1 Akkermansia muciniphila
TCGAGTTGTTCGAGTAGCCAGCGGAGTCGCCGGCGGGCGGGCCAGCTGCGGATTTCGTCGGCCTGCTTTTGGAAAGCTTCGTTGAGTTTAGTCGCCCGGTCGTTCGGCTTCGTCGCCGAATAGTTAATCGGCGGATCCTCAAATGGCTCGGCCTCTTGACTGCGAGCCGCGGCGGCGAGCAACAGCAGGCCGAGCCCCAAGAAGAGGTTCCGGCGCATGCGGGTGGGCGTCTTCATGCGGATAGCCTACCGCGTGGGGCGGGGGAGGACAAGGTCAGCCTCCGCCCGCCAGACAGTGTGTTGGGTTATTAGCCGACCGCACCGGTGGCTTAAGCGGATGGCTTCAGCGCATTCGGCTTGAGCGAGAACTTAGTTGGCGTTCGCCGCTGCCGGCATCAGCAGGGCGCGTAGTTTACGGTAGGCCCGTTCCTCCAACTGCCGCACCCGCTCGCGGCTGACTTTGAGGCGTCCGCCGACCTCATCGAGGGTCCATTCAGCACCATCGCTCAGCCCGGTGCGGAGTTCGATGATGAGGGCTTCACGATCGTTCAGCGTTCGCAAGTGCGCGCGGATGAGTTCGGCGTCGAGTCGCAACGCCGCTTGGTCGGCTGTTCCCGGGGCCTCGTCGTCGCGGAGGGTTTCGCCTAGCGTTAGCTCGCCGTCTTCGCCGATCGGGGCATCGAGCGAGACGTTGCTTTGCGAGAGTCGGCGCAAAGACGCCACTTTATGTTCATCTTCCTGCATCTCCGCCGCGAGCTCGGCATCCGTCGCCTCGCGCCCCTCGCGCTGGAGGAGAGTCGCCGCCGCGCGGCGCAGGACTTTGAGGGCTTCGCGGATATTACGCGGGAGGTCGACCACGCGGCGGCGGCCAATCTCCGCCATGATGAGACTATAGATGGCCCAGCTGGCATAGGTGTTGAAGCGCACCTGTTTCTCGGCGAGGAAACGTTCCGCCGCGATGACAAGGCCATGGTTGGCGGCACTGGTCAGTTCCTCGCGCTCCTCCAGGGTGTGGGCATACTTACCAGCACAGTAGACCGCGAACTTGAGGTTATGGCGAATGAGCTCGTCGCGAGCGTGGAGCGCGTCGACCGTGAACTGGCCCTCCGTGAGGCGCCCGGCTTGGATGCGCACAGCGAGCTGGAGCTCTTCGGCGGCGGTCAGGATTTTATGCTGCCCGGCTTGCTGCAGGTAGGCTTGGTAGCCAGAGATTTCGATGGCTTCGCCGGCTTCGAAGGCGTCCGACGTCTCTTCGGCAGCGTCGACGATGGGGCGGAGCACGGCCTGCTCGGTGGGCAAGCGGTCAAGGGTGGTCGGGGTGACAGGCGTGGCGGTGGGGATGAGTGTGATCATAAAAAAAGTGATGGGCCTCTATATAAGGGGCTCCTAAAAGGCCTTTTTGGGGACACGTTTTCCTAACCAACTGATAATCAGTGAAATAAAATCGCATTATACTTTCAGCACCCCCGGCGGCGGTCGTCTGGGACGGATACCCTGGGCTCGGTCTGAGGCTCAGTCGGCAGTATACCCGAGGGGCTTGGAATCGCAAGGGGGGTGCCAGCGATTTCCTAAAAAAAGGGTTCCGCAGAGTCGGCGGGTGGATTGACTGGTCGGCATGCTGCGTACCCCCTGCTTGGCCCTAATGCTGGCCACCGCTTTGGCTCAGGCCGACCTCGTCGAGTCGAACCGCGATACGTCGATTGCGCCCACCAAGGACTTTTGGCTTCACGCCAATGGACGCTGGAATCAAGCGAACCCCATTCCGGCCGATCGGTCGGTCTACAATTCCTTCGCTTGGCAGGATGACCTCATCAAAAAGGACCTGCTCGCGATTAACGCTGACTTATTAGTAAAGAAGGACGCCAACGGCGACCAGCGCCGCCTCGCCGATTTCTGGCGCTCCGCCCTTGGGTTTGAGCATGGCCCGACCGAGCTGCCCGCGGGCTTGCGTGGCGTGTTGGCTAAGCTCGACGAGGCGAAGACCCCGCAGGCGTTACTGGATGCCTCGGCGGCTCTCTACGCCGAAGGCACCGGCTCCTTCCTGGGTGTCTTTGCCTCTCAAGATAAGAAGGACGAGACCAAGGTTGCTCTGTATCTCTGGCAGGCTGGGCTTTCCCTGCCTGAGCGGGCTTTCTATTTTAGCGACGAACCCGCCACCAAGCGCGTACGCGACGCTTTCCCGGCGCACGTCGCCAAGATGTTGGGTTTCCTGAGCTACGATGCCGCGCGCGCCCAGCAGGCTGGTGCCGCCGTTCTAGCCTTCGAGATCAAGCTAGCCGAAGTCTCCTTGCCGATGGTGAAACTGCGTAACCCCGATGCGCATTATCACCCCATGGCTTGGGCCGAAGTCGATGCCCTCACGCCTGGCCTGCGCTGGGAAGCCGCCACCCGCCGCGCGGGCGCACCCGCCGTCACTCGCGTCATTGTCGGCCAGCCTGATTTCCTTAAGGCGCTCGCCCGTATCCTCGCTGAAACCCCCGCCGAAGATATTCGCGACTACCTTCGCTTCCAAGCGATCTCTGGCTATGCTTCCATCCTGAACGCGACCACGGCCAAGGCCGCTTTTGAATTCGAAGGCGTTGTCCTGACCGGGGCCAAGCAGCAACGCAGCCTCGAGGAGCGTGCCCTTAAGATGCAGGATGGCGCCTTGGGCGACTTGATGGGCAAGGAATATGTGGCCCGGCGTTTCTCGCCGGCGCAGCGCGAACGTTTCCGTCTGGTCTGCGAAAATGTCCGGACCGCCTTCGCCGCTCGGATTCGTAAACTGGAGTGGATGGACGCCGAGACGCAGGCCTGGGCCTTGCGGAAACTCGCGGCAATTAAACTGCGCGTGGGCTATCCCGATAAATTCCGCGGCTATGAAGGTGTCGAGATCCGTGCCGACGGCCTGGCCCAGAACTTAGTTAACGTCAGTAAGTGGTCCCGGGCGCGTACATTCGCCCGCGTGGGTGGGTCGCCCGAACGCGAGGAGTGGGGCATGCGTCCTTACACGGTGAACGCCTACTACAGTCCGTTGAATAACGAGATCGTCATGCCCGCCGCTATTCTCGCGGTACCGACGTACGACGGCGAATTACTCGACGACGCGGTCCTCTACGGCTTCATTGCCTGCACGATTGGCCACGAGCTCACGCACGGGTTCGACGATTCCGGCCGCCGGTTCGGTCCGACAGGCCGCCTGGAGCAGGGCTGGTCGCCACCAACGGAAAAGGCCTTTCGGGATCGTTGCGACTTGATTGTCGCTCAGTACGATAAGGAAGAGCCGTTGCCGGGGATCCGCGTCAACGGTAAGCTCACCTTGGGCGAGAACATCGCCGATATTGGTGGCGTCGAAATCGCCCTCGACGCATTCCGTACGACGGAGGCCTATCGCTCGGGCCGTCTGATTGCTGGGCAGACGCCCCTCCAACGCTTCTTCCTCGCCCACGCGTTCGCCTTCGCCGGCAACATCCGGGCGGAGACGCTCCGTAATCGCCTGCTGTCCGATACGCACTCGCCGATGCCCCAGCGGATCAACGTCGTGCTACGCAACGTGGACACCTTCCACGAGGTCTTCGGTACCAAGCCCGGCGATGGTATGTGGCTCGACCCGAAGGATCGCGTCAAAATTTGGTAACCCTTTCCTATGCGACATCTCCTCCTCCTGCTGTGCGCCTTCACTATGGTCGGCGCCGCACCTGCGGCTCCGCCGAAGGCGCCCAACATCCTCATGATCATCTCGGACGATCATGCTTGGTTTGATTATGGGTTCATGGGCTCGAAGGCGGTCAGCACGCCCCACCTCGATAAACTGGCGGCCGAGTCGCGCGTCTTCCCGCGCGGCTATGTCACGAATTCCCTGTGTGGTCCCAGCCTCGCCTCCATCTTGACTGGCCGGCACGTCCATCGCCACGGCATCACGGGCAACGACCCGCTTGTGCCCACCTCCGTGGCCCCCACGGCGCGGCAGAAAAGCGCGGCGTTCCTCGAGGGCCGCGCCCAGATGATTAAACTCTTCCAGCAGTCCCCGCATCTACCGCGCTTGTTGGGTGAGCAGGGCTACGTGAGCCTGCAGACGGGTAAGTGGTGGATGGGCGACTACACCACGGGCGGGTTCACCGAGGGCATGACGAAGGGAGGGCGGCATGGCGACGTTGGCCTCGATATCGGCCGCAAGACTTTGGCTCCACTCACGGAGTTCATCACCCGTGCGAAAAAAGACGGTAAGCCGTTCTTCGCTTGGTATGCGCCGATGCTGCCGCATGACCCGCACACGCCGCCGGAACGTTTGCTCGCCAAGTATCGCGATCGGTCGCCCACGCCACAGGCGGCCCGCTACCATGCGATGGTCGAATGGTTTGATGAAACCATCGGGGAGATTCGCGCGCATCTCGAGAAGGAAGGGATGACGCGCGATACGGTCATCGTCTACGTCACGGACAACGGCTGGATTCCGCGCACGGACAAGCCGGTCGTTGATTTTGAACGCTCCAAGCAGTCACCCTTTGATGGCGGCGTTCGTACCCCGATTCTCGTGAGCTGGCCTGGCCACATTAAGCCGACGACCATTCAGGCCCCGGCCAGCGCGGTCGACCTGATGCCGACTTTGCTCAAGCTCGCCGGCGCCAAGTTGCCAGCCGATGGCGACGGCCTTGACTTACTGGACGATGCGGCCCTGCGGGCCCGCCCGTTTGTCGCCGGCCAGAACTCGACCCATGATATTCGCGAGCTCGGCCGCCCCGCAGCCAGCCTGCGTTACCGCTGGTTGGTCGCGGGCGACCTCAAGCTCATCGTTTCGAGTGGCCTAAAGACTGGTATGACGGCGAGTGGCTCTACCGACGCCACCGAGCCGCCGCGCCTCTTTGACCTTAAGGCCGACCCATACGAACTCCGCGACCTCGCCGCGGAGCGCCCGGCCGAGGTGAAGCGTCTGACCACCCAGTTGGATGCCTGGTGGGATGGGCGCTGAGCTTTTATTTGGAACTATCCCCCGTCCTTGCCCTCTCATCTTTATCTCTATGCGCCCGCTCCTCCCCCTCCTCGCTCTCATGTCCGCCACCGCTTTTGCCGCCGACCTCACTTATTACATCGGTACCTCCGGCCCTCAGGCGAAGGGTATTTTACGCGGTACCATCGATGCGGAGACGGGTAAACTTTCCGCACCCGTCGTCATCGCTGAAGCTAAAGGGGCTTCCTACTTGGCCTTGAGCAACGACGGTAAGGTCTTGTACGCGACCGCCGAAGTCGCGGGTGGCGGCGTCGCCGCCTATCGCCTATCGGCCGATGGTAAGGCGACCTTCCTGAATGTTCAGGACACGAAGGGCAAGGGTGCCACGCACGTCTCGGTCGATCAAACGGGCAAGTTCCTCTTCGCCGCGAACTATGGTTCAGGCTCGGTGGCTTGCTTGCCGCTTCAAGCGGATGGCTCAATCGGCGCGGCCAGTAGTTTCTTTCAGCAGGAAGGTTCGGGGCCGAACAAGGGCCGCCAAGCGGGTCCGCATGCCCACGGCATTTATCCGGACGTGGCGAACCGTTTTGTTTACGTGCCCGACCTCGGTACGGATGATATCTTCATCTACCGCTTTGATGCGACTAAGGGCACCTTGACCCCGAATGAGCCTAAGTCTGGCCGCGTGGCGCCTGGTGCGGGCCCGCGTCACCTCGCCTTCCATCCCAAGGGTGGCTTTGCCTATGTCTGCAACGAGATGCTCCTGACGGTGAGCACCTTCAGCGTGGACGCATCAACGGGCGCCATGAAGGAAGTGCAGGTCCTACCGACGCTACCCGAAGGAGCTTCGGCCAAGGGTGCTTCCACGGCGGAGATTTTTTGCCATCCGAACGGGAAGGCGCTCTACGTTTCCAACCGTGGTCATAACTCGCTCGCGGTCTATGCTATCGGGGCCGACGGCAAACTCTCGCTCATCCAGCATGTCCTGGACGTCCCGGCCGTGCCGCGTGGTTTCGGTCTCAGCAACGACGGCCGCTGGCTTGTGTGCGCCGGCCAGAAGTCCGGCACGATCAACGCTTATCGCGTCGACCCAGCCACGGGCAAACTGACGGACACCCAGCAGGCGGTTGAGGCGGGGTCGTCCTGCTGCATCGTCTTCGCGCGCTGAGCGGAAATTGAGGAAAGCAAAAGGGCGCCCGACGGGCGCCCTTTTTGTTGGCGGAGGAAGTGACGCTCAGTCGCGCTTGCGCTTATCGGTCGTCTTGCAGGGCTTGCAGACGAAAATTTTGAAGATGCCCCCGCCTTCGTCGGGCAACATTTCAAAACCTTCGAGTTCCATCTCCTTCTTGCACTTCGGGCAGACGGGAATGGCGGGAGGTGCGACCTTCGGGGCGGAGGGCTTGATTTCAGGCTTGGTTTCCGGCTTGGTGTCGGCGGCGACGACGCACGCAAAGAGTCCACAGAATAGGCAGACGAGCAGGGCGGGACGAAGGGGCATAAAAGTAGCCTGACGTTTCTTGAAAGAGACGGAAAGGGAAAACTATGCGAACTTACGCTACGGCTTGATAAGCGGCGGTGACCTCCTAGTTTGCCCAGATGCGGAGTCCCCTCGTCCTCGTCCTTTTCCTTGCCGTCGCCCCTTTGGGTGCGGCGGTGGATTTCGATCACGAAATCGTGCCGCTCCTCCGCAAGCAGTGCGGTGAGTGCCATACGGGCGACAAGCGTAAGGGCGGCTTCTCCATGAATACCCGGGTCTCCTTGCTCGAAGGGAGCGAGAATGGGGCCGTCGTGGTACCGTCTGATGTGGCTAAAAGTAAGTTACTAGAACTTGTGGCGAGTGCCGATTTAGACGTGCGGATGCCGCCCAAGGGGCCCGGGCTGAGTCCAGCGGAGGTCGCTAAATTGAAGGCGTGGATTGCCGAGGGGGCGGTTTGGACGAGCGGGTTTGCCTTCAAGCAACCGGCTTACGAGCCACCCTTGAAGCCCCGGGCGCCGGTGCTCCCTTCGGCGCAGGATGGCCGCGAGCACCCCCTCGATCGCGTCCTCGACGCGTGGGTCAAGGCGAAGCAATTACCCCGTCCCGCCGTCGCCGATGACGCGACCTTCCTGCGTCGCGTTCACTTGGACTTGGTCGGGGTCTTGCCGACGGCCGCCGAAAACGCCGCCTTCCTCGCCGAGCGCGCTCCAGACAAGCGGGCCAAACTGGTGAAGGTCTTGCTGTCTCGGGATGCCGACTACGCGGACCATTGGATGGTGTTCTGGAACGACCTCCTCCGTAATGATTATGCTGGTACGGGCTACATCGATGGTGGCCGTAAGCAGATTACGGGGTGGCTGTACACCGCCCTCTCGGAGAATAAGCCGTACGATGCCTTCGTGCGCGAACTCATCGCGCCGACGCCGGTCAGCGAAGGGTTTGCCAAGGGTATCATCTGGCGCGGGAGCGTGAGCGCGGGCGCGCGTCCGGAGCTACAATTCTCCCAGAGTATTTCCCAGACTTTTCTGGGCATTAATATGAAGTGCGCGTCCTGCCATGATAGCTTCGTGGATCGCTGGAAGCTCCGTGACGCCTATGGTTTAGCGGCCATCACTTCCAATCAGCCTTTGGAACTGGTGCGTTGCGACATCCCCACTGGGAAGACGGCCGTGGCCGCTTGGCCCTTTCCAGAACTCGGCCAAGTCGATCCGACGAAGCCACGCACCGAGCGCTTGCAGCAATTGGCGGCGCTCATGACGCATCCCGAGAATGGTCGGCTGCAACGCACAATCGTCAATCGACTCTGGCATCGTCTCATGGGTCGGGGGGTCGTCCATCCCGTCGACTCGATGCAAACCGAGCCCTGGAATCAAGACCTGCTCGATGTCCTCGCCAATCGTCTCGTGGAGTCAAAGTATGACCTGAAGGCCGTCTTGGAATTCATCGCGACTTCGCAAGCTTACCAGTCGCGGACCGAAACGTTGACGCGCACGACGGACGACAAAGGCTACGTGTATCGCGGCCCGCGTGCTAAACGGCTGACGGCTGAACAGTTCGTCGATGCCCTGTGGCGACTGACGGGTACGGCCCCGCTGAAGGTCGATGCCGCCGTGGCCCGGACGCCGGCGGGGCAGGCGTCCATGGCGTGGCAGGCACAACCCCTTTGGTCGAATGACAAGGCCAAGGGCGCACTACCCCCGGTGGGCGAAACCCGCGTCTTCCGCCTGCGCTTCCAGGTGCCCGCGGCCTTGGCCAAAGCCGGCTGCGTTGTTTCGTGCGACAACAGCTATGAACTCTTCGTCAATGGTAAGACGGCCTCCAAGGGCGACGATTGGCAGGCGCCGCAGGCCTTCGACCTGACTTCCTATCTCCGAGCCGGTGAAAACGAATTCCTCTTGGTCGGTCGTAATGGCGGCAATGCGCCGAACGCCGCCGCCATCTGGCTACAGGCCTTCCTCCGCGACGCCAACGGTAAGGACATTACCATCGCGACTAGTCGCGCGTGGGAATGGACGGCCGCGGTGCCGAACGCCAAGGGCGTCCTGCCGGCGAACGCCACCTGGCGCCCCGTGGCGGTGCTGGCCAATCCCGTCTGGACTACGGGCGAGCCTAAGATGGCTGAGCTCCTCGCGCAGTTGTCCGGGAAGGGCGTCCCGTCGGCCCGTGCCTCGTTGGTGAAGTCCGATTTACTGCAGCGTTCGCTGGGTCGGCCTAACCGCGAACAGATTGTCTCCATGCGCCCTAATGAATTGAGCACACTGGAAGCCATCGACCTCGCTAATGGCCAAGCCTTCACTGACCTGCTCGGCCGGGGTGCTGCCAACCTTTTGCGTCGCCCCTGGAAGTCGCCCGATGATTTTACCCAGTGGCTATATGTCTCCGCCTTGTGCCGTTCGCCCTCCGCCGCTGAGTTGAAGGTGGCGCAGGAAATCCTCGGCCCGCGGCTTAACGAACAAGGCGTAGCCGACTTGCTCTGGGCCGTCTGCATGCTCCCCGAATTTCAGACTATCCGCTAATCGCCATGTCCCTCCCTCACGGTTTACCTCTCGATCCCGCTTTGCCTGAACCCTTGGCCCGGCGGGAGTTTTTACGCCTCCTTGCGGGTGCGGGTTTAGCCACGCTGTCGCTGGGCGCCCCGAAGCTGCTCGGGGCCGACGCCAAGCCGGTCGTCCAACCGCCCGCCAAGGCGGATGCGTGTATTCTCATCTGGCTCGCCGGCGGCATGGCGGCGCCCGAAACCTTCGATCCGAAACGCTACGCGCCTTACGAGAAGGGCCTGGAATATAAGCGCGTGCTGAGCACCTTCCCCGCTATTAACACTTCGGTGGATGGCGTGCGTATCTGCCAAGGCCTTGAGTCGATCGCTCAAGTGATGGACCGGGCGACCCTCATTCGCTCGGCGGTTCAACCTGACCTCGGTAGCATCCTGCACTCCCGTCACCAATTCCATTGGCATACGGGTTATGTCCCCCCGCAGACCGTGGCGGCGCCGCACATTGGTGCGTGGATGGCGCGCGTCCTCGGTCCGCGTAATCCCGTCATGCCGGCTTTCATTAATATCGGCCAGCGCCTCGAGGGCGTGGGCGAAAGCGAAGAGCTTAAGGCTTTTACGACCGGCGGATTTTTTGGTAGCGAATACGGACCGATGAACCTACCGTTTCCGGAGGACGCCGCCGCGGCGGTCCGTCCGCCGAAGGGCATGGATGCAGGGCGTTTCGTCAACCGCGACAAGGAGTTCCGGCGCTTAGTCGATGCGACGCCACACCGCGATTTACTCAGCGATTACCAGCAGGAGTCGATGCTCCGCTCGATGGATAATGCCTATCGCCTCCTCAGTGCGAAGGAACGCGCAGCGTTTGACCTAACCTTGGAGCCCAAGGACGTGCAGCAGGCCTACGACACCTCTCGCTTTGGCCGGGGCTGCTTGCTCGCTCGTCGCCTCGTCGAGAATGGCGCCCGCTTCGTCGAAGTGACGACGGAGTATGTGCCTTTCTTCCAGTGGGACACGCACGGCAAGGGCCACGATATGGTTTCAAAGATGCATAAGGAAATCGATCGGCCGATTGCGCGCCTGATTCGCGACCTCGAGGCCCGCGGGCTCCTCGACCGCACCTTGGTCGTCATCGCTAGCGAGTTTAGCCGCGATGCGATGATTGAAGGCCGTCCGGGCTCCAAGGCGGGTGACCAATCCTTCCATAAAGGCACGACCATTGAGAACCCCGACCACTACGGCCTGCACCGCCACTTCACCGGCGGCACCAGTGTGGTTATGTTCGGTGGCGGCGTCGGTAAGGGTAAGGTGTACGGCGCGACCGCGGATGAGCGACCGCTCGTCGCGATCAAAGACCCCGTCACCGTCGAGGACATGCACGCCACGATTTTTACGGCGATGGGCATCAGTCCGAAAACGGCTTTCGACATCGAAGGCCGGCCCTTCTACGCGACGGTCGACGGCAAAGGGAAGTCTGCGAATATCTTCGGCTGATTAGCGCAGGGAGCGCAGTTCAGCCGTATGCGCGGCGATGGCCTGGCCGATGAGTTCGTCGGTGCGGCGCATCGCCTCGGGGAGAGGCATGTCTGTCGGCTTGATGGCGATGAGTAGGTCGAAGCAGTCGCGGAGGCCCGGGGCGTCGGTCACGCTGCCCGCAATCCCCACGACCTTTTTACCGAGGCTTTTCGCGAGTTTAGCGACGCCGATCGGCCCTTTGCCTTGCAGGCTTTGGTCATCGAGTCTGCCTTCGCCCGTGAAGACGAGGTCGGCCTGGCGGATGCGTTCGGCGAGGCCGACTTGTGCGGCGATGAGCTCGAAGCCGCTCGTTAGTTTACCGCCGGCGAAGGCCATTAGCCCAAAGCCGAGGCCGCCGGCCGCGCCGGCGCCCAGTTGCTGCTGGTGGTCGGCACCGGTGGCCGTCGCGGTCAACTGTGCAAGGTGTGCGAGCCGCTCTTCAAACCAGGTAAAATCCTGCACCCCTTTTTGGGGTCCGTAGACGCGCGTGGCACCCCGCGGTCCGAGCAAGGGGTTATCAACGTCGCAAGCGACCAAGATTTCCGGTAGCGGCTGGGACGGGCTTTCCATCCGCACGGCGGCCAAGACCGTCTCGAGCGTGGGCTGAAAGGCCGAGCCATCGGCCCGGAAGAAGCGCCAGCCCAGCGCCACGGCTACGCCGAGGCCGCCGTCGTTGGTGGCGCTGCCGCCGATACCCAGGATGACTTTACGCGCGCCACTTGCCATGGCTGCGAGTAGCATTTCGCCGGTGCCGAAGGTGGAGGCTAGCTTGGGCTGTAGGGGGCGGTCCTGCACTAAGGCCAGGCCACTGGCGGCGCTCATCTCTAGGATGGCAACCTGGGTGGCGGGCACCCAGCCGTAGCGGGCGAGTCGCGGCCGGGCTTGGGCGTCGAGAACGGTCGTTTCCCGCCAGACCCCGCGGAGGGCCGCCACCATCGCCTCGGTGGTTCCTTCGCCGCCGTCGGCAATCGGACAGGCATCAAAAACTGCCCCCGGAAAGACGCTTTGGAGGGCATTTTCGCAACTCTGAGCCACCGCTTGCGCCGACAGGGCACCCTTGAACTTATCGCTGGATAGGAGGATCCGCATGGGCGACTTCTTTTAGCATCGTTTGGCCCAGCGGGGAAGGGCATTCCGCCTTTTTAGTCGCCCCCGTCCATCCCTCTTGCATCCCCTCCCTGAGGGTCTACTTTATTAAGCAGTTACCCTTAGTGGTCCACCTCGGAACCTTCTTACTCGGGTCGCTGTTTAATCCCTCACCATTTCGCCGTTGCCCATGAATGCCGTTCTCCTCCGCCTGCCCCTCCTTGCCGCCGTATGCTTTGCTCGGCTCGCCGTCGCCGCCGAGACCGCCCCCGAGCCGACCAAGGCTGGCCTCGAGTTCTTCGAGAAGAACGTCCGCCCGATTTTGGCTGAGCATTGCTATAAGTGCCACTCGATTACCGAAAGTGCCTCGAAGGGCGGCCTGATTTTGGATTCTCGAGACGGCATGTTCAAGGGGGGTGATCAAGGTCCGGCGGTAGTGCCTGGCAACACTGCCAAGTCTTTGCTGCTCCAAGCGATCAGCTATACCGACAACGAGCTCCAGATGCCGCCTTTGAAAGCGGGGGGCAAGATTCCCGTCGCCAAGATCAAAGTGCTGGAAGAGTGGGTTAAGATGGGCGCCCCGGCTCCCGTCGGCGCCGGCAATAAGTTAACCGGCCTTTCGCAGAAAGCCCGTGATCACTGGGCCTATAAGCCGGTCGTGAAGCCCGTTGTTCCCGAAGTGAAAAATAAGGTTTGGGTACACAACCCGATTGATGCCTTCGTCCTCGCGAAGCTCGAGTCCGTCGGCCTGCAACCCAACCCGACCACCAACCCGGAGTCGCTCTTGCGCCGCATTCACTATGACTTGGTTGGCCTGCCGCCCGTGGCGGACAAGGTTCGTACCTTCAGTGGTCAATACACCGCCGCCGTCCTGGTGGATGCCGCCAGTGTCCAGCGCGGCCAGCCGGGGAAGGCCGTTGACACCCTCATTGCTAAGGAAGTCGACGAACTATTGGCCTCGCCGCATTACGGTGAACGTTGGGGCCGCCACTGGCTTGATACCGCTCGCTACTCCGACACCCGCGGCTTAGCGGTCGATCAAGGCAATTCGCTTTTTGAGGATTATCGTTACGCCTATGCTTGGACTTATCGTAACTACGTCATCGACGCAATTAACGCGGATAAGCCCTACGATCAGTTCATCGTCGAGCAGTTAGCGGCGGATCGTCTACCCGACCTCAAGAAAGAAGACCCGCGGCTCGCGGCCCTCGGCTTCATCACCGTCGGCAAGCGCTTCGATAATAAGGATGATACCATCGACGAGCGCATCGATACCACGACGAAGGCCTTCCTCGGGCTCACGGTCGCCTGCGCCCGTTGCCATGACCATAAGTTCGACCCGATTCCAGCGGCAGACTATTACTCCCTCCACGGCATCTTTGCCTCGACCATTGAGCCGTTGCAGCGTCCGCTGATTACTTCGCCCGATGCCGCCGCTCAGCGGGCCGACTTCGAGAAGCGCCTCAAGGCACTTCAGGAAGAGAGTGCCGCTGGTTTCTACGAGTACATCCGTGAGATGCGCGCCCGTTACAATCGCGAGATGGCTGGCCGCCTCGTTGCGACGACCTTCCGCCGTGGCTCCGCGGAATGGGGCGATATCAACGAGCGCTATAAGCTCGAGACCCCGTTACCGGACTTCGAGCCCATGCGCGTGCAGATTGATTCGCCCATCACTGGGCCCTTTGCCCGCTGTGCTTCCATCCCGGTCGCTGAATTCGCCGAACGCGCTCCAGCGGTCATTGCCGCGGCGCTGGCGGATAAGAAGCACCCCGTAAACCCGCTAATCGCTGCCGCCCTCCGTGACTTGAAGCCCAAGACGATTGATGACGTCGCGATGGCTTATCAGAAGGTCTATAACGATGCCAAGGACTCCATCCTCACCTACATCGCGCGCTGCGCCAAGCCCGGCCATAGCAGCAAGGATTCCTCGCCCGCTGTCGCCCAACTAGCCAACTACCCGTGGCCCGTGCCAGACGTGGAGAGTATCTTGGATAACGAGGAACTCATCGCGATGTTCAACTCCCGCAAGTTCTGTAACGATTGGCAGAATCGCCCCATCTACGGTGGCCAGGGCAACCGTGCCCCGGCCCGCCATTTCCGCTTCACGCAGATCAACGAACTCCGCCTTACGCACCCGGGCGTCCCGCGCGAAGCCATGGCCGTGGCGGATGCGGACAGTCCCCGCGATAGTTATGTCTACCTGCGCGGTGATAAGAATAAGCGTGGCCCTGTCGCCCCTCGCCAATTCCTCGATATCCTCACGACCGGTGCCCGCAAGCCCTACACCGAGGGTAGCGGTCGCTTGGAGTTGGCGAAGTCCATTGCGAGCAAGGACAACCCGCTGACCGCCCGTGTCGCCATGAACCGCGTCTGGCTTAAGCACTTCGGCGAGGGCTTTGTCTCCTCGCCTGATGACTTTGGCAACATGTCCGAGAAGCCTTCGCACCCAGAATTACTCGATTGGCTCGCCAGCGAGTTCATGGCGAACGGCTGGTCCATCAAGCGGATGCATCGCCTCATCATGACGAGCGCCACCTACCGCTTGGACTCCAATCCGAACCTCAATCCGCTCGTCGCTCGAAAGGGTGCCGTTGATCCGTTGAAGCTCGATGCGGGTAATCGTCTCCTCTGGCGCGCCAACTTGCACCGCCTCGATTTCGAAGCCATCCGGGACTCAATGTTGAAGCTCACCGGCAAGCTAAGCCCCGTTGTCGGCGGCCAGCCCGCCAACATCACGGACGAACCGTACTCCTACCGTCGCAGTATCTACGGCTACGTGGATCGTCTGCGCTTGAACGATACGCTTTCGCAGTTCGACTACGCCGACCCAGATATGGCAAACTCCAAGCGCGGTTCGACCATCGTGCCGCAGCAGGCGTTGTTCTTCATGAACAACCCACTCTCCGTCGAAGTGGCCCGAGCGGTGGCCGCCCGGCCGGAAGTCGCCAAGGCGATGTCGGAGGATTCCCGCATCAACGCGATGTTCCTTGCGCTCTTCCAGCGCCGGGCGACCTCCAATGAAATCCGCTGGGCC
This sequence comes from Akkermansia muciniphila, assembly GCA_945878755.1. GTDB lineage: Bacteria > Verrucomicrobiota > Verrucomicrobiia > Opitutales > UBA953 > UBA953. The sequence goes on from CAMDWM010000012.1 coordinate 14,530, forward strand.
AGCGATTTCCTTTCGAAGCAGCGTACCTTGACGAATGATGCGAAGCGTACGGTCGCGTCGGGCAAGGCTGCGCCGACTCCGCCTGGGGCGACTCCGGCCAAGGGTACCAAGGCCGTAGCCAAAGATGGCAAGGCCACGGAAGCCAAGGGTAAGACCACCACCGCGGTCGCGACCAAGACCGGGGCGGCCACGAAGGACGGCGGGGAGTCGATGATGGAAGCCAAGACCGGCGGTGGCGCCGAGGGCGTACTCCAGAACGTCGGGGAGATGGTTTCTCGCAACCCCTTGACTCCCATTGAGTTACTGGCTCACGCTTTACTTCTTTCTAACGAGTTTGTTTACGTAAACTAAGGCCCGGTTCCTGGGTTTAGTCCTCGGCGAGTCGGAGTCTTAGTGGGGGCTCCGCCTCGCCTTTTTCTTTCTTATATCAGTCTAAATCTACCGCTTGCACTCTCTGGGGGTAAATAGAGAATTATTACCAGTAGTTCCCTCTGTCGAGCACCCCAGGCTTTCCCCTAAGCATGCGAGGCGTTGTCCGTCCCCACTCCCACCTCTCTACCCAATGCGTCGGCCCCTTCCTCATTTCCTGACGGCTTTGCTTGTCGGCGTCCTCCTGTCGCCCGTTACCTTCGCACAGGAAATGCAAGAGATGGCCATGAAGGACGCGGCGATGAAGCCTGGCGTGGTGGCGAAGGTGGAAGAGAAGATGGATCCGGCTGGCATCGAGTTTTTCGAGAAGAACGTGCGGCCGATTTTGACGGAGCGTTGCTACAAGTGTCACTCCGCCGCCGAGAGTAGTTCCAAGGGTGGGCTGCTGCTGGATTCACGGGCCGCCATGCTCGAGGGCGGCGACCAAGGTCCCGCCGTCGTCCCGAATAACCTAAAGAAGTCTTTGATGATTCTCTCGGTCCATCAGACCGACCCCGAGCTGTCGATGCCGCCCCGTAACAAGGGTGGCCCTAAGCTGACCGATGAGCAAATCAAGACCTTGGAGAAGTGGGTGATGATGGGCGCGCCGGCCCCAGTGGGTTCGGGAGCCGTCAAGCTCACCGGCCTCTCGCAGAAGGCCCGTGACCACTGGGCGTTCAAGCCCGTCGTTTTACCCGAACTTCCTTCGATCCGTAATCAAGCCTGGGCTCAAAACGAAATCGACGTCTTCGTGATGCAGAAGCTCGAGCAGAACGGCTTAAAGCCGAACCCGGCGACGGATGGTGATTCCTTGCTCCGTCGCCTGACCTATGACTTGCATGGCATGCCGCCGACCCCGGCGGAGTCCGATGCGTTCGCTCGTGATTACGATGCGGCGGTCGCCCGCGATGTCTACGCGATGCGGAATGGCCAGCCCGCCCGGGCCGCTTCCCTGGTTGTCGAGCGCGCGGTCGATCGGTTGCTGGCTTCGCCTCGCTACGGTGAGCGCTGGGCCCGTCACTGGCTCGACACTGCCCGCTATTCCGACACGCGCGGCAACCGCCGTGATATCGAAGGCGAACGCTTCCCGAGTGCTTGGACCTACCGCGACTACGTCATCGAAGCCTTGAACAGCGATAAGCCGTATGACCAGTTCATCATCGAGCAGCTCGCGGCCGACCGTCTGCCGGACCTCGCCAAGGACGATCCCCGGCTCGCCGCCCTCGGCTTCATCACCGTTGGCAAGCGCTTCGATAATAACGACGACACCATCGACGAACGTATCGATACGACCACGAAGGCTTTCTTGGGCCTGACGGTCTCGTGCTCCCGTTGCCATGACCACAAGTTCGACCCAATCCCGGCGGCTGATTACTATTCCATGCACGGCATCTTTGCTTCGACCATCGAGCCGATGCAGGAGCCGGTGATTCGTGGGACCCGTATCGGCAACGCCACCGAGCGTGCCGACTTCGACAAGAAGATGCGCGACCTAGTGGAGTCCAATACCCGTGGCTACTACCGTTACATTACGGCTCAGTTGGGGGTTATACATAAGGAGTTCGCCGGCCGCGCCTTGTTCCAGATGGCTGGCCAACGTTCGGAGAAGGCCTTCGATATTCAGAAGCAGTATAAGTTCGAGCCCATCCGTGAGATCGATGGCTCCATTAATATCGCCCCTAACTCGCCAATCACTGGCCCGTTGGCTCGCTTGCGTCGGCTGACCGACGCCGAGTTCGCCGCCCGTGCCCCCGAAGCTCTCGCGGCCGCCCTTACGGACAAGAAGTATCCGGTGAACCCCCTGGTCGTAGAGGCCTTGGCTAACCTCAAGCCGAAGACCCTCGATGACGTCGCCTTGGCCTACCAGGCCATGTTCCAGAAGCATCACTCCCGCATCGTCGCCCATATCGGCCTGCGCGGTAGCCCCGGCGGTGCCGGTGAGCGCGATGACAAGGCGCTGGCCCAGTTGGCCGCTTGGCCTTGGCCCCTGCCCAATTATGAGGAGGTTGCCTCCGTCCCGCTCATGACCGTGCTCATCTCGACGCGCAGCTTCTGCGAGTCGTGGCAGTCCGCGCCGAACTTCCGTAACGGCAATATCCCCACCAAGTATTTCCGTTTCGACGCCATCAATCAGCTCGAGCTGACGCACCCCGGCGGCCCCGGCACGGCGATGGTCGTCGCCGATAGCGAGCGCCCGAAGAACACTCCTGTGTACCTCCGTGGTGACCGCAATAAGCCGGGCCCCGTGGCGCCTCGGCAGTTCCTCGAAATCCTCGCCGGCCCTGACCGCCAGCCCTTCTTCGATGGTAGCGGCCGCCGTGAGCTCGCTGTGGCCATCGCCAGCCGCACCAATCCGCTGACCGCCCGCGTGCTCGTTAATCGCGTGTGGATGCACCACTTCGGCGCCGGGATTGTTTCTTCGCCCGATGACTTCGGCAATATGGCCGAGAAGCCCACGCATCCTGAGCTCCTCGATTGGATGTCCGCCCACTTTGTCGACGCGGGTTGGTCGCAGAAGAAGCTGCATCGCAAGATTCTCACGTCGCAGACCTACCGTCAGTCGGCCAATCCGATGCTTAACCCGCTGGTCGCCCAGAAGGGAGGGGTTGACCCGATGAAGGTCGATGCCGGCAATAAGTTCCTGTGGCGCTCCAACCTCCGTCGCCTCGACTTCGAGTGTATCCGTGACGCGATGATCATGCTCACTGGAAAGATGGATCTCTCCGTCGGAGGTCGCCCCGTGAACATCACCGAGGAGCCGATTAGTTACCGCCGCAGTATCTACGGCTACATCGACCGCGACCGCCTCAGTGACCTGCAGTCGCAGTTCGACTTCGCCGACCCGTCCATGGCTAACTCCAAGCGCGGTAACACGATCGTCCCCCAGCAGGCGCTGTTCTTCATGAACAATCCGCTCTCGGTTGAGGTGGCCCGGACGGTCGCCACCCGGCCGGAATTCATGAGCGCCTCCAGCGACGAAGCGCGGATTGCGGTCCTCTACCGCGTCATGTTCCAGCGCGTGCCCAAGCCAGAGGAAGTCCTTCTGGCGAAGGAATTCGTCAAGAAGGTCGCTGGCTTCATTGATGAGCCGACCCCGAAGGCGAAGCCCAAGACCCCGGTCGCCTCCACCAAGGTCACCAAGGAGCAGGCCAAGGAAATGATGAATAAGCCGCTTTTACCATCCACCCAGACCCCGGGCCAAGCCGCCACGAAGGGGGCTACCAGCATTGCGGGGGGCGTCATCGTCAATCTGGGCGAGAAAATCTCCCGCAAAACCCCGAGTTCTCCTTGGGAGATGTTGGCCCAGGCCATGATTTGCTCGAACGAATTCGTTTACCTCGACTAACCCCACCCACCTTTCATACTAAACATATAAATACCACCCCTATGGAAACCCAGAACTGCAGCAACAGCCTCCCGACGCCATCCTCCCGCCGCGACTTCCTTCGTCAGACCGGCATGAGCATGGGCACCATCGCCTTCGGCACCATGGTCGCCGATTACATGGTTAATCCAGCGCACGCCGAAATCACCGCGACGCTCAAGCCTCGTCAAGCTCCACTGCCGGCCAAGGCGAAGCACGTCATCCACATCTTCGCTGGTGGCGCCCCTTCGCACCTTGACACCTTCGACTACAAGCCGGGCATGAAGGCCTACGCTGAGAAGTCTCAAGGCGGCGGCGGTGGCGTCCTCTTCCCGACGCCCTTCGAGTTCAAGAAGTGCGGTAAGTCCGGCCTCGAGATTTCGGAAATTTTCCCGAAGCTGCAGGAGCAGGCGGACGAAATGTGCGTCATCCGTTCGATGCACTCCGACATCCCGGCCCACGGTCCCGCCGCCAAGCTGATGCATACCGGCTCGGCGATTCTCACCAAGCCTTGTCTCGGTTCCTGGATCCTCTACGGACTCGGTACCGAAAGCCAAGATCTTCCCGGCTTCGTCAGCCTCGGTGGCGGTGCCGATGGTCGTCAGTCGTCCTTCCTCCCCAGCATCTTCCAGGGCGCGAAGACCTCCTTCCGTCCGGGTGCTCCTGCCAACAAGGTAATCGCTAACCTCCAGAGCGAGTTCACGACCGAAGAAGCCCAGCGCAAGCAGCTCGATCTCGTGGCCCAGCTCAATACCCGCCACATGCAGACCGTCCAGAAAGACGAGCAGCTCGAGGCCCGCATTGAATCCTTCGAACTCGCCTTCCGCATGCAGACTGCCGCGACCGACGCGTTCGACATCTCCAAGGAGTCCCAGAAGACCCGCGACATGTACGGTAAGAGCGACCTCGGTGCCAAGCTCCTCTGCGCCCGTCGCCTCGTCGAGCGCGGCGTTCGCTTCGTCCAAGTCGATGCCGGCGGTTGGGATCACCACACGAACGTCTTCACCTCGGCGGCCCGCACGGGTGCCGCCATTGATACCCCCGCCGCCGCGCTCATCGCTGACCTCAAGCAGCGTGGCTTGCTCGATGAGACCCTCATCATCTGGGGCGGAGAATTCGGCCGTACCCCGACGACCCCTGGTCGCGTGAATGCGAACTCCGGTCGTGACCACCACGCCAAGGCTTTCTGTTGCTGGATGGCTGGCGGCGGCGTCAAGGGTGGCATGCACTACGGTGAATCCGACGAAATCGGCAGCCAGGTGGCCGCAGACGGCGTCGACGTCCATGACTTGCACGCGACGATTCTCCGTCTCCTTGGTTTCGATCACACGAAGCTCACCTACCGCTACAACGGCCGTGACTTCCGCCTGACCGATAACTTCGGTAAGGTGGTCACTAAGGTTATCGCTTAAGCACGCTGCCCTCGGTGCCCTGAAAGGGCGGACGTCTCCGGACGCCCGCCCTTTTTTGTGCCGAGGCTTGCAGAACTTTCTTCTGATTGTATCTTAGAAGGAAGTTCCCCATGCCGCTTCGTTTCTTCATGATCTTGCTGGCATCCGGCGCCGCAGTGGCCTTTCTGACCTGGCCGAGTGCGCGTGCGCCCAGCAGGGACCGTCCGGCGACCCGCGTGACTCCGGCGGTCGTGGTTCCCTCGGTAGTCGTGGACGACGCCCCCGAAGCATCCGCCGCCGCGGTCGTCGGGGGCGGGTGGGCGCCCGCTTCCGTCGGGCCTCGGGCGGTCACCGCCGCGGCCCCGTTCCGCGGAGGAGTGGTCGGAGGGCATGCGGGCGATAGCCAGCCCACCCCGGTCTCCACCGCGGGCTTAAAAGTGAATTCCACCGGCCGTCTACCCACCAGCGGCCAAGTCCGCATGGACGCCTTGGGGAACCGCGAGGTTCGTTTAGACAATGGAGTGACGGCGACGACGTCCCAAGATGCCCTCGGTGGAAGCACGACCCGGTTCAGTAATGGGGTGACGGCTTCGTCGCGGACCGACGCCTTGGGTGGCACGACGACGCGTTACTCGAACGGAGTGACGGCCAGTTCACGTAAAGACCCCTTGGGCAATACGGACACGGTCTATAGCGATGGTACCCGCTCGACGACCCGGGTGGATCCGCTCGGCAATCAGGTGACGACCTACAGCGATGGCCGGACCGAAACGATTCGCCCCGATCCCTTTGCCCCTCGGTCTAAAGATGGTAAAAATGACCGAAAATGAAGCCCTACAGGCGCACAGGTCGCTTGCAACTTATCGGGCCGTTGGCAGTCTCACCTTTCATTACCCCATGACGCATACCCTCATCCGCTGGGCCGCTACCGCTGCCTTGATTCTCGCCGCGCCGCTTCTGTTGGCTGCCGACACGTTTACTTCTGGCCCCGGCTGGCTCGACTTCCCGGGTGGCAAGGGTCCGGGTGCGGGCAAGACCGTCGTCCTCCTGGTCGGCGACGAAGAATACCGCTCCGAGGAATCGTTGCCGATGCTCGCGCGCATTCTGGCGGAACGCCACGGCTTCCGCGCTATCGTCCTGTTTTCGCACGACGACGGCGTAATCAACCCGAACAATGGGGCTTCGCTCGCTAAGCCTGAAGCCCTTGATGGCGCCGACGCGGTCGTGCTCGGCCTTCGCTTCCGTAAGTGGAATGAGGCGGCCCTCGCTAAGTTCGATGCCGCGGTAAAGCGTGGCGTACCGATTATCGGTACCCGGACCAGCACCCACGCTTTTGCGGGCATCCCCAAGGAGAGCGCTTTCGCCTCCTATAATTGGAATAACAAGGGCGGCTTTGGGAAGAATGTCCTCGGCGAAACTTGGATTAGCCACTGGGGCAATCACAAGGGCGAAGCGACGCGTACCGCCACGGAGCCAGGGGCTGAAAAGAATCCTATCCTTAACGGCGTGGACAGCGCCTACGGCGACACCGACGTCTATGAAGCTTACCCGCCCACCGACGCCCAGGTGCTGCTCCGCGGCATCGTCCTGAAGGACATGGATCCCAAGAGCCCGCCCAGCGAGCGCCGCAAGAAGCGTGCGTCCGACAAGCAGGAGCAGGGTGTGAATGAGCCGGCGATGGCAGTAGCGTGGACCCGCGAGCTGAAGAACGACGCTGGTACCGTGAACCGCATTCTCTGCACCACGATGGCCTCCGCCAGTGACCTGAAGGATGAGTCGCTCCGCCGCCTGCTCGTGAACGGCGTCTTCTGGGGCCTCAAGCTCGACGTGCCGGCTAAGGCTGACGTCACCCCGCTCGTTGAGTGGAAGCCCAGCAAGTATTCCTTCAACGCTTTCCACAAGGGCTTGAAGGCGGCTGATTTCGCCGGAGTCCTGCCCGACCCCGTCGCCGCTCCGGCCCCTGCGCCGAA
>CAMDWM010000013.1:0-21385 GCA_945878755.1 Akkermansia muciniphila
GCCGAGGCCATGTCCGGAGGTTCGAGGATTTCGCCGGGGAGGGCAAGCGGTCTCGAGGTCGGTCAGCCTTGTTTGCGTTTCGTCGACTAAGGATCCAGCCCTCGACTCAGTCCTCGACTCCGCCCCCTACCTATTTGCCATCGCCCAGATTAGTGCTTTCACTGCCGCCATGCGTATCGCTTTCGTCGGCACTGGGGTCATGGGGAAGAGCATGGTGGTCAACCTGCTGAAGGCTGGCCATGAGGTCGTGGTCTACACCCGCACAAAGGCTAAGGCCGAGGACCTATTCGCGCTCGGTGCGCATTGGGCGGACTCGCCCGCCGCGGCGGTGCAAGGGGCGGAGGCCGCCATCTCGATGGTTGGTTACCCGAATGACGTCGAAGAAGTCTGGCAGGGTTTCCTGAGCGCGGCTCGTCCAGGCTGTCTGCTCATCGATATGACGACCTCCAGCCCATCGTTGGCTCGCAAGCTGGCAGCGGCGGCGACCGCGCGCGGTTGCCTGCCCTTGGATGCACCCGTCTCTGGGGGCGACCGCGGGGCCCGTGAGGCCACGCTCACTATTATGGTGGGCGGCGCTGCCGCGGACTTCGAAAATGCCCGCCCGCTCTTTGAGGCCATGGGCAAGACCATCTCTTTGCAGGGTGGCCCTGGTGCCGGCCAGCTTTGTAAGCTCGCGAACCAAATCGCCATCGCCTCTGGGATGGTGGCCATGGCGGAAGCCTTGGCCTTTGCGCGTGCGAACGGCCTCGACTTGGACGCCGTGCTCAAAGCCCTCTCCGGTGGTGGTGCTTCCAGTTGGGCTCTATTGAACCTGGCACCGCGTGTGCTCAAGGGGGACTTCGCCCCGGGCTTTTACGTGAAGCATTTCGTGAAGGACATCGGCCTCGCGCTGGAAGTCTGTCGCGAGCAGAAACTCTCGCTGCCCGGCCTTGAGCTCGCGGCAAAACTCTATGCTGACGTCGTCGCCGCGGGCGATGGTGACTGCGGTACACAGGCGTTGGCGAAGCGGTATTTTGAGGCCAACGGTTGATTCGTTGGGTAGTTGGATGGATGATTAGCAATTGAGGCGAAAGTCGTCGCCCGGCATCCGCTCTCATCTACGCTTCAACCGCTACTTCACGTTTGCACCTTTGCACAGGCCGTAGGCCGTTTTGCACCGTTGCACTGCTCTGCAGTTGATGCCTTTCCTTAACTCAACTCCGTGCCTTCGGGCGGCGGGACCGCGCGGAGCTGGACAGAGTCGATGACCTGCGGCCCGAGGATTACATTGGTCACGATTACGAGGACCTCGCCAGGCTGGCAGAGGCCTTCGTTGCGGAGGCGGACCAGTGCGGCGGTGATGTTCTCATCGGCTATCGGGCTGAAGGGCATCTGGAAGGAAGCAACGCCCCAGAGCAGGGACATCTTCCGGTGGACGGCTTCCTCTTCCATGAACGCGAAGATGGGCGAGCCCACGGCCCGGAGTGAAGACAAGGTGCGCGGGACATCCCCATTGCGTGTGAACGCAATGATACCAGCGTTGCCAAGGTCTTGGGCTAGGCTGGCGGCGGCGCGAAGTAGCTTGATCTTGGGAGTCTCGTTCGGTTGTTCCGCGGAGAGCACGACGGGAAGTTCGCGTTCCGTCGTCGAGGCAATGCGGGACATCACTTCGACACAGCGGATGGGGTGCTTACCCGTAGTCGTTTCGCCCGAAAGCATGACCGAGTCGGCCAGTTCCAAGACGGCGTTGGAGATGTCGGTCACCTCGGCCCGGGTCGGCACCGGGTTATGGATCATCGACTCCAGCATGTGCGTCGCGACGATGACTGGCTTGCGGGCGGCGATGGCCATGGCAACGGCCTTGCGCTGGATGAGCGGGAGGGTCTCGTAAGGGATTTCGATGCCGAGGTCCCCACGCGCCACCATGAGGGCATCCGTGGCACGGAGAATATCGCCTAGGTGTTCGATGGCCGACTGGTCTTCGATCTTGGCAATGATGTGCGCCTTCGAGTGATGCTCGACGAGCAGGGCGCGCAGCGCGTCGACGTCGGCGGCCTCGCGGACGAAAGATAGGGCGTAGAAATCGACCCCTACTTCACAGCCGACGGCGACGTCCGCCCGGTCCTTGTCGGTCAGGGCAGGGAGGTCGACTTTGACGCCCGGGAGATTGATGTGGCGGCGGCTACCCAGCGGGCCGGGCTGTTCGACTTTACAACGCAGACGGTCGGACTTCTGTTCCAGCACGCGCAGTTGGATGAGGCCATTGTCAACGAGGACAACACCACCGACGGGGACCGCTGAGATCATCTTCGGGTAGTTGGTCGGGATAATTAGGATATCTCCGTCGGCCTTCGTGTCGGTGGAGCCGGAGACGTCGACCAGCTGACCGGTCGCCAATTGGGTCGGCTCGGTGCGGGCGCCCGTACGGATTTCGGGCCCTTTAATATCCATCATCACCGCCAACTCCTTACCGAGCTTTTGGCTGACTTTACGCACGCGGGCGATGGTGGCCCGGACCCAGGCATGGTCAGCATGGGCCATATTGAGGCGGACCACATCGGCCCCTGCCTTGATAATCGCCTCTAAATTGGTCTCGGACTCAGTGGCCGGTCCAATCGTAAAAGTGATGCGGGTGTGGCGGAAGGGCTTCACGGTTAAATGACTAGATATGATTATTAGGTAGGCAAGGGAAAGCGGGACCCGTGCCAGATTTTAACAATCCCCTGATGGGGCAAAGATTAACCTAATTAAGGTAAGCGAATCGCGAGTAGATCTCGCTTCGCTTTCATCATATCCTCGAAGAAGGTCTTCTGCTCAAAGGGCCAAGGTGTTCCCTCCACAAGTTGCCACCGAGGATGCGCCGCGAGGTGCTCGCGTGTCCATTCATGATAGGCTTCCGAGTCGGTGCGAAAATGTAACGTGGCTCCAGCGACGGCATGGTCAGCGAGGCGATCGAGGTTCGCTGCATTGATGAACCGGTTTTTCTGGTGCCGCTTCTTAGGCCAAGGATCTGGATAGAGGATGAACACCTTCGTGAGTTGCTGCGTGGGCAGTAAAGCGTCGAGGAACTCGGTCGCTTCGGCCTTGAGGAAGACGACGTTAGCGAGCTTGCCCAGTGCCTGCTTGCGCTGTGAGCGTTCGACGCGATGAGTGACAAGGTCGATACCGACGCAGAATTCCGCAGGATGCGCTGCACCGTAGGCGGCCAACCAATGGCCATGGCCGCAGCCGAGTTCGAAGGTCAGGGCCGTCTGGTTCGCGAGGGCGGTCAGCAGGGTCAGGCGTAACCGGTCGACGCTCCCCTCGCGGCGAGCCTCCGCCCAATCTTTCCCCATGACTTTGGTCTGTTCCGGCATCGCCTTGGTTAAGGGGCGGAAAGGAGGGGGAGGCAAGGTATTGAGACTTAGGGGATAGGGGATAGGAGAGAGGGGATGGGGGATAGTTAATAGGGGATAGCGGTTAGGGGATTGGGGTGCTGTCCCTGTCATTGTCGGGGTGGGAATAACTCCGGCTTCCCATGCGGGTGGGCTTGGTCTCTGTTAGGGGCCTATGGCCAAGGTAGACATCGAACTCGTAAAGAAAGTCCTCAAGGAACACGGCGTGGATGTCCGTTTGGCGGCCGCTATCCTTAACCAGATTCGCGAAGCCGCCACCGAAGACGCCGTCGAGCGCGAGAAGCCAGCCAAGAAGCAGCACCTCGTCTTGATCAGCGAACCCGAGGAAGGGCTCCCGAAGGACCTAGTCGGTTGGGTCGTGCAAATCCTCGAAGACGACGATCCGCGCGAGGTCGCCGAGAAGATCGCCGCTACGGCTTCGGATTTTAATAATACGCCGAAGGGTGAGCGCGTGCCGGTGACTTCTTTTGGCGAAGCTTGCCAGAGTTTGCCGCCGAAGTTATTGAAGGAGAAGAATGTCTGGGTAAAGACGCGCGAGCCGGTGCGGATCTTTGCGGTGAAGAATTCGCTCGGCCGTCGGCGTGCCCGCGGGGAGTGATTTTAAAGTCCGCTTGCTAATAAGGAGCATTACTCGAAAAACGCATTTTTTAGTGCATTTTCGGCATCATAATGATGTTAAGTAATAGAAAAGAGCGTTTTTCCACTACCTCGATTCGTCTCGCCACTGCCGATTCTGCTCCGCAACCTCGGAACTAATGAAGTTTAAGAATTTCCCGATTTACCGCATCGAATGGGTCACCTCCATTTTTTTGATCGGTACGGCCTTGTTGTCTTTGACCGTGGTGCCGTGGTTCCTCTGGAATCAGTATCACTTGGCCGCTGGTGACCCCAGCAAGGTGCAGGGCTGGCCCTTCATCTGGGCAATGTTCGTCTTTTACTACTATGCTACGGGTTTCGGTATCACCCTGGGCTACCACCGCCTCTTCTCGCACATCTCTTTCAAGGCTAAATGGCCGGTGAAGCTCTTCGTCCTCCTTTTCGGCGCGGCTTCCTTTGAGAATTCCGCCCTAGATTGGTCCGCCGACCACCGGATCCACCATAAGCATGTCGATGAAGACCAGGACCCTTACGACATCTCCAAGGGCTTCTTTTACGCCCATATTGGCTGGTTACTCTTCCGTCTGAAGCCAAAGCCTCCCGTCACTAACGTCAAGGATCTCGAGGCTGACCCGCTCGTGATGTGGCAGCACCGCTACGTCCAATGGATCGGTCTCACCGTCGGTTTCATCACGCCGGCCCTCTTGGGCTGGGCCTGGGGTTACTTCAACGGCTACGAATCCCCTTGGATGACTGCCCTGGCCGCCTTCCTTATCGCCGGGCTCCTTCGTACGGTCGTGGTCCAGCAGGGCACCTTCTGTATCAACTCGCTCTGCCACATGATTGGCCGTCGCCCTTATTCGACCACCCACAGCGCTCGCGACTCTGGCGCCGTGGCTTTGCTCACCTTCGGCGAGGGTTACCATAACTACCACCACGAGTTCCAGCACGACTACCGTAATGGCGTGAAGGCCTGGCAGTTCGACCCGACGAAGTGGATCATCTGGTCCCTCGAAAAAATTGGCCTCGTCCAAGACCTCCGTCGCGTCCCAGACGCTCGTATCCTCGCAGCCGAGTTGAAGGAGAAGAGCCGCACGCTGGGTTCGGATATCGATAAGCTGGCGGCCCGCCTCGATGCGCACACCCGCGAACTCAAGGCCCGGACCATCACTGCAGCGCACGAGCTGGCCAAGGAATTAGCCGCCCGCTCGGAAACTTTAAAGGAAGCCGCGTTGACCAAAGCAGACGTGGGTGCCGAAACGATGGCCGAACTGCGTGCTCTTCTGAAGGATGCGGCGGAGATGCTCGAGTCCTTGCGCCGCGCCGATGCGGGTGCAACAGCCTAAGCTGACCTACCCGTTCTTCCGGAACGACTCCACCAGACTGAGGACATGAGCCTCGATCTGGGGGAGTGCGTCTGCCGGTTGGGCGAAGTCGATGTCGTGGACCTGCCAGTATTCGATACGGTCGGCCCACTCGGGGTGGGCCTTGAGCATCATGGCGTAATGCTCGTCTTTTTTCAGGGCGATGGCGCGGTGGGCCCGGGCGAGGTCTTCCGGTCGTAGCTGGACCGGCTCAGGCCCGGTATGGTCTTCAGGGATGCCCAGATACTTGAGCCGGGCCCGTGTATCGACCGAGATCCGGGTCGGTTCGTCGGCCACCATGGAGGTCAGTAGGCCGCGGGAAAAGGCCCGGAAAGGCAGCCCATCGCGGTGGGCATGCCAGTTGAACAAGGCCTCCGCATGGCGGCTCCGGTAGAAGTTACCCGTGCAAATGAAGAGCACGTGGGGATGAGAATCTGCGCTTGAGCGGGAGGTCATGCTCGGTAAAGTCCGTCCAACCTAACTCCACCGTCATGGCACGCAACCTGTTCGTTCTCTCCGCTCTCTCTTTGGTCCTCGTCGGCTGCTTCGGCCCAGACAAGGCCCCTAGCCCTGTCTCCGATGGCAGCCCGGTCTTCACCGGTTCTCCCCTCATCATCGATAATGGTGGCCTCGTCCCAGTTCCTGCTTTGACGACCCCTGCTGCTAAGCCAGCTACCACCACGGCGCCGACCAAGAAGGCTCCGGGTACCCGTCTGCCCATCGAGCGAGCGGGCAACAAGTAAGCCGTCGGCGATCGCCGATTGCTTACAGTAAGGAGACCTCGGTAACGAAAGTCTCCACCCGACCGGGCTCCGCAAAACGGAGCCCGTTCTTGTGTTCGGGGCTATTGGGTGGGCCCATCCAAGGCTCGACACAATAGAACGGCGCTTCCGCGTCTGGGGTCCACGTGACGATGGTCGTCCAGGCATCCGGAATCGGTTCTTCCCCAACTTTCACGGAGAGGTTTTCTTCGCCCGAGCGCGGGCCGAAGGAAACGGTCGCATCCTTAAGGTTCGTGAAAATACAGTCCGGCAGGTGCGGGTCGTCGAAGGCGAACTCGCTCCGGCCCTTGAGTTCACCAAAGGGGATGAGTTTGCCGTCGGCGGCGTGGCGCCACTGTTTCCTGGAGCCAATCTTCAGCAGGTAGTCGTGCCGGTTAAGGCCCGCGTGCCACGGGAGGGTGAAGTAGAAATGATGCCCAGCGCACCAGGGCAACGGGTGGCTATCTTGGTTCTCGAATTCGAAAGTGCAGCGCAGGAAGAGTTCGCGGAATTCGTAGCGGATACGGAATTCGTAAGCGAACGGGTAGCACGCGCGGGCCCGGTCGTCGGGCACCATGCGTACGAGCGCATGGCGGTCGCTGCTTTCGATGATTTCAAAGCGACAGTCACGGGCGAAGCCATGCTGGGGCATTGGACGTTTGACGCCGTCCGCATCTTTCCAGGCGAACTTTTCGCCGTCCGCATAGTTGCGGCCCATGAACGGAAAGAGGATGGGGTTGCCGCCGCGGACGAGGCCGATCTTGTCGGGTGCAAAGTCCGCCCCAGCTGGCCAATGCAGGATTTCCCGGTTACCGGTGGGTAGGCTTAAGCGCCAGCGGAGGAGCCGGGCGCCGCGCGTGAGACAGGTTTCGTAGGTTGACGCACCGATTCGCCAACGTTCCATCGGCACGCCATTTTCTTCGTAGCTCTGCATGCGCCGAGCAAACGCTGGAAAGGCCCGGAGGCAAACGTGGACTTACAGGGCTTACTTCTTAGCGAAGCGGTAGTGGCAAACCATCCACTCCGCACCGCCCCGGAAGTTCCAGAGCTCGGCACAGGCCATGAAGAAGACGCGCCAGTAGGCCAGCCATTTGCGTGCGTGCGCTGGGCCGTAGGTCTCCGCAAAAATTCGCAGGACCTCCTCACGGTGGGCATCGGTGTTCTGGAGCCAGTGCTCAGCCGTCTGTCCGTAGTGACGACCTTCCACTTCCCAGTGCGTCTCGAGCTTGAGGTTGTCCTGGAAGCGCATCGCTAGGTCGTTAGATGGCATGATCCCGCCCGTGAAGAAGTGCCGGGACATCCAATCGGAACCGCCCTTGGGCTCGAAGTGGTAGGCAATGTCGCGGTGAGTGAAAACGTGGAAGAAGAGCTTTCCGCCCGGCTTGAGCCAGCTACCGATGCGGCGCATGAGCTCCGCCCAGTTCTTCATGTGCTCGAACATCTCGACGGAAACTACCCGGTCAAACCGGCTAGCTTCGGCGGCAAAGAGGTTCATGTCCTGCGTGATGATGCGGACGTTGCGGAAACCGCGCTGAGCGCACTCGCCCTCGATATGGGCGCGCTGGGAGGCGGAGTTGGAGACGGCGGTGATGCGGGCGTTAGGGTAGTGCTGAGCCATCCAAAGGGTGAGCGAACCCCAGCCACAACCGAGTTCGAGGATTTCCATGCCGTCGGCCAGCTCGGCGCGCTTACAGGTGAGCGCCAGCATTGTTTCCTCAGCTTGGGCGATGGTTTCTGTTCCTGTGGTGTAAAAGCAGGAGGAGTATTTTAGGCGAGGTCCCAGACAGAGTTTATAAAAAGCGGCCGGCACTTCGTAGTGCTGCTCGTTGGCAGCTTGGGTTTCAACGGCGACGGGCATCGAGCGCAGTTGGGCGGCGAAGCGGTCGACTTGGCGGGTGCGCTCAACGTTGTCGTCAGGGCGTTCGTCCTGGAGTCGTTGTTTGAGTAATCGGCGAATGCCCCAGCGGAGGGCACCGTCGGGGAGGAGGTCTTTGGCGAGGATGGTGTCGATGAGCGGCACGCCAAGAAAGTGCCGTTTTCCTTCTCGGTGGCAACCCGGACCACCAGAAATTACGCCGTGGGCTTCCGTGGCCAGAAGGCCGGTACCCGACTTTGGTAGTCGGCGTAAGCCGGCCCCTTCGACGCCAAGAGCTGGGCTTCCGTGAGGGGGATACCCGTCACGCGGGTGAGGAGATAGTACATAACGCCCGCGCAGGCGAAGCCGGGGATGCCCCAGTAGCTTTGGTTGAAGGCCAGCAAGGCGAAGCCGACCCAGATAAGCCATTCGAAGAAATAATTGGGGTGACGCGTCCACGCCCACAGGCCGGTCGCACAGACTTTTCCACGGTTGTCCGGGTGGCGCTTGAAGGCAGCCAGTTGGGCGTCGGCGACCCCTTCGCCCAGCATACCCAAGGCGAAGATGAAGAGGCCGGCCCAATGCCAGATGGCCATGTGTCCGGATTCCTTGGGCGTGGACCCGGCCGCGGAAATTAGGGGCAAAAGCAGCAACGCCAGCGCCACGGCTTGATAGAGGTAGAAGCGGTACATCTTGAGCCCCGTCCACTTACCCCATTCCGCCCGCATCTTCAGGTAGCGACCGTCTTCACGGTCGAGGTGTCCGAGGACGCGAATCGCCAGGTGCGTCCCGAGACGTAAGCTCCAGACGGTCGTCGCCGCCGCCAGCCATAGGAAGGGGTCACGGGCGTTCCAAGAGAAGGAGGTGAGGACCCAGAGGCCAACCAGTGCAAAGCCGTAGGACCAGGCGACATCAACGATCGACCAGTTATTGACCACCTTGGCCACGACCCAGGTCGCCGTGAAGAAAATTCCCGCGAGGATTAGGATGTAGATGAAATCAAAGAGGAGCTGTCCGAGGGGGCTGGGATTCATGGAGCGGGAGAGGGGGCGGAGCAAAACCGGCGGAAGAGCCGGGTGAGTAAAAAGTATAGGCCGAAGCATGTGACTGGCACGACTAATACCCAGCCTAAGAGCCCATGGACATAGGCTAGGCCGAATTTTACGACGAAGCCCCAAAACGACCGTTGGAATTCTTCAATCAAGAGGTTAGGGCTGAGCGGGAGGGCCTCCGCGCCCGCGACCATTTCACCGAGTCGGACAAAGGGGACTAGCAAGAGAAACTGCAGCGGGTAGGCCAAGTAGTTGACCGTCTGCATCACGAGGTGGTTGAGTCGGAATAGTCTACCCGCCACGAGGCAGACCACGGACGTCGATCCAATAATCGGGTTGATTCCCAGGCCGAAGCTGACGACGACGGCCAAGGAAAGGTCTTGGGGTGAAAGGCCGCGCGTCAACAGCGCCAGTAAGGGATCGCTGACCTTCTGTTTCAGCCAAGCGCGGAGCTTCCCCATCAGGCTTGTTTACGGGTAAAGAAGATTGTTTCGAGGTCAGCATCCGCCGGGGCCTTGAAGAGGCAGGCTAGCGCATAGGCGGCGATGGCAAAGTTGCCGAGGAGCATCAGTGCGACGAGCCAGGCCAAGCGCGAGAGCCCGGAGCGTTCGCGCCAGGCGACGTAGAGCCAAAACGCCAAGAAGCCGAAGTAAGCATCGAACATCGTGGCGAGACCCCAAGGCTCGCTACAGACCGTGACGTAGCCATCCACTACGTTGAGGCCTTCCTTGCCCGTGATGGCAGCGTATTGCGGCAGCGACGTGATGGTGGGTGCCGTGCAGGCATACCACGACACCCAGGTCATGGCGGCGAGGACGAGGATGAAGTAGACGATGAGAGCGTTACGGGTTTTCATATTAGATGGAAGGGTGGTTGGGGCGGACGTAGAGGGCTTGGACGACCCCGATGTTGCGGTGCGCAAAGGCGGCTTCGCAGTAGCGGAAATAAAGGCGCCACTTGCGGATGAAGCGTTCGTCGAAGCCCATGGCGCAGACTTGGTCGAGCTTAGTTTCGAAGGCTTGGCACCAAGCATCGAGCGTCCGCGCGTAATCGAGGCCAAATTCCTCGAGGCGATGCAACTGGAAGCCGCTCTCTTTTGTCATGAGCTGGTTCACGCGGTTGATCGAGAGCAGCAAGGAGCCCGGGAAGATGTGCTTCTGGATGAAGTCGACGCCCCGGCGGAACTCGTCGTAACGACTATCGGGGCAGGTGATATACTGGAAGGCCGCTAGGCCCTCGGACTTTAAGAGTCGCCCGATGGAGGTGCAGAAGGCCGGGAGGTATTTATGGCCTAACGCTTCCATCATCTCGATGGAGACGCACTTATCGTACTGGCCTTGGTGGTCGCGGAAGTCCTCGAGCTTCACCGTGATGCGGTCAGATAAGCCCGCCGCCCGGACCCGTTCAACGGCGAGGTCGTGCTGGGCTTTAGAAATCGTCAATGACGTGACGCGGCAGCCGTATTTTTTGACGGCGTGCAGGGCCCAGCCGCCCCAGCCGGTGCCGATCTCGATCACGTGGTCCGTGGGCTTGAGCTGCAGGAAGCGGCAGAGCGACTCGTTCTTGTTGGCTTGCGCCTGCTCGAGGGTGGTGGCGCCTTCCCAGCGGGCCGATGAATACATCATCGATGGGTCCAAGAATAACTGGAAGAAATCGTTCGAGACGTCGTAGTGCTCGGAGATATTACGGCGGACCACTGTCTTGGAGTTCGGCCGCAGCAGATGGCCGATGCGGTCGGCGATGCGCAGGAGCCCGAGGGCCGCCCCGCGCGCGGCGGAACCCGACATACCCGGCGTGTGGTCGACGTTCTCAATGAAGAAACCAATGACCGCACGGAGGTCCGGCGAATCCCACTCACCGTCCATGTAAGATTCGGTTAGGCCGATATCCGCGGCCAGAACGATGCGGCGGAAGAAGTTTTCGTCGGAGAGGTGAATCTCCGCGGGCTTGCCGGTAAAGGCCGCGTCGCCGAGGACGAGCGTCTCACCCGTTGGCAAGGTTAGGCGCAGCTGCGACCGGCGCATCCGACGAAGTTCGCGTAGAACCAGCCGGCGGGCGAAGCCTCCGCGGGTACTGGCCTCATCGAGGCTGAGGGTGGCGACGGAGGTCATTCTTTGCGGAGGAGTTCGGGGGTGGGGTGGCGCAGATTACGCTGGAGGGGGATGTCATCTCCCTTGCGGCGAAAAGGAAGTTTTTTCACCAGCCAGAGCCAGGCGGCATGGAGATGGATTAAGGCCACGACCTTGAGGATCAAGAGCGGGACTTTCAGCGTCAGCCAAGCGAGCCGGCCGTCCGTAAGCGGGACCGCCTGACCCGTCCAAGTGCTGATCAAAGTCTTCCGCCCCTCTTCAAAGTGGTCGACGCCCACTGCGAGGCGACCATCCGGCGAGCGGAGGGTAAATTCAAATTCCGTATCGAGGCCCGAAAACGGTGACACGTAGAAACGCTTAGGGGTCCGGCGGACGAGGGATTCTTCACCGGCTGGACCGAGTTGACGGCAGTCTGGCCCCAGGAACCAAGCCTTCCGTTCGCCGAACGTGTTGTGGACTTCGACGATGCCGCAGTGGAGCCGTCCGCCTTGGTGGACCAAGAAAAAGACGACGGGGTTATAGCTTTTACCAAAAGCCCGGGGCATCGCGATGAGCGTGATGCGTGCCGTCGGGTCGAGCGTCTCGCCGTGGGCCGCACAGAAGGCCCGTACCCGCTGGTCAAGGGGCGCGGCAGGACCCCCGAAATCCTGCGGGATCCCTTCGGCGCCGAAGACTTCCGCCGCCGGCAGGAAGTCGGCCGCGTGCAGTTGGTAGGGCGCCCAGCCTTTTTCTCCAAGGAGTGCGAGGCCTTCGCCGATGCGGCCAAAGGCGCTTAATTCTACTGCAAAACAAAAGACCCTATGGGTGAAGACGTGCCGCTTCGGCCAAAGCCGAGCGTGCATGACCTGAGCATCGTAGAGTCGGACCATCGAGGATTTAAAGTGGCAGGAATCCCCGCGGGTGCAAGTGCCCGCCTACGCTTGCCAAAGGTGACCGAGGCGGGTCATGCTGGCGAGGTGTTAGCCGCCGAACTTAGCCCCGCGGGTCCCATCTTCCTCGCCTTAGGGTTCATCCTGCTTTTGTGTGGCCTCAGTGCGGGCCGGAATCGTCGCTTGCTCGACGATACCCCGCTCAGCAAGACTTTGGGGGTCTTTATCGGCGAGGTCGAGGTTGTGGGCGCCTGCGTTACTTCCACCCCGTTCCAGGCCTACCTCTCGGGCCGCCCGTGTGTCCTCTACAATTGGAGCGTCGATGAGCAGTGGGAGCGCTGGGAGACGGAGACCTATACGGATGATAAAGGTCGGACGCGGACCCGTCGGGTCTTGCGTAGTGGTTGGACGACCGTGGCGGGTAATGACTATACGCAAGGGTTTTACTTGAAGGATGAGTTCGGTTTTCTCTGGGTCCATCCCCGTGGGGCCGCCCTTGAAACACTCGAGCTTTTCTCCGAAAATGCTTCGCGCGACGATGACCTTTACTTCGCCAAGGGACCCAGGGCCGCGATCGCCAATTCCACGGGGTACCGGATGTTCCGCGAGTCCGGTTTGCCGGTTGGGACGCAACTGTTCGTTCGGGGTCGGGCGTCCGAGCGGTCCGACATCGTGGCCCCGCAAATCGTCCAGGACCCGAAGGCGGAGATGTTCATCATCACGCCGCGTAAGGAGAGCGAAGTGAGCGCCGGTAAGAACACCACCTATTGGTTATGCAACATCTTCGGCCTGTTCGCTGTCCTCGTGGCTTGTCAGTTTTTCTTCATTAGCCTGGCCCACCCAGCGGTCTTCGTGCTGGCGGCCGGTTACTTGCTCGCGTGGGCCGCCGGGTGGGTTTGGATGGTCTTCAATAGTTTAGTCGGCCTGCGGAATCGCGTCCGCCAAGGCCACTCGCTGATCGATGTGCAGTTGAAGCGCCGCGCTGACCTCATTCCTCCGCTGGTCGCCTGCCTCCAGGGCTACCGGAATCATGAAGCCGCCTTGCAGACGACCATTGCGACCTTGCGCGCGCAGGCTGGCACTGCCCCGGTTTCGGCGGTCGCCTCTTCTTTGTTAGCGGTGATGGAGAACTATCCCGAGCTTAAGGCGGATCAGTCCTTTAATAGCCTGATGAAGCACCTCACCGAGACGGAGGACCGCATCGCGTTGGCCCGAGCCTACGCGAATGATATCACGACGTTCTATAACACACGGCTGGAGCGGATTCCCGATACCTATGTGGCGGGAATTATCTCCATGGAGCGTGCCGAGCTCTTTCAGGCGCAGGGCTTTGAGCGGAAGGCCGCCGACGTCAAGTTCCAGGCTTAGGCTGTCCAGGCGTCGCGACCGAGCAGGAAACTGCAGAGTCGATGCGCGGACCAGAGGCCATCCTCGTGGAAGCCGTAACGTTGCCACGCCCCCGTAAAGTGCACGCGGGCGCCGGGCCGTTCGTTCAGGGCTTGGACTTTTCCTTGGGCCGCCATCGCTTCGAGTGAGAACATCGGGTGCTCCACAGGGATAGTCTTGAGCACCTTGTCCGCCGCGATTTTTTCTGGGTGGTTGATGGTGACGAAGAAAGGCCGTTGCGGTTCCAGGCCCTGCAACGCGTTCATCCAGTAATGCGTCGAAGTCGCTTCGCCGCTGGCGGTCCGCCAAGTCTGGTAGTTCCACGCTGACCACGCGCGTTTGGCCTTGGGCATTGGGCTCGGGTCCGAGTGGACTAAGGCCACGTTTTGATTGTAGGTGAACGGCTGCAGGACGGCCCGTTCGGTCGCCTCGGCGTCGGCGAGGAGCGCGAGCGATTGGTCCGCGTGACTCGCTAAGATCACGCGGTCGAACGCTTCTTCACCGTCGGTGGTGGCGACGAGCACCTGGTCTCCAGACCGTCGGACTGCACTGACCGCTGCGCCGAGCCGTAGTTTCGCCGGATGCCGCTCAAGCAGGGCCTGCACGTAGGTGCGGGAGCCATTGACGGGCGTCAGCCACTGGTGCTGGGTGTCGAGTCCGAGGAAGCCGTGGTTATGGAAGAAACGGAGCAGGGCGGCGGCCGGGAAGCCCAGCATCTTCTCGGGTGGCGTCGACCAGACCGCTGAACTCATGGGGATGAGGTAGAGCTCGCGGAAGTCCGCGCCGAAGTCATGGCGGTCGCACCAGTCGCGCAGCGACGTAGTTTCCGCCTCGGCGGTTTGCCAGCCCGTCTTGGCCAGTTGGTTGAAGCGCTTAATCTGCAGGAGGAACCGCCAGAAACGCAGGCTGAAGAGGTTACGCTTCTGGGCGAACAGATGGCTGAAGGACGCGCCGCACCACTCAATCCCCGTTGGGTCGTGGCGAACCGAGAACGACATCGGCGCCTTTTTCCAGGCGACGTCGAGATCGCGGAAGAGCCGACAGAGATGCGGGTAGGTCACTTCGTTGAAGACCATGAACCCCGTGTCCATCGGCTGCGTCCGACCCGCTTGGTTCGCCGGCACGTCGATGGTGTGCGCATGGCCGCCGGGACGCGTGTCCCGGTCGAAGACCGTCACGTCATGGTGCGCAGAGAGAAAATGGAGGCAACCTAGCCCACCAATCCCGGAGCCGATGATCGCGATTCGTTCACGCACGTGGCACCGCGGCTTCAGCCTTCGTCCGCTCGGCTTCTTCGTAGACGGAATCCGGGACGCCCTTTAAGCCCCAGATCAGCCCCATCCAAGACAGCACCTTGAGGCCGTAGTAGGTCGGGTCGAATTCCCACCAGTAGAAGCCTTGCTTCGTCGTCGCCTGATACCGGTGGTGATTATTGTGCCAGCCTTCGCCGAGCGTGATGAGCGTGAGGATCAGGGAGTTCCGGGACTCATCACCGGTGGTCTTGAAGCGCTTGGTGCCCCAGACGTGCGCGAGCGAGTTGATGCAAGCGGTGCCATGGAAGAGCACGACCGTCGAGATGAGGCTCCAAACCAGCATCTGCGGGCCATTAATGTCGTAGCCTTGGGCGCCCAGCCAAGCGCCGACGCCGTACATCGCGGCCCCGGCCAAAAGGGGAATGAGGACATCGAAGCGATTGAGGAAGACCAGCTCGGGGTATTTCGCTAGGTCTGTAATTTTAGAGTAGTCCGTGGGAAAATTCCGCTTGGAGGTAATCCACCCGATATGCGACCACCAGAATCCATCGACGACCGGCGAGTGCTTATCCTCTTCTTCGTCCGAATGCTTGTGGTGGTGGCGGTGGGTGCAGGCCCACCAAAGCGCGCCGCGTTGTACCGCCAGCGCCGTCCACAGGGCCATGATGAATTGGAAGGTTCGGGAGGTGGAATAGGTCTTGTGCGAAAAGTAACGGTGCAGGAAGCCCGTGATCGCAAACATGCGGAAGAAGTAGAAGCCCACCGCGGACCAGACGGCGATGGGGCTGGCCCCGACCCAGATGACGCCGAGGCAGGAGAGGTGTAGAATCAAGAAAGGGATGGTCCGGGGCCAATCAATCTTCTTGGGGCCACTTTGCAGCACCGCCACCCCCTCGGGGACATAGTCCGCATCGAACCAGCGGATGACGGAGCGGAAAAAGCCGCTTTGTGGTGGGCTAATGGGTTCGGCGGGCATCTGGGGGCGAGTAAGTGAGCCTCGGGACCTTTCGCAACTGCTTTGACCATTTTAGGCGGGGGGGTAGACTGGTGCCCGAGTGTAGACAAATCCGCCCCCCGCTGTCGCTCCCTTTTAGTTCCACATGAACGATGCCCATCCCGAGCAAGACTGGCGGGCCTGGTTCGCCGAACACGGCGCCCGGCTCCGGTTGATTGCGCGCCAGTGGACCCGCTCGGATGCCGATGCCGACGATGTCCTGCAGGAGGCATTTGTTCGCTTTTGGAAACATCAACGTCACCTTCCCGGCAACCCCAACGCCCTGGTGGTGACCTCGATTCGCCGGGCCGCGTTAGACCTCCATCGCCGGACGGATCGCCGCGCCCTACGTGAGCAGGTGGTGTCCGTCGACGCAGCGGCGGTAGCGGATTTTGAGCCCGAGGCCGATCCTCGGCTCCAAGCGTTGGCGAGTTCACTCCCGGCGCTGTCGGCAGAACAACGCGAAGTCGTGGTCCTGAAGATTTGGGGTGAACTCACTTTTGAGCAGATTGGCGCCCAGCTGGAGATTTCTCCTAACACCGCCGCCTCGCGGTGGCGCTATGCCATGGAGGCGCTTCGCCGCCTCGTCACCGCCCGCACTTATGAATAACGAAGATCAAGATATCGAATCCGCCTTGCGGAACTTACGCCCCCGCTCCCCCGGTCCCGCGGTGGTCAGCGCTATCGGCCGCGCCCTGGATGCACCGGTCGCCGCGGCCTCGTCCGCAGCCCGTGGCGTTATCTTGCGCTGGTCGGCGGGCCTCTCCGCCGCCGCGGCTGGTCTGCTTGGGTTCCTCTTCTTCACCCGCGCACCGGTGACCGCCGCCCCGGAGTATCAATTGGTTCGCGCCGAACAGCCGCCCGCCGCGGTCGACGTCTTTGCGCCCGTCCGGCTGGCGGATGGCTCCTTTGCTCGCCCCGTCCGGGTCCGCTGGAGTAATGAGACGCAATGGGAAGACCGTCGCACGAATACCCGTCTCATCCATTATTCGCCCAGCGAGCAGTTTGGGCTGATTCCTATGGAAACTTATTGAACAAATCCGCCGAACCTCTCCGCTTACTATTAATATAACCGTCATGCACTCCCTCCACCAGATTCCGCTGCACATGTTGATGCTCGCCGGCCTCGTCGGCCCCTTAGCTGCCCAAGATAAGGCCGCTCCGCTGTCGCCCCCCACGGCTTCGACGGCCACCAAGGCCGCTCTCGTCCCACAGGCCTACATTGGTTTATACGTGAATTCTTTGACCGAAGAACTCCGGGGGAAAGCGGGGGTGATCATGCCCGACGGGGTCGGCGTTAATGTCATCATCGTTGACCCCAAGGGGCCTTCGGCGGGGAAGGTTGAGGTCGGTGATATTCTGACGCGCCTCGACGACCAGGTGCTAGTGTCGCCTGATCAATTCCGCACCCTCGTCCGTATGCGTAAGCCCGGTGATAAGTTGAAGCTCGTCGCCGTTCGTGAGTCAGCGGTCAAGACCATCGAAGTGGAACTGACCGAAAAGGCCGTCTTCGAGCGAACCGCGCCCACGGCTCGCTCGGCTGCTGCGGCGCCGGCCCCCGATGCGACCAACCCGCTGCGCATCACCGTGAATGGTCAGCAGATTGACCTCGGTAGCCTGCCGGCCGGCAACGGGACCGTCACGCAGGTCGGCCCAGGCCATGTCGTCATCATCGGGCCGAACCAGGGCTTACCGCCCGAGGTGCTCAAGCAACTCGAGGAAATGCGTGCGCGCGGGTTGCCCATTCCGCCGATTGGTATGCCGGGCTTTGCCCAGGGTGCGCCGGTGCCTGACCAATTACCCAATGCTCAAGGTGGCACGGTGCAGCAGCGCTCGCAGACCTTTAGCTTCAGCCTGGGCGGTCCAGGGGCGAAGAGTTCTTCCAGTTCGGTGGCTTCAGATGACCAAGGCACCGTTTCGTTGGAAGAGAAAGATGGTAAGAAGCACGCGGTGATTAAAGACCCCGCCGGCAATGTGACCTTTGCTGGCGACGTGACCACCGAAGAGCAGCGCGCCAAGCTCCCGGCGGCCACCCGCGATCGGCTCAAGTTAGTCGAAGGCTCGTCCTTCTCCGTCCAGGGGCAGAAGCCCGCGAAGAAGGCCGACGGTGCCGCGGAACCCGAAGCCCCGAAGAAGAAGCGCAACCCGAAGGAAGGCGCCTAAGTCGCGAGACCTTTGTAAACGAAGAGGCCTCCCGCGTGGGAGGCCTCTTTAGTTTTAGCAGCTTACTTTTTGGCCGCGGGCTCAGCTGGGGCTGCACCAGGCGGCTGGCCATCAAGGGGCGGAGGTCCGCCAGGACCACCCTTGCCTGGGCCGCCCTTACCGGGCCCGCCCTTGCCCTTGCCACCCTTACCTGGGCCGCCCGCTTGGCCGCCGAGGTTGGAGTGCGCGTCCAAGTTCTGCTTACTGAAGGAGGGGTCCGCTGTGCCCTTGTGCTTACGCGGGATGAAGGGGTAGTCCTCGGTCAGGACGTAGTAATAGGTGCCCTTGGGGAATTCCGGGGTCACGCCAGAGCGGCCGCCGAATTCATCGAGGTCGCCCGAGCCAGCCACATATTCGAAGTCGAGGCCAAAGGAGCCGTCAGGCTTACCCGTCGGGGTGGTTTTTCCGTCCCCGCCGCGGTCGGCCGTCTTGAGGCGATAGCTGCTCTTCATATTCTTAAGCGGGCTCTTCGGGTCTTCGGCTTTAGTGTAGGCGTAGATTGCGTACACGGGGTAGCCGTCGGCCGCCCAGCCGACGTGGGTCATCTGCTTTTCGCCGCCGGATAGGCGCTCGAGGAGCAGGGTGGGGAGGCCGTGGTAGTGGTAGGCACCGTTGGGCTGCACGTGACCGTGGTTTTCATCCAGGCCAAGGCCCGACTTAATCTTCGGGGTCGTTCCCATGGTCTTGTTGCTGGATAACGCCTCATAGTGCCAAGGGCTGCTGCGGTCTCCGTCGTTGTAGACCTCGGCGGTACCTGGGTCGAAGACCACGCCGTTCAGGGCTACGCCCCAAGCCGACATCATGCGGGTGGCGGCACCCGACTTCGGTTGCGGATTGGCCGGGACTTCGAGGCGATACTTCTGTTCGGAGATGGGGTTGGGGTTCCCGCGGTTGGGGAACTTGGAAACTTTGTGGTCAGGAATACCATTAGACTCGATGATCCGCTTGTCGCCCTTGACGGTAATCGTGACCTTATTTTGGGCCGGCGGTTCGTTGTCAGCCTTGTTCAGGGCCGGGCCAGTAGCCTTGACTTCGGGGGCTTTAGTTTCGGCGCCGTAGCTGGTGGCACTGCCGAGCAGCAGGCAGAGCGTGAGGGTGCGGAGGGGGTGCATAGGGAGGAGTTGTAGGTTAATTATACACGATGGGGGCTTAAGCGAAGATTAAGCCCAATCTTAGGGCTGAAGGGTTGCGTTTCCCCATTAAAAGGGTCTTTTTGACAGTATTATGGCTTCCACCACCGAAATCCTTTCCCGCTCCGTCGCCGGTATGAACGCCCTCGCCACGGTCTTTCTGGTGATTGGGATCCTGCGGATCAAGGCCGGTGACCGTATCGGCCACGGCAAGGCCATGGGCGCGGCCGTGGTGACCTCCGCGCTTTTCCTGGCGCTTTACTTATCCTCTAAGGTCCACCTCTGGGTCGCCGTGGGTCAGACCAATATCATTTATCGCGAGGGAACGGGGATGACTTGGGACAAAGCCCTGTACTACCTCATCCTTTTCCCGCACATCGCCCTGGCGATCGTGGTGACGCCGTTAATCATCTGGGCGGTCAAGCTCGCTAAGGCCGAACGCTTCGAGGAGCACAAGCGTCTCACCCGTTGGGTCTTCCCTGTTTGGCTCTACGTCTCCGTGACGGGTGTCTTGGTCTGGGCTTTCATGGAGTTCAGCGGCTCGCTGGCAGCCGTGGTCGCCAAGGCCCCCTGAGCGAGATTTTCCCCTCGCCCGCCGCAGGCATTCGGGTTTCACTGCGTCCACGTTTATGGAGAGCCCGGAGCGCACCGCCAACCCTCAGACCGAGAAGCTCATCCTTTGGAGCTGCTTCCTCTTGCTCTGCACGGTGGTCGGCTTGGTCTACTCGACGTATCAGGACGAGGAAGCGCGCCTCGAGACGATGCGCATGAACGAGAAGCAAAAAGAAGCCACTTTTAATGCGATCGAGCGGCAGCGTGATCAGACCGCACGTTACATCGACCGTTTTACCCGCGACCCTGAATTCGTCCGCGATCAAGCCCGCGAACGCCTCGGTGTTGCTGAGCCTGGTGAGGTCGTGATTCGTTTAGAGGGTGGTGCCGCCTTGGCGCAGCCCGCGCCCGCGCCGCAGCCTAAGCCCGTTAGCCAGCGCTAAGCATCCTTGCTTGCCTGCAGGGCTCGTCAGGGGCATTCCTACTTCATGTCCGCACGTAAGAAGGCTCAAGCGACTTGGGGCGGCCGGTTCAGCGCCGGCCCCGCCGAATTGATGCTCCGTTTCGGTGAATCGGTCTCGTTCGATCGCCGCCTCTGGGCCCAAGATATCCGTGGCTCCAAGGCCCATGCCACAATGTTGTCCACGGTCGGCATCCTGACGGCTCGCGAATGCGCGGCCATCGTCAAGGGCCTCGATGCCATCGCTAAGGAAATCGCCGCCGGTAAATTCGTCTGGAGCGAGGCGCTTGAAGACGTGCACATGAATATCGAAAGTGCACTGACGAAGCGCGTGCCCGCTGCCGCCAAGCTACACACCGCGCGTTCGCGTAATGACCAAGTGGCTACCGACGTCCGTTTGTGGATTAAGGATCAAGCCGCCGCCGTCGATGCATCGCTCGTGGGCTTACTCCGTGCGCTCGTAGAACTCGCCGCCGCCAACGCCACGGTGATCCTGCCAGGGTATACGCACCTCCAACGCGCCCAGCCGGTCTCCGCTGCCCACCATCTCTTGGCCTACGCCGAAATGTTCGGCCGCGACCGGACACGTTTCGCCGCCGCCGCGGCTTCGGCTAATTGGTGCCCGCTGGGTTCCGGCGCGATCGCCGGGACGACGCTACCCATCCGCCGCGAAATCACCGCGAAGCTCCTCGGCTTCGTCGATGCCAAGGGCCGTCCCCAAGTGACGACCAACTCCATGGATGCCGTCGCCGACCGCGATCCCGCCACGGAGTTCTGCTTCGCCGCCGCACTCTGCGGCGTGCACCTCTCCCGCTTGGCGGAAGACATGATCCTTTGGTCCACCGCTGAATTCGGTTTCGCGCGCCTGCCCGATGAGTTCTCCACAGGGTCCTCGCTGATGCCGCAGAAGCGTAATCCCGACTCGATGGAATTGCTCCGCGGTAAGGCCGCCCGCTTCCAGGCTTCGTTGACGCACCTGCTCACGTTGACCAAGGGCTTGCCGCTGACGTATAACCGCGACCTGCAGGACGATAAGCCGCCGCTGTTTGACGCGGCTGACCAGATTCTGCTGTCGCTGGACGTCGCCGCCGCCACCTTGCGTGGGACGACTTTCAATCGCGCGCGTTGCCTCGCCGCGGCTTCCGATCCAGCCCTGCTCGCGACCGACCTCGCTGATTGGCTCGTCCTTAAGGGTATGCCCTTCCGCCACGCCCACCATGCCGTCGGTCGCCTCGTCGCGCTGGCCGAAAAGTCGGGCGTGCCGCTCGATAAACTTTCCGATGCGGCCGCACTCACGGCCGATGCCGCCTTCACGAAGGGCTGGCGCGAGGTCTTTAGTCTGCAGCGTGGCTTCGCCGCCCGTGAGAACACGGGTATGCCTGGTCCTAAGGCCGTCGCCCGCGAGCTTGCACGCTGGCAGAAGGCTCTTCGCTAAGGGCAGATGAA
>CAMDWM010000014.1:0-19933 GCA_945878755.1 Akkermansia muciniphila
CAGGACCGACTCGAATCAACGCCCGCGCCCCGCGCGTGGTGATTTCGCCAAGGCTGCGCGTAAGTCGGTCGCGTGGATCAGCACAACGCAGTCGAGCCCGTCCGCCGTTGGCAGCCAGAGCATCGGTAGCTTCGGCCAAGCCTGGTGCATCGCGTTGCGGAGGCCGCCGACTTCGATGACCAGCACGCCGTGCGGTTGCAGGAGTTCGCCGGCTTGCGTGAGCAGTTTGCGGATGACATCGAGGCCATCCTTGCCGGAGACCAAGGAGTTCTTGGGCTCCTTCTTAAATTCCGCGGGCAGACGTCGGTAAATGCCTTCCGGCTCGTACGGCGGGTTGCTGAGGATTAGGTCAAACTTGGGGCCACCGAGCAGCGCCGTCATCGTATCGGTCTCGTGAAGCTTGATTCGCTTCGTCTCGCCGTGGTCAGCCACGTTGAGTTTGGCTACCTCGAGCGCGGGCGCCGAAAGGTCGGTCGCATCCACTTTGGCCTGCGGAAAACGCTTCGCGAGCAGGATGGCCAGGCAACCGGAGCCCGTGCACACATCGGCCACGCGCTTAACCTGCTCGACGGGCGGCAACCAGCGCGGGATGGCTTCTGGAATCAGCTCAACAAAGTAGGACCGCGGGACGATGACCCGTTGATCGACGCGGAAGCGCAGGCCGCCGAGCCAAGCTTCACCGACGAGGTAGGCCGTGGGGACGCGTTCGAAAACGCGGCGTTCGAGCAGGGCGAGGAACTTGACCTTCTCGGCGGGCTTGAGGGCGCGCTCAAAGCACTGCGGGAGCTTTTCCCAAGCGAGTCCCGTGGCCGCGCTCATCAAGGTCAGCGATTCCTCCTGCTCATCGAGGAACCCTTGGCCGTAGGCCACGTCGGACGACTTAAGCAGCTTGTTCGCGAAGCGCAGGAGTTCACCGCCCGTGCGCAGACGCGCGGTCTGGGCCGGAGTAGGGCGCGAAGGAGCGCTCATCAGAGATTTGCCGTCCTCAGGTGAGGGGCGCGGCCGACCACAGTTCCTTCGGGGTACGTTCGAAGAAGTCCTCGAGGTACTTCGTCGTGGCGCCACCTTGGCGGAAGACCGGGTCCTTCATAATCGCACGGCATACCGGGATGGTGGTATGGATGCCGCGAATGATGTACTCGCTGAGGGCGCGGTGCATGCGGTCGAGTGCCTTCTGGCGGTTGGCACCGACCGAGATGAGCTTAGCCACCATGGAATCGTAATTCGGTGGGATGGTGTAGCCCGAGTAGCAATGGGAGTCGACGCGGACGCCGTGGCCACCCGGCGTGTAGTACAGGCCGATGGTGCCAGGGCTTGGCGTGAAGTTGCGAGCCGGGTCTTCGGCGTTGATCCGGCACTCGATGGCGTGTCCAGTGATCTTAATGTCCTTCTGGTTAAGTTCCAGCTTCTCACCGCAGGCGATGAGGATTTGGCGACGCACCAAGTCGATGTCGGTGACCTCTTCGGTCACGCCGTGCTCCACTTGGATACGGGTGTTCATCTCCATGAAGTAGTACTTTCCGTTGCGATCGACGAGGAACTCGATCGTGCCAGCGTTATGGTAACCGATGGATTCGGTCAGGCGGACGGCGACCTTGCCCATCTCCTCGCGGAGCTTGGGGGTCAGGAACGGAGAGGGGGATTCTTCGATCAGCTTCTGGTGGCGACGCTGCACGGAGCAATCGCGCTCACCGAGGTGGAGCACCTTGCCATGCTCGTCGGCCAGCATCTGAAACTCGATGTGGCGGGGCTGTTCGATGTACTTCTCGATGTAGACGGAGCCGTTCCCGAAGGCCTTTTCGGCTTCGCTGCGGGCGCTGTCGAATTCCTTAGAGAAAGCGGCGGCATTGTGCACGATGCGCATACCCTTACCGCCACCACCGGCGACGGCTTTAATGATGACGGGGAAGCCGATGCGCTGCGCTTCTTTGATAGCTTCGCGCTGGTTGTCGACGGGACCGTCGGAGCCAGGGACCGTGGGGACCTTGGCCTTCGCGGCGGTCTGGCGGGCCACGGCTTTATCGCCCATGAGGCGGATGGCTTCGGGGCGGGGACCGATGAACTTGATGTTGGCGGTAGCGCACTTCTCGGCGAAGCCCGCGCGCTCGGAAAGGAAGCCGTAGCCCGGGTGGATGGCGTCGACGTTGGTGATCTCAGCAGCCGAGATGATACGGTCCTCGCGAAGGTAGGAGTCCTTGCTGGGGCCCGGCCCGATGCAGACGGCCTCGTCGGCTAGTTGGACGTGCAGGGACTGTTCGTCGGCCTGGGAGTAGACCGCAACGGTCTTAATGCCCAGCTCGCGACAAGCGCGGATGACGCGCAGGGCGATTTCGCCGCGATTGGCGATGAGGATTTTGTTCATGCTCGGAAATCGGTAATCAGCCGACCTTCACGCGGAAGAGGGGCTGGCCGAATTCGACCGAGGTTCCGCTCGCCACGAGGCATTCGACAATGGTGCCGGAGAGTTCGGACTGGATTTCGTTCATCACCTTCATGGCCTCGATAATGCAGACGACGCTGTCGGCCTTCACGGGCGAGCCCACGGCGACGAAGTTAGGCGATTCTGGGGAGGGGGTGGAGTAGTAGGTGCCGACCATCGGTGAGGTGATGACCTTCATGTTGGGGTCGGCGGCCAAGGGGGCGGGGGCGGCGGCCGGGGCGGTAGCCACAGGCGCCAAGGCAGCGGCCACTGGAGCGGCGGCCGGAGCGGGGGCAGCGGCACGACCAGGGACGTCGCGCTTGATGCGCAGCTTGAATTCTTGGTCTTGGATTTCGAATTCGGAAAGGTCCGACTTCTTCATTAAATCCACGACTTGTTTGATCTTATTAAGGTCCAAGGGTATGTCCTCCGTGAGGGGGTGGACCAGACTGATACAGCGGGACAGGGGGGCAAATCAACCCTCATTCCAGCAAGGAGGGGGGTATTTTACCTAAAGTGCTGTCCTTCTTAGGGTTAAGTATATCAGAAAGCTTGGGTAAAGCGCTGACTTCTGGGTTAGCAAGGGGGCCTTTTAAGCGCACTCGGGTGAGGCTCAGGAAGGCGCGGTTGATATTCAGGATTTCCAGGGGGTTGAACCCACCCTTCTTGGGCAGGGAGAAGTCCCCTTCGAACTCTAGGGTGGAGGCCTGCAGGTCAATTTCCCCGGCTAGGGTCAAGCGGGCGTCGGGCCCTTTAATCACGAGGTCGGGGAAGTAGGCCCGCCCACCCACGCAGCCGAATTGCCCCGTGGCTTGGGTCAGGTCGTACGAGGTAGATTTGATTCCGAAGGCCTCCAGGAAGATCGAGACCCCGCCCAAGAGCTGGACCCGCTTCAGTTCTGGGTCGACGAGGTCGAAGTCCCCTAGGCCTTTGAGGAGGCGGGGCTCCTGGAGGTTGATACTACCCACAAAGTTGAGGTCGAGCTTCCCGGGGGCACTCGGTGCCGACGGCTTAGGGGTGGTCGGCTGGGTGGCGGCGGCGGTGGCCGGCTTAGGCGGGTTGAATTGCTCCATGAGCTTTGCGACCTTCTTCGGGTCGCAGCCCTTCAGTACGAGGGAGACCTGCGAATCCTTCAGGGGGTCGCCTTGCATGCCGAGCGTCGCTTGGCCATCCGCCAGCGCGAGCCCGGCCTTGATCTGGAGGTTCCTCGGCTGACTGAGCACGTCCAGCGTGAGCCCGCGGCTTTCAATGCCCCAGGCCGAGAACGTTCCCTCGCAGGTCACACGCGCTTTGATGTCCAATTCTACGCCGTTGGGTTGGATATCGAGGGTGAGCTCTTGGTCCGCGGGCAAGCGCAGGCCGCGCATGGCTTCACCCAAATCCACTCCCGCACAGCGAGCCGCGACCCAGGGTTGGAGGTTGCCACGCGCATGGATGAAAGGCCCCGCGACCGAATCTTTCTTCGTCCAATCCCAGGTCATCGTGCCATCGAGGAAGCCGTCATCCTTGCCGACGCCACTGAGGCGATGCAGGCCGATCTTCGTGCCCTTGGCGTCGGCGTCCACGAGAATTTCAACGGAGCGGAACGGGGACTGCATGAGCGTGAAGTCTTGGAGTAAGACCCGGCCGCGGACCTCGCTCTGATGGTCACCCCAATGGCTATTTACTTCGATGGTCGCGTACGGACGTTGCTTCGCCACACAGATTTTCCAGAGGTTGATCCACCAATCGCCGAGTAACCGATCCAGCGCAGAGGGTTGGAGTTCGCCGCGCAGGCGCAAGGCAAAGGGACCGCCTGGGTCGAGGGAGCAATCGGCTTCACCGACGATACTGGCGAGGTGGCTGTCACGGAGTAGTAGCGCGTAAGGCGTCCGTTCCGGCACAAAGGAGAACTTGGTGCTAAAGGGGAGATCACGGGCCGGGGAAACCGTGCGTGGTGAGAGGCCGAGCACATCCAACCCGCTGAAGCTGACCTCGCCGTCGACTTGCCAGCCGGACGGGGCGCGCTGCGCATGGATATCGGCGAGGTTAAGCACCCCCGTGATTTCACCGACCAAGGGTGCTAACGCTGTATCGAGCGCCGGCACCGCCCGGCGTAGGTCGACGGCGGTGATTTGTCCTTCGGGAATGCGGAGGGAGAATCCGTCTGGTTCGGTCGCCTTCGCCGCTGGCGTCCAGATCGCCAAGCCGTGAACGCTGCTGGTAGTGGTGGCCGCGTCGAAGCGCGCGCGTAGGCTAGCTTGGCCGGTGGGTGAGAGGGTCTGCGCGAGTTTCGTGCGGAGGCTTAGGCCAGTGAATTGCGCCACGGACACTTCGTCCAATGAGAGGTGGCCCTGCGTCTCGACGAGGCTACCGGCACCGGTTAACTGGAGGGTCAGTTGACCCGCTTGAATGTCTCGGAGGGAAAGATTTTTCGCGGTGATCCTTGTCTGCCAAGCCAGAAGTCCTCCCCGCGAATTGAGCTTGAGCTCGCCCCGTGCGAGCATCTCACGCGCCTGGATGAGGCCGAGCCCCTCTTGGGACCAGTCGTTGCCGAGGACCGCGTGACCACGAAGGTCGGCGCCGCCTTCGGCGTTACCTCGCGCCGCCAAGTTAATCGAAGCCCCGCCCGAGCGTTCAGCGAGCAGTAAGGTCTCTTCAATTTGGCGCAGGAGTTTAGCGGCTTGCTCTGGGATTCCTCCGGCAGCGGGCGTTGCGTCGCTCGCGGCGCCCCGCTGGAGTAAGGCGGACGGGAGTTCACCATGGATGGAGGCGATAAATTTACCGGAGCGGGCGAGGAGCGACGACACCATTAACCAGCGGCCTTCGCGGCGCGCTTCTAGGCGTATGTCCTCGATGAGTAGTCGGCTTTGGCCGAGGCGCGAGACTGAGGCGGGGCACCAGAGCTTTCCGCCGCGGAGGCGGACGCGCGTGGGGCTGACACGGCCGGCGAGTAACTCCGGCAGACTCACACCGACTTCGATGCGGGTGGCAGTGAAAATTTCGCCGGTCAGGCCGATCACCTCGAGCGAGACATCGTCGGCCGCCAACGATTGGTCGGGCAAGACCCAGAACTGCCGAGCTTGGAGGCGTAGGCCTTGTTCGGCCAAGCGCTTCGTCAAGGACTCCGTGAGAGTGCTCGGCAGCTGCACGGGGCCGTCTAAAGACGCGAGCCAGAGGAGGGCTAGTTGAACGGGTAAGAGTAAGCTTAAACCAGTAATGACGAGCCCGCGCAGGAATTTACGAAACCCGGAGACTGCGGGGGCTTTCTTCATCGCCCATCCGACCCGAGCAGCGGGATAAGGATTTCGGCGAGGGAAGTTTCGAGCAGGAAGTCGTCGCCATCGCCTTCATCGCGCACGAGGACGGCGGTGCGGTTGAGCGGTGCCGTGCAGAGGTAGGTGCGGAAGGATTCGCTCGCTCCCGTGGCGCCGGCGGCGACTTGATCGGTGATGCGGAGTTCGTAGCGGAAGTCGCCGGCGCCGATATCACGCGTTGGGAATTCCGTCGCGCGGACCTGCATGAGGGCCGTGGCGAGTCGCCGGCTGCTGGCAGGGTCGAGGCGACCGGTGCCCGCCCAATTGCCATCGGGGCCGAGGCGGGCTTCACCGATGACTTTGCCGTCGGCTTTTTCGGTGAGCCGTAAGCCCGTCACTTTTGCGCCGGCCGCGAGTTCCGCGAGTTCGCGGTTACGCCAAGCCTTCGGGTCGACGGCGGCTTGGGCGTTACGCAAGAGGGAGATATCGCAGACCGCCGCCAGCGGAGACCCTTTTTGGTGGACCAGCAGGGAGCCCGGCGCAGCGGCAGAGGTGGGGGTGGCGTAGAACGAAAGGACAATCCGGTCGCCACCGAATTCGACTTCGGCTTTGTGTAATGGTTCGGCGGGAAGTTGGCCCGCAGGGACGAGTGTGGGGCTGGCGTTGGGCCCCGCGAGCGTCGCCCGCAGGCGCGTCAGCGAGGTCAGGAATGCCCGAATTAACTTACCATCGGCTTCGCGCCGCTTGGTCGCTGTCGAGCCCGGGGCGACGGGGATTTCCCAGCGGGGTTCGGCGCCGGTTGCATCGAGGCGATGTAGTGTGATGAAGCGGCCGCCAGAGGTGATGGTCACGCCACTGGCGAGTTCAGGGTCGAAGTCGGCGGGGCGGGCGGAGGCGAGTGTGGCCTTCGGATTTTCCCATTCAGTGAGGGCTTTGGTTTCAACGAGAAAGAGCGAGGCGTTGTCCTCCAGCTTGGCCCAGCGTTGAGCGGGTGCGCCGACCTTAGGTTTGCCAATGAGCAGCACTTGTCGGCGCGAGTTTCCTTCCAGCCCCAGTCGGAGCTCTGGCGTGGCTAGCCCGGTTTCGCTTTCGTCGGCGTCGGCGAACTTCACGGCGCGGAGATTGGATAGGTCGGTGATAGCCTTGGTGGCCCGATCTGGATCGGCGAGCGCATCGAACGGGGCTTCAAAGCGCCATTCTGGTCCTTGATTCTTGCGACCTGGTCGGGTGCGTTCTTCGTAAGAGAGCGACGTCACGCTATCGCCGTCTTTCTGGCGAAGCCGGGCCGAAACCGTGCGCACCTCGAAGTCGGCAATCTCAAAGATTTTATCGACACGATAGCTCTCTGGTTTGGCTTCCAGCGCCGCCGCCATCGCATCGCCCAACGGGATAATCCGGTTACCGTTCGCCGTCAGGAGGAAGAGTCGGCGGGTATCCTTGTTCTCGCCAATCTTTACTTCGAGCGTCGCGCCGGCATCGGAGGTCGTGCGGAGGATCCAGCGCGGTGCGGTGAGTCCATAGGTGGCGAGGCTACCGCCAGCGGCCTTAGTTTCGGCGGTTGCAAAGCCTTTATCTCCATCGATGAAGCGAATCTCATCTAGCAGGCGTTGCACGGCCCAGAGGTTGGCCGGCCATTCAATAGGGGCGGTGATGCGCCAGGAGCTCGGGCGCTTTTCGAGAATAAGTTTCTGTCCAGACTCGGTTAGCTCGATCTTCGCAAGGGCCGCTGGGAAAAGGAGGTCTTGGCTGGCGGCCGTTTGGCGATGGGCGGAGGTCGCCCGCCAGACCAGGCCGAATGCGACGAGGTTGGCCAGAATTAGGACAAGGGTGGTGCGGGCGATCCGCATGTGACCCTTAACTTCTGCGTCGCCAGACTGAAACCGCAAGCCCGACTAACAGGACCGCTAAGGGAATCCCTCCAAAGCGGAGCGCTAAGGCCCAGAAATCTGCCGCGGTCGCATTGACTTGATAGACGCCGGCGGCACGAGTCGGGAGGGAGATGGCGCGGTCGCGGTCCGAAAGCCAGGCGGCGCATTGGGTCACAAAGGCTTGGTTGCCACCGCGGTTCAGGCGGGCGTTGGAAACGAGGTCGGTGCTACCGATGACGATGAGGCGTCCGCCGATACTGCCCGTGCCCTTACGGATACCGGCGGCCCGTTCGGCGGCGGCGGCGATGCAGACCGGACCCGGGTGATCGCGGTCGGGGTCGAAGCGGATGGGACGCTGTAAAGGATCAGCCTCCCCCCAAGAGAGCATGGCCCCATTTCGGAGG
This sequence comes from Akkermansia muciniphila, assembly GCA_945878755.1. Lineage (GTDB taxonomy): Bacteria > Verrucomicrobiota > Verrucomicrobiia > Opitutales > UBA953 > UBA953. The sequence goes on from CAMDWM010000014.1 coordinate 7,928, forward strand.
TTGGATGAGAAGACCAGCGGCGTCACGGAAAGCGTGCTGTCCGGGGTGCTGCCTTCGTCAAAGCGTGCGGGGCGGGCGCGCGTGACCACCAGGGGAAGGTCCTGCTCGCGTAGCACGCGGGTCAAGGCGTGAATCTTCTCTGGGAGCATCCGGACGGCGATGTCGCCATCGGCGGTGCGGCAAGAGGGGTCGTTTTCCTGCAGGAGGGCGTCCGGTGAGAAGATGGCCCATTCGGATAAGACCGCTTCGAGGCCATGCTCGCGGCCTGGCTCGAGTAAGACCAACACGCGCCCGTTCCGGTCATACAGGTAGCTCCGGAGACGTTCGGCCTCGGCGGCCGAGAAGGCCGCTTGTGGGCCGGCGATGAGGACCATCGTCGCATCGCGCGGGATTTCCGACGCCGTCGGTAGGTCGAGTTCGCGGAGGATGAAGTTGCGGTTGCGTAATTGGCGAGAGAGTTGCGAAAGGCCGCGCAGGGGCGAGGTGTCGCTGAGCCCGAGTTCGCCATGCCCACGGGTAACGTAGCAGATGGCTGGCCGGTCTTCGGTGACTTCGAGTAAGGCCGAGGTGACCGCTTCTTCGCCGCGAAAGCTGGCGACTTTGGCGGCGTTGCTATCGACGAGCTCAGCGAGGGTGACGAACTTGGCGCGCGTTCCGCAGGTGAGGATTAGCCCGATATTACGGCCCGGCGAGCCATGGCGGGCCGCGACTTCCGACAGTAGCTCTTGGTTCAGGCCGTTACTGACTTGCAGGATATTGAACCATTCGCTGCCCGTACGCGAAGCTTCCAGTTTATAGGCCTCGAGTAGCTTGATGAGTTGGCTGCGCAGGCCGGCGTCGCCTTCGCTGAAGTTATCCGAGAGCACCATGGCGCGGACCCAATTACGATTTTGCTTATCGCCAATCGGACTCTTGCGACCCGCAACGCGGACCGTTTCAGCGGACTCCGCCGCTAACGAATGCCGGTGGTCCCACGTCAGGTCTTGGCGGAAGCGGAACTCGGTTTGCGAGGCGAGGTAGTTGACCGTCACGGCCAAGCCGATGGCGAGCAAGGCTTGGGTCAGCCGGTTGAAGCGGCGGATCGGGCGAACGGCGCCGAAATCATCACGGGGCGGAGCCATCTTATTCTTGGCCCTCCACGGCGAGTACAGCTAACCCGAGCGAGAGCATCATGCCAGTGACATAGAGTACGAGCGGACGCGAATCGAGGATGCCGCCAGCGAAATCCTGAAGGTGCCCGAAGGTGCGCAGGTGTGCGGCGGGTTCGCGGAGCCAACCCAGCCACGACCAGCTTTCGATGGGCAATGAATCCATCGCACCGCCGACGGCGGTGAGGCCGAGGAGGCAGATGAACGTCAGCAGGGCCGCCAGTGCCGAGCTCCGGGTGATGCAACTGCAGAGGATGCCGAGGGCCACGTGAAGTAGGCCGCTGACTAACACGAAGCAGAGTCCGCCGAACAACGTCGCGGGATCGCTGAGGCGTTGATCACCGCCTGTCCCTAAGCGGGCGTTCACAATCCAAGGGAAGATGAGAAAAGCGCACCAGAACACCGCCCACGTGAGCCAAGCGGCCAAGAACTTTGCCCACACGATGGCAGCGGTGCTAGCGGGCGTCGTGAGGAGGGCGGACAAGGTACCACTCCGCCGTTCTTCAGCGAAACTGCGCATGGTGAGCAGCGGCAGGACGCAGAGCAGCGGAAGCCAGAAGAGGCGGAAGGTGGCTTCGACGGGCGTCCATGGTTGCGGCGCTCGGCTGCATTCCAGCAAGGCGAAGAAGTGGATACCGCCCATGAGCGCCAGGAATAGCGCCGCCGAAGCCCAGGTATTGCCAGAGAGTAGGGCGGTGCGCAATTCGTGCGCCAAGAGCGTGCGGAAGTGTCGCATGTTTAGGAACGGCGGCCCTCCGCTGGGGTGCGTCGCGTGGCGGCGAGGAAGATGTCTTCGAGTCCGTAGCGTTCTTCAGCAATCTCCCGAAGTGGGAGGCCGGCGCTGAGGAGTGTCGTCGCGAGGGTCTCGCGCGCCGGCGATTGCGCTGGGAGCACGACGCGGTAACGCGTCCAGCCGAGGTCGGTGGCGACGCCGTCCTCAACGGTGGCGGCGGGTTCGGCCGCCGTGCAGAGCGCGGCGAGTTCCGCTTGGCTGGCCTTCGTCACCACGGTGAAGCCCGCGTGCGGTAGGAGTTCGCGCCGGAGGTCATCAGTGCGGCCTTGGGCCACGAGTCGGCCCCGGTTAATGATGACGACCTTGTCACAGACTTGTTCGACTTCGTGTAAGATGTGACTCGAGATGAGGACCGCCATCTGGCCGCGGAGCGAGCGAATGAGGTCGCGGATGCCGAGGATCTGGTGCGGGTCTAGGCCGATGGTAGGTTCGTCCAAGATGACGACCTTGGGTTGGGCCAAGAGCGCGTCCGCAATACCGACGCGTTGGCGGAAGCCTTTGGAGAGTTGGCCGATGAGCCGACCGGAAGCCCGCCGCACGAGGTCACAGTCTTCCATCACTTGGTTGACGCGGGCGTCGACTTTGCCGGCTTCGACATCTTTGAGGCGGGCGCGCAGACGTAGGTATTCTTCAACGCGCAGGTCTTCCGGGAGCGGGTTATTCTCCGGCATGTACGCCATGTGGCGTTTGGCTTCAGCGGGATTGAGTGCGACCGAGACGCCCCAGATGGAGGCGCAGCCCGACGTGCCCGCCATCGTGCCCGAGAGGATTCGCATGGTGGTCGACTTGCCAGCACCGTTCGGCCCGAGGAAGCCGACGACTTCGCCGGGGGCGACGGAGAACGTGAGGTCTTCGATCGCCGTCAGCGAACCGTAGCGCTTAGTCAGGCGTTCAGCCGCCACGGCGGCCTCCGGCTGCGGCGCGACGTCGCTCATCGAAATTTACTTACCCGCGGGGAGCGCGGGTGGGGCGCTCACGGGGGTGAGCAGCGAAGGTTCGGAACGGACGAGCCAGCTTTTATCGGAGGCCCAGACATGGTTAGGCTTTAGGCGCTTATCCATGAGGTTAACCCACTTGGCGGCGGTGGCGCTGTCGCCCTTGGCGAGAGCGAGGTTAGCAAGGACGTACATGGCGTAGCCACGCAGGGTGTCCGGGGCGGAATTGTCTTCGGCGACGGCGACGATACCGGCCTCCGCGTCGGCTTGACCGAGCTCTTGGCGGGTGAGGGCGGCGTAGAGGCGGGCCCGGGTGGCGATGGCCTTCACGGCTTTCGACTCGCCCACGACGGCCTTACCGGCGGCTTCATAGGCCTTGGCGGCGTCTGCTAGTTTGTTGGCCTTGCGGAGGTCGTCGGCGACTTCGAGGAGGGCGACGGCGGCGAGGGGTTCACCCGGGTGGGCCGCAGCGAAAGCTCGGCGGGCGTCCGCATCGGTGCAGGCCACATAGGCTTGACCGAGTTCTTCGCGCCTAGATTCCTGCCAGAAATGGAAGCCAATGGCGCCGATAATAGCCAAGACGATCGCGGTCGTCCCGCGGACCAGGAGGTTCTTGTTACGTTCCCAGAACAGCCACAGGCGGTCTTCCGCATCGGCGTTTGCAAAGTCTTCGTCTACGACCACGAGATTACGGTCATCGTCGCTCGGGGGACGCTTTTTGGAGCTGTCTTCGGCCATGGGGGTTCAACCCTTGCCAATGCCTGCCCAGTGTCAACCCCCGCCTCCCCCCGTTGCTCCGGGCTTGTGCCAGCCCGCCAGACGCTAACACTGGGGCTTCATGAGTGCTTCCGCCTCCGTCCTTTCTGCCCTCCAGACGGCTAAAGCCAAGGGCCAGCTTTCCGCGGCCTCCTTGGCTAACGCTGCTGGCTGGCTTGAATCCGGGGCTCTCCCCCCAGCCGCGGTGGAAGCCTTGGCTGACTTGGTGGCCCAAGGGGCCTGGGCTGAATTAGAAGATCGTTTCTATAAGGGTATCGCCTTTGGCACCGGCGGGATGCGCGGCCGCACAGTCGGCCGGGTCAGCGCCGCAAATGAACTCGATGCCGCTGGCTTGCCCATCCGGGCCGCAGTCGGCTCGGCTTGCCTGAATGACTTTAACGTCCTCCGCGCCGGCCTGGGCCTCTGGCGTCAGGCCTCCGCACAGAATCCCACCCCTCGGCTCGTGGTCGCCCATGATGTCCGGCATTTCTCCCGCCACTTCGCGGAGCTGCTGGCCTCCGCGTGGACCCAGTTGGGCGGCGAGGCTTACCTCTTCGCCGGTGCCCGCTCCACGCCGCAATTGAGCTTCTCGGTCCGTCACCTGGGTGCTCAGGCCGGCGTGGTCATCACCGCCAGCCATAACCCTTCGCACGACAACGGCTTTAAGTGCTGTCTCGCCCATGGCGGGCAGGTCACGCCGCCCGATGACGTCGCCATCGTTGAGCATGTCGGCCGGATCAGCTTGGCCGACGTCGAGCCTTACCTGGAAAAGAATCTCGCGGGTGTCTTGACCGTTCCAGCCGCCGCGGAAGATGCCTACCTCGCCCGCCTCGCCGCCTTGGTCGTCGACCCAGAGGTACTCTCCCGCCACGCTCCCAAGGTCGTCTTCACCAATCTCCATGGTACGGGCGACGTCATGGTAATCCCGGCCCTCCGTCGGGTCGGCCTCGACCCGTTTGTGGTCGATGAGCAACGCGAGCACGACGGCCGCTTCCCGACGGTGCCTTCGCCCAACCCCGAAAGTCCAGCGGCGTTCGTCCTCGCGCTCAAGCACGCCGAAGAAATTGATGCTGACTTAGTCTTGGCGACCGATCCCGATTCGGATCGCGTCGGCGTTGCTTGTCCGCTGCCGAAGGGTGGGTATCGCCTGCTGACTGGCAATGAAGTGGCGGCGCTACTGACGGAGTTTCGTATCTCGTCACTCAAGGATGTCGGCATCTTGCCCGCGGCCGGAACCGATGCCGCCGTCGTGGTTAAGTCTCTGGTCACGACCCCCCTCGTTCAGGCCATCTGCGACCGTCATGGCATCCGTTGCGTTGAGACTTTAGTTGGCTTCAAGTGGATTGCACGAAAGCTCGAACGCTGGGCGAGTAAACTTGCCGCCGGCGCGGGCGCCGAGGCGCCTGCCCTACCGCTGCATCGGCGCGCCCCGCTCGCGTTACGTCACTCCTCGCTCTTCCTCTTGGGCGCCGAAGAGAGCTATGGTTACCTCGCTGACGATGCCGTTCGCGATAAAGACGCCAATGCGACCGTGGTGATGCTCTGCGAGTTTGCGGCCGTCCTGCGCTCGCGCGGGCGCACGCTACTCGATGCCCTCGACGCGCTGCACCTCGTGCATGGGGCTCACCACGAAGACCTCCTGAACCTTTCGTTTGAAGGCGCCGAAGGCGCTGCTGCCATCCGGCGCATCGTCTCCACGTGGCGCGCGCGCCCGCCCAAAGAAATCGACGGGGTTAAGGTCGTGCGCGTAACCGACTTCGAGCGCGATGAAGTCCTCGACGCCGAAGGCGAGCGCGTGCCCAAGGAAGAATTCATCATGGCTGAGCTGGCGGATGGGCGCCGCCTGGCGGTCCGTGCTTCCGGGACCGAGCCGAAGGTAAAGTTCTATTCGTTCGCCGCCGCCAAGGCTGACGACGCCGATGACCTCGGGGCCGCGCGTGAGCGGGCCAAGCGGTCGGCCCTCGCCTTGCGCTCCTGGCTCGAAACCGATGCGCGTAAGCGCGCCCAAGCTTAATGAAAATATTCCTGACTTGTCTCGCGTTGGCCCTCAGCGGTTGCGCCATCCCGAAGAACGACCCGTCGTTCGTGGCGGAGAAGAGCCCAGCCGTGGCGGCCTTAGCCGGCGAGGCACCCAAGGAAGGCAAGCTGGGCGAGCGTATCAAGGCGGCCAACGCTAAGAACGACCAACGACTGCTCGATGGCGATTGGCGCGCGGTGCAACCCGCCGTCGGCCCGAAGCCTTAAGCGTTTACCGCCCGACTGGGTCGCCGGTGAGCTTCACCCGAAAGTGTCGCTCGAAATAAACCTCCAACGCATCGGCCAAGGCTAGGGCGGTGGCTGCACGATGTTCGGCCGTATCGCGCATCTGTACCGGTACTTCCAGTTGGATTCCGTCAAGCTGTGCCTTGTCGCGCGATCCGTGCGCTGCGATGTCGTACGCACCGTTGAAGTAGGGCTCTCCAGCGGCCAGCGTTTGCTTTGGGGAGGGTACAGCGGCGAGGCCGCGGGCCTCGAGTAGGCCACCGAGGCTAGTCTGGCCGCGGACGAGTTCGGCGAAGCCAGTCGGGGTGAGGCGCCCGAGTACGCGAATTGAACTCCGCGCCCGCACGGTCTCGTCGGTATCCAGTTCGTGGTCGGTCAACTTTAGGTCAGCGCTTTTTAAGAGGTAGCCGATTTCGATTCGCTTGTTCGGGTGAGCATGCGAGTGGATGTCGAGGTAGAGCCCGTGCGGGGTTTGCGCGAGGACGCTTAGCTCCGCGGTGTCGATGAAACGATGGAATTCCTGCCAAGCCTGGATGGCCTTGGGGTGGCCTTGGGTCGCGACGGCCAACTCACGGTTGCAGTCCACTTTCTTCCGCGAGATTTCGCAGACGATGAGGTGCGGTGCACGGCCAAACTTCTTAATCAAGGCCGCGCGGATGGCTTCGGCGAGGGCCCGAGAGTAGGTGTCGCGGACCGTGACGCCTTCGGTGCGGTCGGGAATCTCCGGCGGCATGATTGCGCCGTCATGGGGCACGGAAATCACAATGGGTAAGGTGCCAGGCCAGTATTTGATGTAGCCCGAGCTACTGACCTGTGGGGCGCTCGGGGCAGTGCTCGGCGCCGTTTCGGTGGTGGGGCTGGCTGCCCGTTGCCCGCAGCCGATCAGTCCGCAGCCAGTGAGCAGAATAAAGAGAAGGCGGGTCATGGTTAGGCGACTTATCTGGGCTTGCCTACGTTAAGCGACGGCGCCGCCAGCGAGGAGCGCCCGGACGGCGGCTGCTTCGGGGACATCGTCGGCCGTGCTGGCTGCACCGATGCCTTCCTGGAGGACAAAGCGGAGCTTACCGCCGCGGACCTTCTTGTCGCGACGCATTGCCTCCAGCATGCGTTCGAGCGGTAGGCTCGTGTGCAGGTGGGTTGGCAGCTGGTGTGCGGCCAGCGTGTGGGCAACGGCGTCCGCTTCGGCCGCGGTGCACCGGCCGAGTTCCGCCGAGAGGCGCGCGGCCATGACTAAACCAATGGCGACGGCTTCACCGTGCAGGTAGGTGCCGTAACCAGCGATAGCTTCAACGGCGTGACCGAAAGTATGTCCGAGGTTGAGCAACGCGCGGCCGCCTTGAGCGCTCGTTTCGTGTTCATCGCCGGCCACGACGCCCGCCTTGATTTCAACGCAGCGGCGGATGACGCGCGGGAGCAGCGGGTGATTCCACGCCAAGGGTGCGGTGGCTTGTAGTTCGGTAAAGAGGGCGCGGTCGGCGATGAGCCCGTGCTTAATGACTTCCGCCATGCCGGCAGCGAATTCGCGGGCGGGCAAGGTGGAGAGCAAAGCCGTGTCGGCAAAGACAGCGGTCGGTTGATGAAAATTACCGACGAGGTTTTTGCCGGCGGCGAGGTTGATACCCGTCTTCCCGCCCACCGAGCTATCGACCATCGCCAAGAGCGTCGTCGGGACTTGATAGAAATCGATACCCCGTTGGTAGGAGGCAGCCGCAAAGCCAGCGAGGTCACCGACCACGCCACCGCCGACGGCAAAGAGTGCGCCGTCGCGGGCCACGCGGTGTTCGGCGAGAAAATCCCAGACCCGCGCGAGTTCGGCCGCAGACTTGGCCTTCTCGCCGTCGGTCGTCGTGACATAGACCGGCATGCGTTGCTGCAGGGCTTGCAGAAGTTCTGGACGGGCCGCGGCGATGGCGGGCGAGGTCACGGCTACGCAGCGGGCCCCACGGGCAAGGCGTTGCTCAGCGGCCGCTAAGGCTTCGGCGAAGACGCCGGTCCCAATCCGCACCGGATAGGCGCGCGAGCCGAGTTCCACTGTGACGCTTTCAGCCGACATGAGCTCACCCTGATGCCTTCACGTCCCAGTGGCAAGCCAACCTCACTCGCCGAGGCCGACCACCGAGCGGGCATAGGCCCGTTTGTCAAAGGCCTGCAGGTCCTCGGGCTTTTCGCCGACACCGATGAAGCGGACGGGCACGTCGAGTTCCCGGACGATGGCGACCAACGCCCCGCCGCGGGCGGAGCCATCCAGTTTTGTGACGATTAGCCCGGTGAGGCCAACGGCTTCATGGAAGACCTTGGCTTGTTCGAGCGAGTTGGCACCGAGTGAGCCATCAATGACGAGCCACTTCTCGTGCGGTGCGTCGGGCAAAGCCTTGTGGACCACGCGCACGACCTTGCGGAGTTCTTCGAGGAGGTGCGCCTTCGTATGCAACCGGCCAGCCGTATCTAAAATGGCAAAGTCGACGCCTCGAGCAGTGGCCGCTTTGACGGCGTCGAACGCCACCGCGGCAGGGTCGGCTCCGGAGGCACCACCGACAACTTCGGTGTCGAGGCGCGCGGCCCAGGTCGCCAGTTGTTCGCCGGCGGCAGCGCGGAAAGTATCACAGGCGCCGAGCAATCCGCGCTGGCCTTGTTGCTTCCATCGTGAAACCAGTTTTGCCGCGGTCGTCGTCTTGCCCGCGCCATTGACGCCGAGTAATAGGATGACGATCGGCTTGCGGTCAGTGGGCATCGTCCAAGGCCCGCTCGTGCCGAGGGCCTTTTCGAGGACGGCGGCGGCGGCTTCGGCCGGGCCGGCCTTGCGCAGGCCGGCGTCAGACTTCCAAGCTGCCTTAGCGGCGGCAACGGCTTCGTCGGCGGTGGCGGGACCGAAGTCACCGAGGATTAAACGCTCGCGCAGTTCTTCGGCGGCTTGGTCGTCCATGGGACGGGCCAAGAGGTTGGCCACCGCTTCCGCGGTGCGGCTCAACCCGGCTTTCAGCCTCTCGAAGAAACCACCCGCCATGGCCTTAGGCCCCTTCGGCCTTACGTGGGTCGCGGCCCAGCGTCGCCGCGTAGCGGTCGAGGATGCCGTTGACGAAGCGCTTGGATTCGTCGGTGGAGAAGACCTTGGCGATGTCGATCGCCTCGTTCATCGTCACGACCGGAGGGATGTCGGTGCGACGCATGAGTTCAAAGATGGCGAGGCGGAGCGTGGCGAGGTCGACCTTAGCGACGCGTTCAAAGGCCCAATTTTGGGCGAAGCGCACGATGACCTCGTCGATGAGGGCTTGGTCGCGGATGACCCCATGGATCAGCTCTTCAGCGAAGGCGTAATACTCGCGGGGCTGCGACTGTTCGCCAAAAAAGTCATACAGCGCCGTGACGATGTCGCCGTGGCGTTGGACTTCCCAGGAATAAAGGAACTGCATCGCGGCGACGCGGCTGTCACGGCGGCGGTTGCGCTTGGCGGGGGCTTCGCCAGGAATCGGTTCGACGGCGGCGACGGGGTCCTCGGGGGCGACCACAGCGATTTCAATCCCAGCGGGTAGGTTGATACGACGAAGTGCATCAATCGTCTGCGGCTTCGACTCGATGATTTCGAGGAGGCGGTGATGGCAACGGAGCTCGTCGTAGGAGCTGGACGATCGCAGGGCTTCGACGGTGGAAGGCAGGGGTAGGGGGCCGAGCGCGCGGACGCCGGTGGCCGTGACGCTGTGGGCAACATCGGCCGCTGCTTGGTCGGCGAGACGGAAGTCAGGCCCCTTGATGCGGATACGAATCCGGGTGCGGGCCGGAGAATGCGAGTCGGTGTCCATCAGTTCTGAGCAAAAGGTTCGTGGCCGCCGTTTTTAGCACGCTCTTCCGCTTCGACTTGGTCGAGGCGCTCGCCGAGCTGGAGGCGGTGTTGGGCCATGATCAGGGCGGCTTGGGCGAATTCCGTTCCGCGATCGAGAGCGCCCGTGCAGCGCTCTTCGGCTTGCTGGCGGGTATTGGTGACGATGATGCCGTTGATGACGGGGACCTCCGAGCGGAGGGCGACGTCCTGCATCGCCTTGGCGGTCGAGTGGGCGATGATCTCGTGGTGAGGGGTGTCGCCGGCAACGACCACGCCGAGACCGATAATGCAGTCGTAGTCGCCCGACAGCGCGAGCATGTTGGTGACGTAAGGAATCTCGCCCGAACCTGGCACCATAAGGAGCCGGAGATTGGTTTCTTTCACACCGCCAGCGGTGAGGCCCTTAGTCGTCCGTTTCACTAACGCATCCACGAGGACCTGATTGTAAGAGGCGGCCACGATGGCGATGAGCAGATCGGTACCATCGACCTTTTCGTAGTGGGGCTTATCTTGGCTCATAGCGGTGGAAGAACGGAAGGCTGATGCAAGGGTTTCCGCCCTTGCGTTCAAGAGGAAACGCCAGAACCGCCTAGAAGGGTACCTGTTCGACGATTTCCAGCCCGTAACCGCCTAATCCGACGACTTTCCGACTGTTATTCGTGATGAGACGAATCTGGCGGAGGCCGATATGGGAAAGAATCTGAGCGCCGATACCGTAGTCGCGCGAGTCCATGGTGCTGAGACGAATGCCTTCGGCATCGGCTTTGACGCCACCACCAGGCTGGGCCACGTGGACGATGACGCCGGTGCCAGCCTGGGCGACAGCGGCAAAGCTGGCGGCGAGGGAGTCGCCTGCCCCAAAAGCTTCGCCACGGAAGAGGTCGCCCAGTAGGTTCTCACGTTGGACGCGGACGAGCGTTGGCGCGTTGGTCGGCTGGCCAAGCACGAAGGCCAGGTGCTGGCGGCCGTCGGGGAGTGAGCGGTAGACGCGGAGTTGGAATTCGCCCCAAGCGGAGTGAAAGGGGCTTTCGGCGATGAGTTCGACCAGGCGTTCCCGGCGATGGCGGAATTCGATGAGCTGCGCGATGGAGATCATGCGAAGCCCAAAGCGCTGCTTAAGTTCAATGAGTTCCGGTAGGCGTGCCATCGAGCCATCCTCATTGAGGATTTCGCAGATGACGCCGCTCGGGTGCAGGCCGGCAAGCGAAGCTAGGTCCACGGCGGCTTCGGTGTGGCCCGCGCGTTGGAGCACGCCCCCGGGGCGCGCCATCAGCGGGAAGATGTGGCCGGGCTGGACGAGTTGTTCCGGCTTAGAGTTCGGGTCGGCGAGAATCGCGATGGTCTTAGCGCGGTCGTAGGCGCTGATACCCGTCGAGATATCATCGGCGGCGTCGACCGAGACGGCAAACGCCGTGCGTTGGGATTCGCGGTTCGCGGGGACCATCTGCGAGATACCCAGGCGACGGAGTTGGTGCTCAACCGTCGGCACGCAGATGAGGCCGCGGGCGTGGCGAATCATCATGTTGACCGCCTCTGGGGTGACCTTCGCGGCTGCCATCACGAAGTCGCCTTCGTTTTCGCGGTTCTCGTCATCGGTCACAATGACGAGCTTCCCCTCGGCGATATCGGCGAGGGCTGCTTCGATGCTGTCAAAGGGCTCGTCCATGAAACGGTGAGGTTCGAAGGTGACGAGTCCGCCCGCTGGTGCAAGCGGGGAGATGGGTTGGCCGCGTTGACCGCCTATTTCTTAGGTTTTGCAAGGGGCTTGGGGAGCGCCCCCTTTTTCTCGGCCCAGGTCGGCTTGGGTTCGGCCTTGGCGGTCCAAAGGCGGAAGTTACGGACAGAGGCGAAAGTGCCGTCGATATGGAAGCCGGGGTTGGCGCGGATTTCCTTCAAGTAGGCTGGCTCGCTGCCCCAGCCGCTGATTTTACCGTCCACGGTCAGCACGATAGTATCACCGACCATTTCAAAGACGACCGTGTGCCAAGTGCCCGCGTCGATCGGCGTGGGCTGGGTGAAGAGCGTGTACGCTTTCTCCGGGCCGTTGCCATCGTAGTCGTCGCGACGGAGACTGACATACGTTGGGGCGATGATGACGCGGGCCAATTGCTCCTTAGCGTTATTGATGGTGAAGGCCAAGTTGGCGGCACCATCCAAGCGGACGTCGAAAGCCAGGACGAAGGACTCGAGCTTCACCGGCAGGCGGATGATCGCGTTGTGCTTGTCGGCGGGTAGTTCCGCCCCGCTGGTGCCAAGGGCGGTTCGCTCCCAGCGGCCCTTGGTGATTTTCCAAAG
>CAMDWM010000015.1:0-19448 GCA_945878755.1 Akkermansia muciniphila
GCTCCGGTCGGTGGTATTCCCAAGGGCTACACGAAGGACGGACCGGTGCGCGTCGTCGACGATGTCTTCCACTCCGGCCGTAAGTCCTTACGCATCGAGGCCGCCGTCAAAGGGCCGCGGCGCGTAACGAAGTCGGGACCCGACATCACGGCTATCGGCGGCGAACACTGGGGTCGGCTTTATTTCCGTATCGCGCAGCCGGTGCCGACTTTGCCCGATCCAGCCAAAGGCCAAAAGGTGTCGTCGGTCCAGATCGCCTTCGTTAGCGGCAAGGCCTTGAGTCCGCAGTTCAACGACCCCATCGAGACGCGACTAATGGGCACGCATTTCAATGGGGCGGGCGATGTGCAGTATCTCTATAACGTGCAGCCCGCTAAGCGTGGGGAGTTTGGTGCCATTACCACGCCGCGCTTCCGGTTCGGCCCTGAATGGACGCTGGCTGAATGGCACGTCGATAGCGCGACGCAGACCTATCAGTTCTTCCTAAACGGCGAAGAGCTCAAGGAGATCGGCGTCAGTAATGGGGCGGGTAGGTTTACGCGCTCCGAGATTCCCACGGCCTTCCAGTCGCTCTCGTTCGGCTTCACCAATTATCAGCCGACTCAGACGCCAGGCTTTACCGTCTGGATTGATGACGTGGCCCTGGGCCGCACCCGGCTGGGTCCAACGGCTCCGCCGGCGGTGAGGGCGAAGTAGCCCGTGCCTACGCGTTGCGGAGGAAGATGACTCCACCAATCGCGACGGCGCCGCCGATCCAGACGCGTGGGCCGGGTCGATTACCTTCCACGAGCCATTGAAAGAGCAGGGCGAAGAGCGGGGAAAGAGCGACGATACTAAGCACGATGGCCGACGAGTTAGTACTCAGCGCCCATTGATAGCAGGCCACGCCGATGCCCGGCCCGGCGAGCCCGTTCATTAACATCCAACCGCGGGCCTTGGCGCCTTCGTAGGGTTGCCGGACTTGGGCAAAGAGTCCGTGCTCACGCGTGTTCCAGAGGACGAAGGCGAGCACGATGGGCAAGCCGCCGATGAGTCGCAGGAAACCTTGCGAGAGGCCATCGGGCAAGGTTTGACCTGCAGCGAGGCAAGCGGCCTTCGCCATCGGCGTACTCACGGCTCCACAGGCTTGCCCGAGGGCAGCGAGCACCGAGAGTGAGACGCCGAGGCGCCAGTGACGGCGGTCGCCTTCCGGTGGCCGGCCTAAGGCAATCGCTACACCGATAAGAATGACGGTCGCCGCCGCTATCTGGGTCCAGGTGGGAGCATGACCAAGAATAAAATACTCAAGGATGAGCGCAAAGGGCGCCGCCAAGGTCTGCATGATGAGCAGAGCTAAGCCCGCCCCGATGCGGGTGAGTGAGTGGAAGCTAGCGATGTCGCCGATGCCGAGTCCGATAGCTCCGCCGAGGATTAGCCAAGGCCAGCCAGGAAAGAGTAGTCCGCGACCAGAAAGCAGAACGTAGGCGCCGATTGCGCAGAAGGCTACCGTGATGCGTCCGAGATTCGCGAGGTCGGCCCCGTGGTAATACGAGCTCCGCCGAGCACAGGTGATCGACCAAGCAAAGAAGAGGGAGGTTAAAAAGGCGAATTCCATCAGTCGAAGCGCTCGATGATGGAGACGCCGACAGCGTCGGCACGCATCCGCCCTTCAGCGGTGAGGCGGACTTGCGAACCCGCAGCTTCCATCAGGTCTTCCTCAACGAGCGCCTCGAAAAGATGTGTGACGCGCGCCGGCAGTGGCGTGGCAAAGCGGGCGGCGAGGGCAGCGGGGTTGACGCCCGCGTTCAGGCGTAAGCCAAAGACGAGGGCATCACAAAGCAGGTCGGCCGCGCTGAGGTCCTTGACCTGTTCAAGCACGGGAGTGCCGGCTTCGATGCCCTTAATCCATTGGTCAAGGTTCGCGGGGTTCGTCCAGCGGCGCTGGCCCCATTGCGATGCGGCGGAGGGGCCGTAGCCAATCCAAGAGCCCATCTCCCAGGTGATAAGGTTATGCCGACAGGCGTGGCCGGCTCGAGCGAAGTTAGACGTCTCGTACTGGGCGTAGCCGTTGGCTTCGAGCTGCTCCCACGTCTGGCGGTAAAGCCGCGCTTCCAGTTCGCGGTCAATCTTCACCTTACCTTGCGAGAGCTTCACGAACATCGCCGTGTCTTCTTCAAAGGTCAGGCAATACGTGGAAAGATGATCAGGCTGTAGCTCAATGGCCCGGCGGAGGTCTTCGGTCCAGCGTTGTTCGTCCTGGCCCGGAATGGCGAAGATGAGGTCGAGGTTACGTGAGGCGAAGCCGGCGGCCTCGATGAGCTCCCAAGCCTCCATGATTTGTTTGGGCGAGTGCCGACGGCCCAGTGCATCGAGCGTCACGTCGTCGAAGCTCTGCACGCCCATCGAGACACGGGTGACGCCCATTTCTTTGAGGGCGGCGAGCTTGTCGGCGCGGACGGAGGATGGCGCGAGCTCGACAGACCATTCGTTAGGTTGGCCAGCCGCACGAGTCATTGCTTGTCCTAAGCGACGTAGGTCGTCGGCGGGCAAGAGCCCAGGCGTACCGCCGCCCCAGAAGGCGGTTTCGACGCGACCTGGCGGGTGGAGTTCCAGTTCGCGTTCGATGGCCGCAAGGTAGCGGTCGATTTCGCCGCGCTTCGGTTGCTCCTGATAAAATGAACAGAAATCGCAGGACGACGCGCAGAACGGGACGTGCAGGTAGAGGGCCGTCGCGGGCTGGACGGACGGGGTCATCACTCGAGCCCGAGCTGCTTGCGACCGGCTTCGGAAATCATCCGAGGATTCCAGATTGGGTCCCAGACAATCTCGACGGTGGCAGACTCGACTCCAGGGAGGGCTTCTAACTTTGACTTGGCGTCCGCGGCAATGACCGGTCCCATACCGCAGCCTTGCGCGGTGAGAGTCATCTTGGCGGCGACATTTTGACCACCGCGTTCACCGGGAGTAAGTTCGAGGTGGTAGATGAGCCCGAGGTCGACGATGTTCACGGGAATCTCCGGATCGAAGCAGCCCTTGAGTGCCTCCCAGAGCATGTCTTGGTTGAGCGGGCCAGTGGCCTCGTTCTTCGGCTGCTCGCCATAAAGGCCAATCGCTTCTTGGCCCAAGGCATCGAGGTCTGCCGGTGCGATGCGGAACAGGCCCATACCCGTGCGGACGGTCACCGAACCGCCGAGGGCCTGGGAGACCGTGACTTCGCTGCCCGCCTCGAGTACGACGATGTCCCCGGCAGGGATCAGCGTGGCAGCACAGTCGCGGATAAGCTTATGGACGGAGGACATGCCTTCAAACAGTCGTTTAAAGCCTCGGTGGCAAGCGTGGGGTGCGGCTGATGTGCGTTTGGCGGTGTTAAAGTTGCGTGCCTAGCCCGCACCGAGGGTTGAGGTCTGTCGGCGGCGGGGTAGGGTGCTGGGACCCCCTTCTTATGAAACCAATCAAGTTCTGCCTGGCCGTCCTCATTGCTTGCTTGGCTACTGTCTCCGCCGAGGCCGCTCCTGTCTCGATTTTTGACGGCAAGTCCCTCGCGGGTTGGGAAGGCGATTTGACGTGGTGGCGCGTGCAGGACGGTGAAATCCGCGGTGGGTCCTTTGAACGTACGGTCACCAAGAATCAGTTCCTCGCGACCGAGAAGCAGTATCAAAACTTTGACCTGCGCCTGAAGTTACGCCTCACGGGCACGGGTTTCGTGAATAGCGGCATTCAGATCCGTAGCCTACGCGTTCCGAATAATACGGAGATGAGTGGTTATCAGATCGACTATGGTCCCGGCTGGTATGGCAAGATTTACGACGAAAGCCGCCGCAATAAAGTCATCGCTGATTCGGTGGACCCCAAGGCCGTGCTCGCTGCCGTCAAGCCTGGCGAATGGAACGAATACCGCATCTTGGCGGAAGGCCGTCGCATCCGCAGCTGGATTAATGGCGTGCCCGCACTCGATTACACCGAGGCTGACCTGAAGATTGCCACCGATGGTAAAATCGGTATCCAGATTCACTCGGGCGGCAAGGCCGAGGTACAGGTAAAGGATATCGTCATCGAGGAGTTACCCGCCACGCCGGCCGACATGACGTGGGATAAGCTAAAGTCCGCGCCGCCAGCTAAGGCCACGGAAGCCCCGAAGAAGAAGGATACTAGCTATAACAATGTGCAGGGCCTGCGCCGTTCGGCGGAGGAACAGCAGAAACTCTTCCGCCTACCCGAGGGTTTCGAAATCGAGCTCTTCACCAAGGAGTCCGCCGACTTCGGTAAGTTCATCATGCTGATTTTTGACCAGCAGGGTAGGGCTTGGTCGAGCACTGCGCTGGAGTACCCGGTGGACGCTAACGAGAACCCAGCCGCCGCCGAAGCGCTTTATAAATCCAAAGCCCGCGATAAGGTCGTCATTTTTGACCAGCCTTTCGCTCCAGGCCTTCGTCAGCCACGCTCCTTCGCTGATGGTCTGGCTATCCCTGAAGGCGTCCTGCCCTATAAGGACGGCGCCATCGTGCAGCACGGTCATGACATCGTCTTTCTCCGCGACACCGACGGTGACGGCAAAGCCGACAAGCGTGAGCTCTTGCTCACGGGCTTCGGCGTGCAGGATTCGCACCTTTTCCCGCACCAGTTCACGCGGGCCCCGTGGGGTTGGTTCTGGCTGGCGCAGGGCGCTTTTAATTCGGGCAAGGTCACTTCGTCCAAGGGCGACGTCACCGACTTCCCTAACACCCGCATGGCGCGCTTCCGCCCCGATGGTAGCTTCTTCGAGCCCACGAGCGTCGGTCCCTGTAACATCTGGGGCCTGGCGCTGACCGGCGAAGGGGAGTGCTTTATCCAGGAGGCCAACGACTACGGCTACCCAGTGATGCCGTTCCATGAATACGCTTTTTACCCAGGTTGTGCGGATCGTCTCGCCAAGTCCTACCAGCCGCCTTTTCCCGTGCAGGCTCCCGGCTTCAAGATGAGCGGCAGCGGCCTAAGCGGCCTAGCGCTCTCCGACGTCGGCGTCTGGCCCAAGGGCTTCGACGGCGTGATGTATATCGCCAACCCGATCACTTCGAAGGTCAACGCGGTCCGCCAGCATCGTGAGGGTTCGGGCTATCGACTCGAAAAGCTCGCGGACTTCGTCAGCTGCGACGACCCGTTCTTCCGCCCCATCGCCATGACGATGGGTCCAGACGGCTGCCTCTACGTCATCGACTGGTATAACAAGATTATCAGCCATAACGAAGTTGCCCGCAATCACCCTGACCGTGATAAGCAGTCCGGTCGTATCTGGCGCATCAAGCCGAAAGGTTTCGTTCCTCAGGGGGTGCCGGATTACACCAAGCTTTCGTCCGCTGACCTAATCGCCCGCCTGGGTTCCAAGGTGGCCGCCGACGCCCATCTCGCCTGGCAGACGCTCGCTGACCGACGCCCTGAAGAGGCGACGACCATTGCGCTGTCCGCGCTCGCCGGCGATGCCTCGGCTCCCGCCGCCCGCCGCATTCAGGCCCTCTGGGTCCTGGGCGAGTACGGCCAGAAGATTGGTCCGCTCGCCGAGCGTCTGCTCGCTGATCCGAATCGCAATGTCCGTCGCGAGGCGGTGAACGCCCTGCGCCACCTCGGCGCTTGGTCGCCTCACTTCGAAGTGCTGGCTACGCTTTCCACGGATGCCGATGCCGAAGTGCGCGCTGCGGCCATCAAGGCCCTAGGCGAGGCTTCCGTGAAGCACCCCGCCGCGCTCGGCGTGATGATGCGCTTCGCCGGACCTTCGCTCGAAGGCCCCGTCGCTCCCAGTCGAAGCGGCAAGCCAATCAAGGTCGGAGCCGCCTACGAACGTGATTTTGAGCGCTTCCTCGTCCGCATGTACCTCGAGCGTCAGCCCGAGGTGGTCGCCGCTTTCCTCGCCTCTCAGGAGGCCAAGGCGCTGCCGGCTGAAGGACGCATGTTCGCCGCGTTCGCACTCGACCCCAAGGTCGGCGCGCCGCTCGTCGCCGAACTCGTCGGCCAGTTGAACCGCGCACCGGGCCCGGACGAACTCTTCGCCGTCGCTAAGACGCTTGATCAACCTGCAAGCGTCGCGGTCCTGCGTAAACTCCTGGCCGACGCTGCCGTCCGCAATCGCGTCGTTGAACTCCTCCTCGTCAACCGCACCGACCTCGATCCGGCCAAGGTTGGACCCGTCGTCACCGAGGCCGCTCAGGCCTTACTCGCCCAAGGCGTCGCCGAGCGTGCCTTGGGCGCCCAGCTCATCGGCGGCTTCCAGCTTATCGACCTCGAGGCAGGCCTGCTCGCGTTGGTCGCCCGCGAGGATTCCCGCCGCGATGCCCTGACTGGACTTCAGCAACTGCGAACGACCAAGCCCGAAGCTGTCGCCGCTCTGCTTGTCGAGGGGACGCCGCCCGACGTCGCGACGCTCGCCTTGCGCGCGCTTGTCGCCTCCCGTGCTCCACAGGCCGCTTCGCTCGCCATGGCGTTCTACCCGAAGCTTTCTCTGAACGACCGCAAGGTCGTGCTGGACGGCCTCAGTGGTACGAAAGCCGGAGCTAAGGCCATCGCCGCCGGCCTAGCAGATAAATCTGTCGCCGTCGCCGACATCGAGATACCTGTCGCCGAGAAGCTCGCCATCGCACTGGGTGATAGCCCTGAGCTAGCGGTCGTCTCCCAGCGGCTCGGTGGCGTGTTCCGTAGCGTGCTGACCCTGGACGGTTCCAATGACGCCGTCGCCAAAACCGGCGTCGTTCTCAAGGGTGCCTTCACCGTGGAGACCTGGGTCCGCCTCGACGGCAAGATCGACAACAACGACAGCCTCCTCGGCGGGGGCGGCACGTTGGACCTTAACTTCGCCGGCGGTATTTTCCGTGCCTACATGGGTTCTAAGGTTAACGACGTGGTCGTTTCAGCCAAGCCAATCTCGGTCGGTATCTGGACACACTTCGCACTGACTCGTGACGCCGCCGGCGTCCTGCGCATCTATCAGGACGGCGAGCTGACCGGCACCTCGAAGACCGCCCAGCCGCATGACCTGCCGGGTCTGACGATTGGGTGGTCGACGCCCGCAGGTGGCACGCAAGGCGCCTTTGCCGAATACCGGATCTGGAACGTCGAGCGCAAGCCAGCGGAAGTCCGCACTAATATGACCCGTACCTTCGCGGGAGAGAAACTGCCGTCCGCGCTCGTCTTCGCTTCGGCCAGCGGCGACGCCGCCTGGGGTAAGCTCGGCAAGGGTGCCAAGATCTTGCGCACTACCGATGCACCTCCGCTCCTCAACGCGGAACAGTTCGCCGCGGTCGAGCAGAAGACCGCTCGATTCACCGCGCTTGCGGCGAAAGCCGGCGATGCCGTGAAGGGTAAGGCTCTCGTCGCGCTCTGCCAGGCTTGCCATCTGATCAACGGACAAGGGGGCCAGATCGGGCCTAACCTTTCTGGCGCAGGCGCGATGGGCACCGAGGCCGTGATCCGCAACATCATTGAACCCCACGCCGCAATCGAGGCCGCGTACCGCATCTTCCGTGTCGAACTCACGGCTGGTGAAGTGATCGAAGCCTTCTATGTCTCCGAGGACGCCACCGCGTATGTCATCCGGCAGGCCGGCGGCGCCGACCGGCGTATCCCGAAAGCGGAAGTGAAAGCTGCGAAATATCTCCGCCGCTCGCTCATGCCAGAGGGGCTGCTCGACGGCTTCACGGACGAGCAGGTCACGGACCTCTTTGCCTACCTCAAGACGTTGAAATAAGCCCGGCTAGGCCTCCGCCGCCTTCTTCGCTTGCCGAGGGGGCGGAGGGGCTTACGGCTTGAGGCATGTCCGTTTGGTTCAATCCTGCCCGGGAACTTGATGCCCTGCTGCGGAAGGTCGCTCCTTCCGTCGCTGGCCTCGACGCCACCTTCCAGCCGGAGCTGCGTTCGTCTGACCCGCGTCATGCGGACTTCCAGTGCAACGGCGCCATTGCCGCCGCCAAGAAAGCCAAAGCTAACCCTCGGGCCCTGGCGACCGCCTTGGTGGACGCGGTTAAGGCGACGGGCGAGCTCGACGAAACCTTGATTCAAGTCGAGGTGGCTGGTCCGGGCTTCATTAACTTCAAACTGACGCCCAAAGCCCTCGGGTCTTGGTTGCGCGAGTATCGCGACGAATCGAAGTGGCGCGCGGGTGCGGCCCGCATCATGGGTGGCCGGAAGGTCGTCATCGACTACCCCTCGCCGAACACCGCTAAGCAGATGCACGTCGGCCACCTCCGTCCGATTGTCATCGGCGAAGCCGTCGCTCGTCTGGTCGAGTTCTGCGGTGCCGAGCTCGTCCGCGATAATCATATCGGCGACTGGGGTACGAACTTTGGTATTCTGATTCTCGCCATCAAGCGTGCGGGCTTCGAACTCGACGCCAAGAGCCCGACGGCATTGGAGGACCTGGAGCGTCTCTACAAGGAAGGGAGCGTCCTAACCAAGGCCGATCCCGCGCAACTCGACGCGGCCCGTGCCGAGCTGGCCCGCTTACAGCAAGGTGACGTCGCTAGTATGGCGTTATGGACAGCGATTGTGGCGGTCTCGAACGCGGCCTGCCAGCGTATCTATGATCAATTCGGCCTAAAGACGGATGTCATTCTCGGCGAGTCCTTCTACCGCGATAAGGTTGATCAAGTCTACGCGGAGCTCCAGTCCGCTGGCCTTGCGGAAGAGAGTGAAGGTGCTTTGGTGATGTGGTGCGACGAGGAGCCTCGCTTCTCCCGTCACGCTGAGACGAAGATGCCCTTCATCGTCCGGAAGAAGGACGGCTCTTCAAACTACGCCTCGACCGACCTCGCGACGCTCCTTTACCGCACCGAACATTTTCAGGCCGATGAGATTATCTACGTCACGGACGGCCGCCAGCAGGATCACTTCCAGCAACTCTTCCTCAATGGTGCCAAGTGGTTTAACGTAACGAATCGTAAGCTCCCACGCCTCCGCCACGTTTGGTTCGGCACGATTCTCGGCGAGGACGGCAAGGCCATCAAGACGAAGTCTGGCGACCCAGTCCGTCTCCAAGCGCTGATCGACGAAGCCACGGAGCGCGCCTTCACTGCGGTGACCGAGAAGAACCCTGATCTCCCTGAGGCCGAGCGCCGGAGTATAGCCAAGTCAATCGGCGTGGCGGCTTTGCGCTACGTTGACCTCTCCTCGAATCGCACGATGGATTACTCGTTCTCGTGGACGAAGCTCTTAGCCTTCGAAGGCAATACGGCGCCTTACCTGATGTACGCCGTGGTGCGTGTACGCTCCATCTTCCGCAAGAATGGTATCGAGCCCGGGCAGGGTGAAACTGGGGCTACGGATCCGGAAACCCCGACCGAAATCGCGCTCGCGCGCAAGCTCCTCGGCTTTACCGCTGCGTTGGACCTAGCCTTGGAAGATCTCCGCCCTCACCACCTCTGCACTTACCTGCATGAACTGGCGGCCGCTTACGGCGCCTTCTACGCCGCCGACAGCGTGCTGGTGGATGATCCGGCCGTAAAGGCCCGTCGCCTCATGCTCTGTGCACGCACCACCTCGATCATGGAGTGCGGCCTCCGCCTCCTCGGCATCGAGCCCGTGGAGCGGATGTAAGGAGCGGGGTCTCTGCGGTTGGCGGATAACGGCGATGATGTATCCATTTCTGCTTTCTATGGCCGGGGGCCATTAAGGAGGACTTTCCGAGTAGACCTCCTTCGGTGCTGGGCTAGAAAAGTCATACCCCATGGAGACTCCTGCCCCTAAGTCGGAACGCCTGCTTTCGCTCGATGCCCTGCGCGGCTTCGATCTCTTCTGGATTGTGGGTGGACACGGTATCCTTGTCGCGCTCTTCAAACTGACCGAGTGGGGCTGGTTGGGTGCGATTGATGCTCAGCTCAAGCACGTCGATTGGAACGGCTTCCAGGCTTACGACCTCATCTTCCCATTGTTCTTGTTCATGGCTGGCGTCTCTACGCCCTATTCGCTGACCCGTCGCCTGACGGAAGGCGCCCGCTCCGAAGTCATTCGCAAGGTCATTCAACGCGGCCTCATCCTCGTCCTGCTCGGCATCATCTATAACAACGGACTCCAGTGGAAGGGGCTGGAGAATATGCGCTTCGGTAGCGTGCTCGGCCGCATCGGTCTCGCCGGCATGTTCGCGCAGCTCATCTTCGCTTTCAACTTCGAGGCGCCGAAGCGGCTCTGGTATTGGCTCGCGGGTATTCTGCTCGGCTATTGGGCGGTCATGTCGTTCGGCCATGCGCCGGGTTTCGCGGCTGGCGACCTGACGATGGAAGGGAACTTCGCCAGTTACGTCGACCGATTGCTCCTGCCGGGGAAGCTCCACAAAGGCATCCACGATCCGGAAGGCTTGCTCGCGGTCCTGCCAGCCATCGGCAACGCACTACTCGGTATCCTGGCGGGACTCTGGCTCCGCCGCTCCGCGGAAGAAGCCTCGGGTGATCGTAAGGCCGCCGGCTTGGCGCTCGCGGGTCTGGCGTTACTCGCTATCGGCGGACTCTGGAGTTTCGTCTTCCCGCTGAATAAGAATCTTTGGACCAGTCCGTTCGTCCTCTGGACCTGCGGTTGGGGCAGTCTGCTGCTCTCCTTCTTTTATTGGACGATCGACGTGCGTGGCTGGCTGCGCGGCTTCGGCGCGTTCTTCGCCGTCATCGGCATGAACTCCGTGCTCATCTACATGTCGTCCAAATTCCTCAACTTCGAGTTCACCGCGCAGGCCTTGTTCGGCGGACTCGCCCGCGCCTTCCCGCCGGCCGTCGCCTCGCTGGTCATGGTCACCGGCATCTTCGCCGTGAAGTGGACGCTGTTCTGGTTCCTCAAGCGTCAGAAGGTTTTCCTCAAGGTGTAGGGCCGGGCGGGTCTTCGCTTGTCTTCCCCTCGCTCGTGAGGACGCTGCTGGGATGTCCGAACCAAAGCTGAAGATCACCCGTGGTGACATCATGATGCGTGGGGTGATCTGCCGTTGCCCAAATTGTGGCCGGCCCGGCCTGTTGAAGTCTTGGTTTCGGCTGAATGACGCGTGTGCCCAGGGCTGCGGACTCGACCTCGCTAAGTCGGCGGGCGTCTATTCCGGCACGACCTCCATTGGCTATGTCGCCGCGATTATCTTCATTATTATCCCCACCTGCTTCCTGGTGGGCTTCAAGCTCCTCACGGTGGGGCAGGGCGTGGCGCTGGGTATCCTGGGGTCGCTGGGCTTTATCGTGCTGATCTACCCAGTCATGCTTTGCTGGATGGTCATGGCCTACCATCTGGCCCTGCCCGAGGAACTCCCTGCTAATCAGCGTAAAACTGACGGTAAACGCTAGGCAGCCGTCAGTCCTTGACTTACATCATCAAATCTTGATAGGTTGATACGATGTTAAGAGATGCGTTCCTCTCCCGTCTGCGGTCCCCCAATCGGCCGACGGTTTCCGTGGAGTTCTTCCCGCCGAAGAAGCCGGAGGAAGCTGCGGCTATGTTGGACACCGCGCGGGCGTTGCAGCCGCTGGGCATCGACTTTGCGTCTTTCACCTATGGCGCCGGTGGCTCCGACCGCTCGACCGTCCTTGAATACGGCTCCAAGCTCGTGCAAGCGGGCTTTCCGCTCATCGCCCACCTGACCTGCGTGGGCCACAGTCGGGCGGAACTGGCTGATATCATTGCGAAATATGATGATGCGGGCTTTGTCGGCATCTTGGCGCTCCGCGGCGATCCGCCTAAAGGGCAAACCGAGTTCACGGCACACCCGGAAGGCTTCGCGCATGCCTTGGGTCTGGTTGACCTCATTCGCCGGGAGCGTCCGGGACGCTTCGCCATTGGCGTCGCCGGGTTCCCCGAGCGCCATCCTAGCTCGCCGGACGACCTGTCGGACATCCGACACTTGGCGGGCAAGGTCGCCGCTGGTGCCGACTTCGTTACCACCCAGCTCTTCCTGGATAACGAAGACTACTTTCGGTTCGTCGCCCGCGCCCGTGCCGCGGGCGTCTCTGTGCCCATTCTCCCGGGCATCATGCCGGTGCTTTCGCTCAAGCAGGCCCGCAAGTTCTGTGGTTTTTGCCAGGCCAAGATTCCGGCCGCCCTCATCCGTGAACTCGAAGCCTGTGGCGAAGATGAGGAAGCCCAGCGGAAGGTCGGTGTCTCGTGGGCGGTGCGGCAGGTGCGCGGCCTCCTCGGCCGCGGTGTCCCTGGTTACCACGTCTACATCCTGAACCGGTCGCAGTCTGCTTTGGAACTGTTTGCTCAGCTTAAGTTCTAGGTATCTAATAGGATTGTCATTCCCATGTCATGGGGGTGAGATGCTCCATGCATGCCCCCTCGCCTTCCGCTATTTCTCATGTTGGCTGGCAGCGCGGCTTCTGGAGCCTGATGGGGACGCAGTTCCAGAACGCCTTTAGCGATAACGCACTCAAACAGCTTATCATCCTCGTCCTTCTAGCTGGCGCCACTGCGTCCGCCTCGGGCGAAAAAAAGAACGACGAGCTGGTCGCTATGGTGACGGCGGTCTTCTCCGCGCCTTTCATCCTCTTCGCGATGCTGGGGGGCTGGCTCGCGGACCGTAACAGCAAGCAGCGCATGATGGTCTACGTGAAGACGGCGGAGATGGGCATCATGGCGTTCGCGGGGGTCGCCCTGTGGCTCGAAAGCTTGCCGCTTTTGTTAGGGGCCATCTTCCTGATGGGGTGTCACAGTGCCATCTTTGCCCCTTCGAAGTATGGAATCCTGCCAGAAATTTTACCGCACGACAAACTCTCGTGGGGTAACGGTATCTTGGAGCTGCTTACTTTTCTCGGCGTCATCCTCGGCGTGGTCGCCGCCGGAATCTTCTCCGACGCCTTCTTAAAGGAGGGACGGGCGTGGATCGCCGGCCCTATCCTCATGGCAATTGCCTTTGTCGGCTGGCTGCTCAGCCGACAAGTCACGCCCGTTCCCGCGGCTGACCCGACCTGCCCGGTCCGCATCAATCCCGTCACCGACCTTTGGCGTCAGCTGAGCATCATGAAGCAGGATCGCGATCTCTGGCGGGCGTGCTGGGGCAACACCGGCTTCTACTTCATCTCGGCCTTGGTGATGATGAACATGGTGGTCTTTTGTAAGGATATCCTAAAACTGACCGACACCCAGAACAGTATGATGAACGTATGGTTGGCCATCGGCATCGGCATCGGCAGCGTCGTCGCGGGTTATGCCTCCCGCGGCCGTATCGAATATCGCCTCGTCCCGATTGGCGCGCTCGGCCTGGCCCTGAGCACCGTGCCGATGGGTATGGACGGTGTCACGGCTGATACTTTCCGCATCTGCATGGGCTGCTTGGGCTTCTCCGCCGGCCTTTTCATCGTCCCGGTCGTCACCGTCATTCAGCATCGTCCTTCGCCGGAGAGCAAAGGTGCGGTGCAGGGTAGCGTGAGTAGCCTGAGCTTCCTCGGGATTATGGCTGCCGCCGGCGTCCAATGGGTTTCACGTGATGCTTTCGGCATCTCCTCTGGGCAGGTTTTCTGGCTATGCGGGGCATCGGCGCTCATCTGTGGAGCCTACGCAGCTATTTCCCGGGGCAGGTTCATCGAGGTCGAGTAGGTCCGGGCGCTTCTTAATCTTGGATTAAGGGCGGTCAGGGTAGAATATAGGACCAGCTCCCGATGCGCATCCTTATCGTAGAAGACGAAGCAGACCTCCGTAATGGGCTGGCGAAGCTTTTCCGTGAGGAAGGGTATGCCGTCGATGCGGCGGCAAACGGGGTCGACGGTCTCCAGAAGGCGAAGGATTTCGAATACGACGCGATTGTACTCGATTACATGATGCCAGGCATGGATGGGCGTGAAGTACTCCGTCGTCTGCGTAGCGTGAAGCGGACGCCCGTCATGATGCTGACCGCCCGTAACTCGGTGGAGGATCGCGTCGTAGGCCTCGACCTCGGCGCTGATGATTACCTCGCCAAGCCTTTCGTGCAGCAGGAGCTCCTCGCCCGCCTCCGTGCCCTCGTTCGTCGTAATCATAGCGTGGGCGGGGCGACTTTCACCATCGGGGGCGTTGTCATCGATACCGTGTCCCGCCGCGTCACCAAGGCGGGGCAGCCCGAGGCCTTGACGGGGAGAGAGTATTCCTTGTTGGAGTATCTAGCGCACCGCCGCGGCGCGGTCGTGACGCGGGCCGAACTTTACGAGCACTTGTTTGACGAGAACGAGGATACGCTCTCCAACCTCCTCGAGGTCCACGTCTGTAATCTCCGCCGTAAATTGGGGACGGAGCTCATCCGCACCCGCCGTGGCATGGGCTACGAAATCCCCGCCGGAAACTAGGCCATGGTCTTCCACTCCATTCGCTGGCGTATCCTCGCCTGGAACTTTGGGTTACTCGCCGCCACGGCGACCGTGCTGCTCGTGGCTTTCTATCAACACGCGCGCCAGAACCGGCTGCAAGCCGTCGACCTTCAGTTGCGTGAGATGATGGCAAAGCACATGGGGGCGGTGAATGACCTCCTTCCAGGAAATAATGGCCCGCGCACGCCCCCGCCGAGTGCTAATGGTCGGCCGCGGAATCAGGACACACCGGCGCAGCGCCAAGCTAAGGGAGAGGTCGCCCAAGCGGCCTTGGCTAAGGAGAAGACTTGGGTCTTCGCTGCCGACATGGTTGGGCCAGTCCAATTTCAGACTCCATTGGCACCCGTTGAGCCCGCCCTGGTCGATCGCTGCCGTGAAGAGATTTTTGATGAGACCGAAGGCGCGGCGAAGGGCCGCCCGCCCGTCAACCTGATGGTCTCTTTCCTGGGGCAACGCATGCTGGTTCACCGCCCACCGGGTCAGATGATGGTGGTCTTCGGCACGGATACGCATGCCCTCGAAGCTGAACTCCATTTGCTCGGCTGGAAGCTCGCCCTCGGAGGCGTCATTCTTGTCGTCTTGGGTGGCGGCATCGGTTGGATTCTCGCCGGTCGCTCTTTGCGCCCCATTGACCGCATCGCCGCTGACGCTGAGGGCATCGCGGCGGGGGACTACGGCCGGAAGATTGATGCGGAGGACGCCGAGAGCGAATTAGGCCGTCTGGCAGTCGTCTTGAATGATACCTTTGGCAAGATGAACGAGGCTCGTAACCGGGTGACGCAGTTCACGGCTGATGCCTCGCACGAGCTACGCACGCCGCTCACAGTCATCCTTTCCGATAGCCAGAGCGCCCTTCGCCAAGAACGGACGCCAGAGGAATATCGACAGGCCCTAGAGACGGTCAAACACGCCGCCCTCCGCATGAAGACTATTTCGGATGGGCTCTTAGAATTGGCCCATGGGGACTTGGCACAGCCAGTGGAAAAGTCTCCTTGCGACCTAGCCGACCTCGCCGATGAAGCAGTGGCGCTGCTAGCTAGGCTCTCACGAGAGAAGGGCGCCACCTTGGACGCTAAACTCGAAGGGGTCTCCGTCTTGGCCGATCCGGCACGTCTGGGCCGAGTCATTCTGAATCTCGTGATGAACGCCATCCTCCACAATCCCGCGGGCGTGCGCGTGGTCGTTGCGACGGGCCTCGTAGAGGGGCAGGCGGAGTTGACCGTGGCCGACAATGGCCGCGGTATCCCCGCCGAGAACCTAGAGCATATCTTCGAACGCTTTCGCCGCATCGACCCCGAAGGCTCGCGTCACGCCGAAGGCGCGGGCCTCGGCCTCGCCATCGTCAAGCAGGCCGTCGAGGCCCACGGCGGCACGATCGCTGTCACCAGCGAAGTCGGCCGGGGGACTACCTTCCGCGTGCGTCTGCCCCTAGCGGTCTGAGGCCGAGTCTTAGACGGTCGCCAGGATGCGGGCCTTGATCTCGGCGATGGGCATCGCGTTGAGTAGGACGGGCGAGAGGCGATTCTCGTTAATCTTCGGCAAGGCCGTGAGGTGCTCGCTGAGGACTAAGGTGCGGTTCGCGGCGACTTCATCGACGCGGTCGACTGGCGTGAAGCGTGGCGCGGCCTTGAGTACTTCCGGGTTCGAACGGATCAGCTCGCCGATGGCCACTACGGCGTCAGCAAAGCGATCGAGTTCGTCCTTCGTGTAGGATTCCGTCGGCTCAATCATGAGGCCGAAGACTTCCGGGAAGGCGACCGTTGGGGCGTGGAAACCGAAGTCGAGGAAGAGCTTCCCGACGCGGGAGATGATATTCGCACGCGGGATGCCGGCAGCTTCGATGCGCTTGAAGTCCTCTTCCGTGAGCGTAAGGATGAACTCATGCATACGCGGCACGCCATCGGCGGCGGTCGGCAGGGAGGGGAACTGCTTGCCCAAGCGGTTGAAGAGGTAGCGGCTGGCGAGGACGGACATCGCGGACATGCGCTGGACGCCGGCGTGACCGAGGCGGAGAAGGTAGGAGTAGACGCGCACCTTGTGCGCGAAGTTACCCCAGTGGCGATGGAAGGAACCAATACTGTGCTTGGGGCGGACCGGCACGAAGCGGTCGCCTTGCTTCTCGATCTGATAGCCAGGGAGGAAGTCGACGAGACGAGCGGACACCCCGACGATGCCGTCGCCCGGGCCTCCGCCGCCATGCGGGACGGTCCAGGTCTTGTGCAGGTTGTTGTGCACCGCGTCGACGCCGAGCTGGTCGAGGTTCACCCAGCCAGCGATGGCGTTCATATTGGC
This sequence comes from Akkermansia muciniphila, assembly GCA_945878755.1. Lineage (GTDB taxonomy): Bacteria > Verrucomicrobiota > Verrucomicrobiia > Opitutales > UBA953 > UBA953. Next base: position 16,530 of record CAMDWM010000015.1, read on the forward strand.
ACCGTCCATGTAAACGAGGCCGCCCGCGCGGTGTACGGCGTCAGCCATGCGCTTGAAGTCAGTTTCGAAGACGCCCGAGGTATTTGGGTTGGTCACCATCATGCCAGCGACACGGTCACCGTATTGCGCAATCTTCGCATCGAAGTCGGCTTGGTCGACGCGGCCATCGGGCGCGGACTTGAGGATAACGATACCGGAAGGTGCACCATCCGCACGCTGGCGGTTGACGAAGCCGGCGGTCGTGGCTGTGGCGAAGTTTGTGCCGTGGGCCGACGACGGAATGAGCATGATGTCGCGGTGGGCCTGACCGTGGTGGCGGTGGTAGGCCTGGAAGAGTTTGAGCCCCACAAGCTCGCCTTGGGCACCCGCGACGGGCTGGGTGGTCAGGCCGGGGAGGCCGGTGATGGCCTGCATCCACTGCTGAATCTGCCAGAGGAGCTCCAAGGAACCCTGGGCGTCTTCGACGGGGGCTTGCGGGTGTAGGGCGGTGAAGCCCGGCAGCCCAGCGGCCCAATCATTGATGTGCGGGTTATACTTCATCGTGCACGAACCGAGCGGGAAGCAGCCGGTATCGGGCGAGACGTTGAGTTCGCCGAGCTTGGTGTAGTAGGCCTTCAGTTCGGCCAGCGGGAAGGACGGGAGACCCACCGCGCCGGAACGTAGTAGGTGGGCGGGGACGGCCGACAGCGTGGCGGAGCCAGTGGCTTTACCGTAGAGGCCTTCGAAGAACGCCACGAGGCGGTCGGCATCGGCGTCGGTCTGGATGTCGCTGAACGAAATCTTGATCAGCGCGCAGTTGCAGGGCGTGCGGCCAGTGATGTCGACTCCGAGGTGCAAGCCAGCAGTGCGGCCCTTAGCGAGCACGGCGCCCGCAGGTTCCGGCAGCATCAGGCTGAATTCATTCCAGAATGCCTGTTGAGCGTAGCAGACCTTGAGGCCGGGGATAGTGTGCAGCTGGGCGGCCACGCGGTGCGCGCGGTCACGTCCGGCGGTGCAGCTGGCGGCCATGCCGGCTTCGCCGCGAGCGAGGATGGTAGCGCCGGCAATGGTAGCGATGAAGGCTTGGTTGGAGCAAATATTGGACGTGGCCTTGTCCTTGCGGATATGTTGCTCGCGGGTGGCCATGACCATGACGATGCAATCGCGGCCGGCGTTGTCCTTGGCCTTGCCGACAAAACGACCCGGCGTTTCGCGGACTTCATTCTTACGTTCGGCGTTGTGGCGGACGGCGAAGAGGCCGAGGCCAGGGCCGCCGAAGTTGGCGCCAATGGCGAGGTGCTGGCCTTCGCCGACGAGGATGTCGGCACCTTGGCGGCCATAGTTCGCCGGGGCCTTGAGGCCGCCGGTGGCGAGGAGCATCGGGTCGATGACCGCAATCGACTTCACGCCGGCGTCGGCGCATGCATCCGTCAGCTCGTCGGTGTCCTCGACGAGGCCGAGGTTATTGACCTGCGGGAAGATGACGGCGGCGACCTTGCCGCCGTGCGCGGCGACGCGGGCTTGGATGGCGGCACCACGGATTCGGCCGGTTTCTTCTTCGGGCGCAAGGAACTCGAGTTTCACCGAGATTTCAGCGCAGTGTGTGCGGAGAACTTCGAGGTCACCTGGGAAGAGGTTCGCCGCGACGAGGACGGTGTCGCCCTCGGACATACGGACGGCACAGACGGCGGCTTCGAAGAGGGCGCTAGCGCGATCGTAGAGCGAGGAGTTGACGGCTTCAAAGCCGGTGAGTTGGGCGAGGGTGGACTGGTAGATCCAGTGCGTGATGAGCGTGCCCTGGGAGCGCTCAGGCTGGTAGGGCGTGTAGGACGTCGTGAGGTTACGAATGGAACAGACGTGCCCGACAATTTCATGCGTCCGGTAGACTTGGAGACCGTCGCCGAGGAAGCCCGTCTTGACGTCGTTACGCTGGGAGAGCGCCAACATGCGGTCGGCGAGGGCGGCGTATTCGAGCTCGTCGGGGAGGTTGAGTTGCCCTGGGAACTTCACGTCACCCGCGATGTGGGAGTACATCTCGCTGAACTTCGTCGAGCCGACGGCTTGGAACATCGCTTGGATGTCGGCTTCGCTCGCCGGGATGTAGTGCCGGGAGAGTTCGCGTGAGATTTTGGAAGGATCGTAGGGCAGTTGGGCCATGAAAGAGTGGGACTATTTTTTGGAGGGTGGAGACGCCCCCGCAACCGTCCACCTTGGAGGGGTGGGGGTATTAGCGAAAGATGGTTTTCCCATTAGACGAAGCCACCACGGTTCTGGCCTTGTGAATAAGTCTTCATGGGCGTTTGCCATCATTACCCGCAGGGTAATCCTCGTATCGATGACCCGCCAGCAACGAGCCGATTATGTCGCCCGAAAACTGGCGAAGTTGTACCCAGCCACGCCGATTCCGTTGGACCATGCGGATGCGTTTACGCTCCTAGTGGCGGTCGTGCTCTCGGCCCAGTGCACAGACAAGAAGGTCAATGAGGTGACCCCGGCCTTATTCGCGGTGGCCGGAACGCCTGCCAAGCTGGCGGCCATCCCGGTGGAGAAGGTCTTGGGCTTGATTCGGCAGCTCGGCTTGGCGCCGCAGAAGTCCAAGGCGCTCGTCGGCTTAGCCCAACTGATTATGTCCAAGCATGCTGGTCAGGTCCCGCGTACCTTCGAGGAACTCGAGGAGTTGCCGGGGGTTGGCCATAAGACTGCGTCCGTCGTCATGGCACAGGCCTTTGGCGTGCCGGCTTTCCCCGTGGATACGCACATTCATCGCTTGGCTAAACGTTGGAAACTCAGCCCGGGTAAGTCTGTCGAACAGGTTGAGCGTGACCTCAAGAAAGTCTTCCCGGAAGACTCCTGGAATAAACTCCACCTTCGTATCATCTTCTACGGACGGGAGCACTGCACCGCGCGGGGCTGTGACGGGAAATCCTGTGGGATTTGTGC
>CAMDWM010000016.1:0-19071 GCA_945878755.1 Akkermansia muciniphila
CGGATGCGACGTTCACGGGCGAAAGCACCGACGGCCTCATCCGTGACCGTCCCCAAGGCAGGGGCCGACAGCACCAAGGTCTCCAGGCAGTTCAAGGCGCGACGTAAGTCACCCGAAGCCATTTCGGCCACCTGACGTAGCACCGCCGGCGAGGCCTTAATGCCCAGGGCTCCTAGACCGCGTTCGGCATCCGCCAAGGCCGTGCCTAGGAAAGCTGCGATCTCGTCGACGCCCAACGGATCGAGCCGAAATAAATGGCTGCGGCTCAACAAGGCCGGCACGATGTAGAGTCCCGGATTATGCGTCGTGCAACCGATGAGACGCACCACGCCGGCTTCGACGTCGGGCAAGAGCAGGTCCTGCTGCGCCTTATTGAAACGATGGATCTCGTCGACCACGAGGACGGTCTTACGCGCGGGCGAGCGCCGGGCCTCGGCGAGGACCTCGCGAAGTTCGGGCGTGCCAGAGAGAACCGCGTTGACGCGCACGACCGTGGACTCCGTTTCGGCGGCAATCACTTCGGCTAACGTGGTCTTACCGCATCCCGGTGGACCGTAAAACAGCAGCGAGCCAAAGTTGTCGGCTTTGATTAGGCGAGGCAGCAACGCGTTCGGCCCCAGTAAGGCGGCATGGCCCACGACCTCGCTGAGATTCCGAGGGCGCATGCGTGCCGCCACGGGTCGGCGCCGGGCAGGCACTTCAGGGGCAGGCTCCGCCTGGCCGAAACCCGGCAGAGACGCGTCCGACCCGTGATGCGCGGCCCCCACGGAGCTTACTTGCCGGGAGCGTACTCGATCAGGTGGCAATACGGACGGCCACCCTTCTTCTCGTAATAGCGCTGGTGGTATTCTTCGGCTTTCCAGAAAGTCTGCGCGCCTTCGATCTTAGTCGCGATGGGCGCGGCAAAGACCTTAGCGGCGGTCAACGCGGCCTTCACCTCTTCAGCGACCTTCTTCTGCTCAGGCGAGTGGAAGAAAATCACTGAACGGTATTGGTCCCCTACGTCCGGGCCTTGGCGGTCGACCTGCGTCGGGTTATGCATCCGGAAAAAGTATTCCACCAACTGTCGGAAGCTGATTTTAGCCGGGTCGAAGGTGACCTCGATGACTTCGGCATGGCCGGTACTATCTTGGCAGATTTGCCGGTAGGTGGGGTTCTCGGTCTTACCGCCGCTGTAGCCGGAGACGGCTTCGCTGACGCCGGGAATCTTCCGGTATTGGTATTCGACGCCCCAGAAGCAACCGGCTCCGAAGGTGGCCTTTTCAAGTTTAGGAGGAGTGGTCATGGGCTTGGAAGCGGGGGCAGCGGTTTCGGCGGCGGAGAGACTAAGGCAGGCCGTCAGCGCGAGGCAAAGACGACCTAAGTGCAGGAGGTTCGAGGTCATAGCGGTGATACCTGGATAGCCTTAAGCCTTTTTCCAGCCGAAGCAAGTGGGACCTAATTCAGGAAACCACCTGGCGGAGCCCATCTGCTAAGGCCTCGGGACTTTGCGGGGTCGTCGTCAGCCCACGTTCCGGGGTCAGGTAGAAGGTGTCCAAGGCAAACCCTTGTTCCGTCGAAATATTCGCGAAGGTAATCGCGTACCCCGCCCCACGAATGACCAAGCCCATGCGGAATAGCAGCCCGAGCCGGTCATTGCACTGCACCTCGGCCACCGTCCGGCCCAAGGCTTCTTCGTAATAGACGCTGACTTCGGCGGCGAGTGGTACGAAGGCCTTACGCCGCGGGGCCGTCAGCGTGGCCTGGACTTCCTCTTGGCCGACTTCGTCAATCAGGTCGTAGCCACCGACCAAAGAACTGGCCAAGGCTTCGGCGAACTTCTGCTTGGCCCCGAGTTCCTTGCCGACCGGTAAGACGACTTTAAAGAAGTCGATTGCGACGTCGTCCTCGCGCGAGAATGCGCGACAAGAGACGATGTTGATGCCGGCTACCGCGAAAGCCCCCGCCATGCGACTAAAGAGGCCAGCGCGGTCCCACGTCACCACGGTGACGACGGACTGGCCGGAGCCGACGTCGTCGTGCCACTCCACAATTGGCTGAAGCGACTGTTCGGCATCTTCGTGGGCGACGGTGGCGATGAGGCGATGAATTAACCCCACGTGCACCGCCGCATCCTCCGGCGCGACGTGCAGGAAATACCCTGAAGGCATCTGTGTGAAATGGGCCTCCAATTCATCCGCTGGCACGGTCCCCGCTAAGAGTTCCGCGGTCTGTTCGCGCAAGGCCGTCGCGGCGACTTCGGCCTCGGCTTCGGATTCACCGGCGAGCTTGGCTAAGGTGCGACGATAGAGCGTCCCATGCTGACCATCCTTAAAGCTCGTCCAAAGGTCCGGCGAAGTGGCGCGGGCATCGCAACGGGTGTGCACGTATAGGCTCCGCAGGACCTGTTCATCACCGACAATCGATGCAAAGCGCTCGATGTTGGCGGGATCATCTACGTCATGGCGTTGCCAGTAGATGCCCATGATTAAATGGTGGCGAATGACCGCGGCAGCGACTTCACGTTCGCGGGCGTCGAAGCCCAGGCGCTCTAAGACGACCTCGGCAATGGGGACGCCACGTTCGGCATGTCCGGCGATGCCGCCCGCCTTGGCGATATCGTGCAGGAAAAGGATGGCGTAGAGGAACGAGGGCGCCTCTGAGCCCAAGACGACCTCGCGGTAGCGACGATCGACCTCGGTCTTGCCTTCGTAAATCTCGTCTAACTCCATCAAGCAACGGAGCGTGTGCACATCCGCGGTCCAACGATGATAGAACTCAAACTGCACCAAGCAGTGTAAACCAGCGAACTCCGGCACGAGCCGGTAAAGCAGGTCATGCTCACGGAGCGCGTGGAGGGCGCCGTAGACACGGCCCGCTTCGGTCAGCATTGCCCGAAGGGCGCTGCAAGACTCCTCGGCGTAGGCGACATCGGCCGTCAACAGGTGAGCCCGCTCGCGGACCAACAAGGAAAGTGCCCGCTCCGGGCGAGCCTCATGGACTTGGCATAAACGGAAGAGGCGGACGAGGCGACCAGGGTCTTCTTCAAAAACGAGACGATGCTGGGCAGCGACGATGCCGCCGGGCACAACACGAAAGCCATCGACCAAAATGGGCTCGCCCCACCCCGCAGGCTCGGGCTCGCCCATCACGGCACCTTCGACCATCTCCGCACAACGGCGAACGTGATCGGCGGCGTCAAAGTAGTCACGCATCAAGGCACCGATACGGGACTTCAAATCACCCGGGTAGCCCAAGGCTTCGGCAATCGTGTCTTGGCGCTCGAGCGAAAGCTGCTCCGTCGGACGGGTCACCTGAAAATGGAGCTCACAACGCAGCCGCAGCAGCGAAGCCCGAGCCTGCTCGAACTTGGCGAGGTCGGAAGTCGGTAGAAAGCCGGCGGCGTCAAGGCCACGCGGGCCAGCAACGCCGCGGGCGATGCGGGCCAGCCAAACGCAACCTTGGACATCGCGGAGCGCCCCTACCCCGTTCTTTAGGTCGGGCTCCTGGAGGTAGGCACTTCCGCCGGCCTTTTCACGACGCTTACGTTGCGACTCCACGATGGCTTTAGCCAAGGGTTGCCAAGCCGGACCGCTCAAAAGCTCAGATAGCCGCCCTTCCAACTGGGTAAACTGCGAGCGTTCGCCGCACAGGAGACGCGTCTCGAGTAAGGCGACGTGAAGGTGTAAGTCATTACGGGCATAATCGGCGGCTTCGGCGACCGTGCGGACCGATTGACCGACCTTTAGACCGACATCCCACAACGGGTAGAGAATCGTTTCCACCGCCTGCTTGGTCTCTGGCGTATGGGCCGGGACCAAGACGAGGAGGTCGATATCGCTCAGCGGGCAAAGCTCCGCGCGGCCATAACCACCCGTCGCCACCAACGTCAGGCTCGCCGCGGCCGGTCCCGCGCGGAGGTACAGGGCGTCGATGACGATATCAATCGCATCGGAACGAAGTTTGGCGACCTCATCACCCGGAATGCCCGCCCGATGCGCGGCCAACTGAATCTCCCGGGCTTCCTGGAGAAAGGCTTTGGCCCTCGGCACGACCGCCCCCTCGAGCGCCGCCTGCCCGGCCAACCCATGCTGCAGGGCGGAGTGCCGGAGACGAGCGGCGGAGGTTTCAAATTCAGGCGACATCGGTGAGCCAGAGCGTGGTGAGGTCGGGTACAGCTTTCAAGGCGATTGCCAAGCGCAAGAAAGCCTTCTTAGTGAAAGCATGCTTTCTTGGTTCAGCGACCTTTGGTCCCACCTCCACACCGCCGAAGGGCTCCGACAGATGATTCAAGTCGGGGGCATCTCCCTAATGTGCCTGATCATCTTTGCGGAGACCGGTTTACTCGCAGGCTTTTTCCTCCCCGGCGACTCCTTACTCGTCACGGCGGGCGTCCTCTCCGTTGCCAACGGTGAGCGCCCGGCCTTCTTTAACCCGTGGGAACTCACCTTGGCCTTGACGGCCGCGGCCATCATCGGGGACCAGACCGGTTACTGGCTCGGCCGTAAATATGGCCACATCATGGCGAATCGCGCCGACAGCTGGTGGTTTAAACGTCGACACCTCGAGGCGGCCCGCAGCTATTTTGCTGAAAAAGGACCACTCGCTATCGTCCTGGCGCGCTATGTTCCGTTAATGCGTACCTTTGTCCCTTTTGCCGCTGGCATGGGCCAGATGCCAACGGGCCGCTTCCTGCGCTGGAATAGCCTTGGGGGAATCCTCTGGGTCAGCTCGCTGGTGTGGCTGGGCCACTTCTTAGGCACCACGTCACTCGCCGACCAACTCCACAAGGTCATCCTTATCGTGGTCGTCGTCTCGTTTGTACCGGTCGTATGGACCGCCGCCAAGCGACTGCTTACTTCAGGGCCGGAATCCAAAACTTAAACGTCGTCCCGGCGGGCCCAGAAGACTCGACGACGATATCGCCACGGTGATCGCGGAGGATGCGCTTCACGATAGCTAAGCCGAGCCCGGTACCGTCTTCGCGGCTCGTAAAGAACGATTCAAAGATTTTCGGCAGAATTTCCGGAGAAATACCCGAGCCCGTATCCGCGATGCGCACCGAGATGACTTCGCCCTGCGGACCAGGCTCACGGGCCACGCGCAACGACAGCTTGCCGCCTTTGGGCATAGCCTGAACGGCGTTGAGGAGAAGGTTAAGGAAGACCTGCTGGATTTGACCAGGGTTGCCTTCGACGAACGGTAAGTCGGTATCCGAGACCACCGTAGCCTCCACACCCGCCTGCTGGAACTTGAGGCGGAGGAGCAGCACCGCGCTATCCGCAGCCCCATCGAGCGGGAAAGACTTGAAGGCCCCCGACTGAGCCTTGCTCATGCCGAGCACACGGGAGACGACGCCTTCCATGTGCGTGACCTTCTCCCGCATGACACCGAGGTCCTCCTGCTTGGGGTCATCGGAGGCTAAGCCTTGGCCCAACGTATCGCAGAGCAGTTTCATCACCGTCAGGGGATTACGAATCTCGTGCGCCACCTCGGCGGAAAGTAAGCCGAGCGCAGTAAGACGTTCGCTGCGGCGGAGGCCTTCTTCGACCGTAAAGACCTTAGCGTAAAGACGGGCATTCTGAATCGAAGACGCACCGAAGGACGACAGGGCGGTCACGAGATGCTTATCGTCATCGGAAAAACGATAGGCTCCCATCGACACGCAAACCAGCACGCCAAAGGTCTCATCCTCATAACGCACGGGCACGGCCAACAAGGAAGACGAGGCGACGGGGTCGACGAGGCGCGTGAAGAGGTGCTCTTCGGATTTACCCGCGACCGGTACGACTAACGCCCGCCGACGGGTCGCGGCCGTGCCGATGGAGGTCTGATCAATGCTCGTGATAGGGTTGAACACGCTACCGGCGCACTCGCCGTCCAAGAAGCCCAAGGCGAGCTCGCGGTCATTTAGCCGATAATAAGCAACCGCCCGCGCCCCTAACAAGGCCCGGGTATGCCGAGCCAAGTCCGCAGTAATGCCCGGCTCATCCCGCTCACGGGCCAATTCTTGGGCAGCCCCGACGAGCGCCTCCAACTGGGCGGCCTTGGAACGTAACTGCCGGAGTAACCAGATACGACCGACGGCCTTGGAGGCCTCATTGGTCAGCAGCGATAGAAAAGCGACATCGGCCTCGGTAAAGGCGGCCAAGCGATCGGAGTCACAATTGACGACCCCGATGACGTTCCCCATGAGCTCCATCGGCACAGCCAACTCGGACCGAATGCCTTGGCGCAGCTCGACATAGCGAGGATCCTTGGAGACATCGGGAATCAACAAGGGGCGTGCATGTAAGGCAACCCAGCCAGTGACACCCTGCCCTTGCGCCATGACCTGTTGGATAGAGTCGGCAGCGAGCCCATTGCTCACCTCAATCCGGAGCGAACCCGTCGTCGGCTCCAGTAACGCAATCGAAGCGCTGGAAGCGTTCAAACTATGGACGATCTCAGCCAGAATGAAGTCGAGGGCTTCCCGAGGGTCTTCGGTCGCATTGACGAACGCGCCCACGCGATAAAGGCAATCGAGGACGCGGGTGTCGCCGGGACGTTCCTGCGGGCGATTGGCAGAGGACATCGCTTAGAGGGAGTGGTCCATGTCGAGCGCTGGGGCATCGACCGAGGTTCGACCAATCACGACCGCGGGCACGCCCGCCACGCTGGTATGTGGGGCGACGTCCTTCAGGACCACGGAGCCAGCGCCGATCTTGGCGCCCTCTCCGACGGTGATGTTACCGAGGATCTTAGCACCCGCGCCGATGAGCACTCCTGAGCGGATTTTCGGGTGACGGTCGCCGCGAGCCTTGCCCGTGCCACCTAAGGTCACCTCATGCAGGAAAGAAACATTGTCGCCGACGACGGCGGTCTCCCCCGCGACGAAGCCAGTGGCGTGGTCCAAGAGAATGCCAACACCGAACGACGCCGCCGGGTGAATATCTACGGCTAAGTGCTCGGACATCAACGACTGCAAATGCGTGGCGAGTTCCCGGCGGCCGGACTTCCATAGCGAATGAGCCAAGCGATGCAGCGAGATGGCATGAAAACCTTTATACCAAAGAAATGGAACCAGCGCATGCTCGGTGGCGGGGTCGCGCTCCAAGGTTGCTCGGATATCGGCCCGCATCTGCGCAAGGATCTCTGGGTCGGCGGCAATCGCCTGCTGCATGGCAGCCACCAAAGAGTCGACGTCATTACCAGTCGGAGCAATCCGCTCGGAAAGGCGACGGACGATACCCTCCGCGAAAGTCGCACGGTCCAGGACGTAGCGCTTTAGCATCGGCACTAACGCCGGCTCGGCCTGCGCCACGACTTGGGCACGGGCATGGATGTCCGCCCAGAGGGAGGCTTCAGTGGCGCAAGCCAAGGCGGTGGAACGGGCGTCTGCCATAAGCAGGGTCTAAATCCCCCTTTTTGTCCTTTTTGGCAACCCATGAGTAAAAATTGGCGAAAATCAGGCTTTAACCGTGGTTACAGTGTAACGACAGCACACCGTCGGGGTTGTAATGTGTAAGGAAGCCCCTACAAATCACCTCACACCCAAAACACCCAATGCGTCTCCTCACCTCCCTCCTCGCTTGCTTCGTCGCTCTAGCTGCTTCGGCCGCTGTAGAAATCGGCAAGCCCGCTCCTGAGTTCACCGCCAAGGATAAGGACGGCAAGACCGTCTCGCTGTCCGACTTCAAGGGCAAGACCGTCGTCCTCGAATGGTACAACCCTGGTTGCCCCTACGTGAAGAAGTTCTACGACGTCGGCGCCATGCAGAACGCCCAGAAGGACGCCATCGGTCAAGGCGTCGTCTGGCTCGTCATCAACTCCGGCGGCCACAAGCTGAATGAAGCGAATGGCTACTACCCCGCCAACGTCATCAACGACGAAGGCAAGAGCATCGCTCGCGCCTATGAGGCCAAGGTGACCCCTCACTGCTTCGTCATCGATGCCAAGGGTAACCTCGCCTACAAGGGCGCCATCGACAGCATCCCCTCCGCTAAGTCGGCCGACATTGAAAAGGCTACCAACTACGTCGCCGCTGCCCTTAAGTCCCTCAAGGACGGCAAGGCTCCCGAAACCACCACGACCAAGCCTTACGGCTGCGGCGTGAAGTACTAAGCCTCGTTTAAACCAACACAAAGGGCGTCCAATCGGACGCCCTTTTTTGTGCCCCATCAAAACCGCTTAGGCTAAACCAGTCGCCCGCAGGAGGTGAGCGTGGACCTGATCGTTACGCACGAAAGGCGTAAACAGGGCTGAGCCTGGGCCGACGGCGCTGAATTCCACCATCTCGCCAGTATGATTCATCGACGTGAAACCTATGCCTGAATACTTCGGGATAGCCTCGGTGAGGGTCTTCATACTAATGACTTTAGCCAAGTCAGTGACCTTGAAATTAAGGCCGGTGGCAGCGACCAAGAGATCCTGCCATTCCTTCGGTTTCTTAAAGTCCTTCGCCTCCAACTTGATTTGCTCCAAGGAGCGGTTGAACTGCGTCAGGCGAAGGAAAGTCCGGTCCGTCTCATTGTAGGAAGGCAACTTAGTGTCAAAATCTTCATTGCCGACTCCGTTCACCTGCAGGCCACCGGTACCGTGGTCGGTCGTGACAATGAGCAACGTATCTGGATTCGACGCGATAAACTTCAGTACCGTCGCGATGGCATCGTCGAAAGCGATTTGATCGAGGATTGCGCCAATCGGATCGTTGGCGTGGCAGGCGTGATCAATCCGGCCGCCTTCCACCAGCAGGAAGAAGCCTTCCGAGCCACCCTGGAGACTAGCTAAGGCCACCTGCGTCATCTCCGCCAACGAGGGGGTGACGGCCGCGAGTTCCGGGCGATTCAACCGATCCACTTCCATGGGGATGTAGTTCTTGCTAAACAGTCCGAGCAAGGGGCCCGGTCCACGGTGGGCCAGCAATTGAGCGCGGTTGGTCACGTGGGCATAGCCAACTTTCTTGTAAGCAGAGACGAGGCTCTCGCCAAAAAAAGTTGCACCGCCCCCGAGCACGACGTCCACGCCACGTTCGAGGTACTGGAAAGCGACTTCCTTTTGGTCATCACGCTTACTCACGTTTGTGACTAAACCCGCGGGGGTGGCGTGGGTCGCCGTCGCCGTCGTCACCAGACCCGTGCGCTTACGCACAGCCTTCATGCGTTGGAGAATCGTGACGGGCTTGCGGCCATCCGCGGTCACATTGAGGGAGCCATTCTGGACGCGCTCACCAATTCCCCAGCAACTGGCGGCGGCGGCAGAGTCAGTCACTAAGCCTGTCGCGGAATGGGTTTCACAGAGTGAACGCACCACCGGGAATTCGCGGTACATCCGGAGCCAATGGCTCTCCCGCTGGTGCACGAGCTTCAGATAATCGACGGCGGCGGTTAGCGTCCCCATACCCATCCCGTCCGACACCATGAAGATGACGTTCTTAGCCAAACGTTGCGCCGAGTTGGCCGAGCTTTCGCGGGTGGTCGCGCCTAAGGCGGGGACCGCGGCGGCACCGAAGGCCAAGCCTCCGAGGCTAGCGGCTTTGAGGAAGTCGCGACGGGAGTTGGGACGAGCCGGTGGCATGCCAACAAGAAGGCAGGTGGTCCGACCGCCTGCAATCGGGAAACACCTACCCCACCCTCAACCGACGCTTCAACAGGTCAAATTACCGCGTCAAACGCGTTACGCCTTGGGCGGTGCAGTCGAAGCCGGGGCCGTCGGGACGTGCACCTTGAGCCGGCGTTCCGCGATCTCAGCCAACACCAGGCCGAGGAATTCTTCAAACGGGCGGTTGCCTTCGAACGCTTTGTCGGAGCGCGAGCGCACGTTCACGAGACCAGAATCCTTCTCCTTCTGGCCAATGACGAGCATATGGGGGACCTTGGTAATTTCGGCACGGCGAATCTTCGCACCGAGCTTATCGGAAGTGGTATCGACCGTGGCCCGGATACAGGCGTGCTTAAGCTTTTCGCCGATCTCTTCGCAATAAGCGTTAAGGTCGTCATTGAGCGAGATCACCCGGACCTGCTCGGGGGCTAACCAAGTCGGGAAGTCACCCGCAAAGTGTTCGATGAGGATACCCACGAAACGCTCCATGGAACCGAACGGGGCGCGGTGGATCATCACGGGACGATGCGGCTTATTGTCGGCCCCGTTATACGAAAGCTCAAAACGCTCTGGTAAGTTGAAGTCGACCTGCACCGTGCCCAGTTGCCATTCGCGACCGATGACGTCGCGCACCACGAAGTCGATCTTCGGGCCATAGAAGGCGGCTTCGCCGGCTTCTTCGGTGAAGCTGACACCCAACGTGGCGGCAGCGGAGCGGCAAGCGGCTTCGGCCTTATCCCAGTTCTCGGTCGAACCGGTATATTTATTGGAGTCCGGGTTACGCAGGCCCACGCGGACGCGATAATCATTCAGGCCAAGGGTCTTAAGGACGACCTTGACGAGTTCTAGGCAACCGAGGACCTCCTGGCCGACTTGGTCTTCCGTGCAAAAGAGGTGGCCGTCGTCTTGCGTGAAGCCACGGACGCGGGTCATGCCGTTGAGTTCACCGGACTGCTCCCAACGGTAGACCGTACCAAACTCGGCAAGGCGAACTGGGAGATCGCGGTAGGAATGCGGCTGCGAGGCGAAAATACGGATGTGGTGCGGGCAGTTCATCGGCTTCAGCAGGAAGCCCTGAACCGTGCCGTCTTCGAGCCGGTTGGTCAGCTCGCCGCAACCGCAGCCTTCTTTGGAGAGGAGTTCCATCGCCTCGCGCTCGACGAGCGGCGGAAACTGGGCGTCCTTATAATAGGGGAAGTGGCCGGAGGTCCGGTAGAGGTCAAGGTTACCGATGTGCGGCGTGAAGACCTGCTTGTAGCCAGTCTGGAAGAGCTGGGCCGAGATGAAGTTCTGGAGCTCTTGGCGGACGACGGCACCGTTCGGGGTCCAGAGGATCAGGCCTTGGCCAACTTTCTCGTCGATATGGAAGAGCTTCAGTTCCTTGCCGAGGCGACGGTGGTCGCGCTTCTTCGCCTCTTCGGCCCGAACCAGGGACTGCTCGAGCTCTTCCTTCGTCGCGAACGCGGTGCCGTAAATACGTTGGAGCTGCTTATTCTTCTCGTTACCGCGGTGGTAGGCGCCCGCGATGTGCAACAGTTTGAAGGCCTTGACCTGCGAAGAATAGCGGACGTGCGTGCCGGCACAGAGGTCGACGAACTCACCGTTCTTATAAAAGGAAATCGTCTCGCCGGCGGGAATGTCGCCGAGGCGGCCAATCTTGTAGGCAACTTGACCGCGCTCGCGAAGGAGCTTATCGGCTTCTTCCAGGGTGCACTCGAAGCGTTCGAACTTCTGGTTCTCCTTGGAGATGCGACGCATCTCCTCCTCAATCTTGACGAGGTCTTCGGCCGTGAAAGCGTGGTCGAGGTCGAAGTCGTAGTAGAACCCGTTATCGGTGGGCGGCCCGATGTCCAACTGCGCCTGCGGGAACAGGCGGAGCACGGCGGCACCCAGCATGTGGGCGGCGGAGTGGCGAATCTCCTCGAGGGGAGTCATCTGCGGGCGGGAGGACATGATGGAAAGGTGTCCTTTACCGCTAGGGACTCCCGGGGCGGAGGGCAAGGACGGAGGCAAGCCCCCGCCCTCCCCCGTTCTGGGCTATTCCTTAACGATTTCGAAGCGCATCGTGACCACTACGCGGATGGTCTTCTCGATGGAGTAGAAATCGATGCTGTTGGCGTCGGACTCCCCCACGCGGTCCTTGGCGCAGATTTGGATTACCCCCTGCGAGGCGTCCAACAAGGATCCGACCTTAGAGCCGGACCCGGCGACCATGGTGGCGGCCCGGCGCTGAGCGTCCTTGGCCGCAGCCTCGAGTAATTCCTGTTTGGAATCGTTCAGCTTCACTAAACGGTAAATGGGCGCACCCCGCACGAGGGTTACGCCCTGCTCGAGGTAGATTTCCTGCCGCGAGAAGGCCAAGACGCGATCGACATTCGGAGTCTCGATCGTGAAAACCTGGATGAAGGTGAAATCGGGGACCTTCCCGCGCGCAAAACGATTGAAGTCGATCGGCGCGCGCTGAATCGGTGTGCGGACGCCGTCTTGATTGGGAGCAAACTCGGTAAAGACCGCCGCTTCCAAGCGCGTGTTTTCGGAAGCCGTGAAGACGATTTCGGATTCGGCGAAACCAGCATCCTTCAGCATCTTTTGGACGGCAGTGCGCTGGGCCAACATGGCCGCCCGGCCTTCATTGAAATTTTCACCACGCCACGATAACGTAGCGGTAAGCGAACCCTGCCCCGAGCGCACATCCAGCGTCGCAACGCCTTTGACGGTGATTTCGGGACGGTTATTTTTGAACTGGCCAATCGACTTCCCCATCTTATCGGAAGCGATCACAAACGCGAGAGCGAGGGCGATGCCGAAGAGGAGGAAAGCGAGGGACGGAAGGAGCGTGAAGTTGACCGGACGGGTGGGCGTGTCGTTGGACATAAGGAGGCCAGTAGACTGACCGCAGCGGCGAGACATTCAACGGACACTTATCAACAATCTTGAAGAACTAAACTGGCTTCAGGTCGTACCCATCCTTGCGATCCAGCATCGCCCAGCCGAGGGCCGTCAGCTCCTGGCGGAGGCGGTCAGCGGCGGCAAAGTCCTTGGCCTGCTTGGCCGCCCAACGCTGGGCCGCCAGGGCGACGACCTCGGCCGGGGCGGCCGCGACGGGGGCTGCCGTGAAGAGGGTTAGGCCGAGGGCGTAGAGAATCTTGCCCAGGCCGGAGAGGTCTTGGCGGGCCTGCGCCGGGGTCGGCTCTTCCTTGTCCGCCAAAACGGTGAAGACCTGCCCGAGGCAGCCGGGCACGTTTAGGTCGTTTTGCAGGACTTCCCAGGCATGCTGGAAGCGCCCCCAGGCAGTCTGGGTCTCTTGGGTGGCGGGGGGAAGGAACTCCGTCCGGGTAAACCCAGCGGCCGCCAATAAACGGTCAGTACCACGCTCGAGCTTGGCCAAGGCGGAATGGGCATCTTCCACGCCCTTAAAGGTGAAGTTAAGGGAGCTCCGGTAGTGGCCGGCGATGAGCGCGTAGCGGACCTCGGTAGTGGTGAAGCCCTTCGCGATGAGTTGTTCTAAGGTATAGAGGTTACCCTTGCTCTTGGACATCTTGTCACCGTCGACGAGCAGGTGGGCACTGTGGAACCAATGGGCGGCGAAGCCTTTGATGCCGGTCGAGCACTCGGTCTGAGCGATTTCGTTCTCGTGGTGCGGGAAGCAGAGGTCGATGCCTCCGCCGTGTAGGTCAAACGTCGCCCCGAGGTGTTCGAGCGACATCGCCGAGCACTCGATGTGCCAACCAGGCCGGCCTTCGCCCCACGGGCTCGGCCAGAAATTCGCACCGTCTTCGGGCTTACGGGACTTCCAGAGGGCGAAATCAGAAGCCGACTCGCGTTCATAGTCGTCGGCGTCGTTCGCATCGCCCGCGCTGTTGGTGCCCTGCGTCTCAAGTTTGGAGAAATCTAAGTGCGTGAGTTTGCCGTAGTCCTGACACGTGCAGACCTTAAAGTAAACCGAGCCATCCTTGGCGACGTAAGCATGGCCCCGATCAACGAGGGCTTTGATCATCGCCACCTGCTGCGGGATATGCGCAACCGCGCTGGGCTCCACGTGCGGAGCCAATAAATCCAAGGCTTGGCAATCGCGATGGAACTTGTCCGTCCACTGCTGCGTGAACGCCGTCAAGGTCTGGCCCGCCGCCTGGGCACCGCGGATGGTCTTATCGTCGACGTCCGTAATATTGCGAACGTGCTTCACCCGGAGGCCAGCGACCTCCAAGGTGCGCCGGAGGACGTCTTGGACGGTAAAGGTACGGAAGTTACCGATATGGGCCGGGCCAT
The DNA here is from genome assembly GCA_945878755.1 of Akkermansia muciniphila. GTDB lineage: Bacteria > Verrucomicrobiota > Verrucomicrobiia > Opitutales > UBA953 > UBA953. Next base: position 13,828 of record CAMDWM010000016.1, read on the forward strand.
AAACCGTGGGTCCGCAGCAATACATCCCGAAGAGCGCACGGTCGGGCTTCATCAGGAGCGGCCGAAACTCGCGGCTCATGGTGTCATGCAGGAAAACGGTCATAGCAGGGCCAAGAAATAGGAAAGAACGCCCCCCAAGGGCGAGAAGGAAGCGTCATAGCACCGAAAACGGCTTGTTCCCGCACCGTCAACCGAAGATAAAGGCTCTCTTCCCCACCCACCATGAATGAACCAAAGAAGCACGGACTCGGCACCCAGTCCCTCCACGCCGGTCAGAAGGCCGACCCGACCACGGGTGCGCGCGCCGTCCCCATCTACCAAACGACGAGCTACCAGTTTCGTGATACGGAACATGCGGCCAATCTCTTCGGCCTGAAAGAACTCGGCAACATCTACACCCGGATCATGAACCCGACCACCGATGTGCTCGAGCAGCGCCTCGCGGCACTCGAAGGCGGCTCGGGCGCCCTCGCCCACTCGTCGGGTCAGGCGGCCATCACGGCTTCGATCCTGAATATCGCCGGTGCGGGCGACCATATCGTCTCGGTCGCTCAACTCTACGGTGGTACCTACAATCTTTTCCACTACACTCTGCCCAAGCTCGGCATCCAAGTATCCTTCGTCGACGCAGACGATCCCGAGAATTTCCGCAAGGCCGTGAAGTCGAACACCAAAGCCTTCTACGGGGAAGGCCTCGGCAACCCACGCCTCAATATCTTCCCGTTCGCCGAAGTGGCGAAGATTGCCCAGGAAGTCGGCGTCCCGCTGATCATCGATAACACCGCCCTCTCCCCTTACCTGAACCGTCCGTTCGAGCACGGCGCCAACATCGTCGTCCACTCGGCGACGAAGCACATCGGCGGCCACGGCACCTCGATCGGCGGCATCGTCGTCGACGGCGGCAACTTTAACTGGGGTAACGGCAAGTTCCCCGGCTTCACTGAACCCGACATGTCGTACCACGGCCTACCGCACTGGGAGGCCTTCAAGGCCTTTGCACCCGCCGGCGGCGCCAACATCGCGTTCATCATGAAGATGCGCCTGCAGTTCCTCCGCGACGTCGGCAGCTGCCTCTCGCCGTTCAACGCCTTCTTACTGATTCAAGGCCTTGAGACCCTGCACCTCCGCATGGAGCGCCACTGCGCCAACGCAATGAAGGTCGCCCAGTACCTCGAAGCGCACCCGAAGGTGAAATGGGTCAACTACCCTGGCCTGAAGTCTTCGAAGTACCATGACCTCGCCAAAAAGTACCTGACGAACGGCTTCGGCGCGCTCGTCGGCTTCGGCGTGAAATCCGGCCACGAAGGCGGCAGTAAATTCATCAACGCGCTTCAGCTCCACAGCCACGTCGCCAACATTGGTGACGCCCGCTCGCTCGCAATTCACCCGGCTTCCACGACGCACTCCCAGCTCTCCGCAGAAGAACGTGCGGCGGCAGGTGTCACCGACGACTACGTCCGCCTTTCCGTAGGGATCGAAGACATCGAGGACATCATCGCCGACCTCGAGCAGGCACTGGCTAAGGCCTAAGCAACCGAACAGAGACCGATCAGGGTAGGCCGCACGGCCTGCCCTTTTTGTTCCCTCACGCCTGGGTGGGGTCGCAATCGTGGTAATCCAAGAAAGCCTTGGCACCCTCGTCCCCCATGTAGGCGGCGAGCAACTTCGGGTCGGTCATCGTCAGATCGACCACGATGAGCCCATCGAGGCATCCGCCAAAACCCTCGTCGACGTTAAAAGCAATGAGGCGACCATTGAGTTTTAGGTAGTGCTTAAGCAAAACGGGCAGTGACTTCGCATCGGGCTCAAGGTCGCTCACTAAGCCGGACACGTGCTCTAAATCAAAGGCGCTTTTTTGGAGAACCTCGAGGTCGTCGGCGTGCAAACTCATCGCCCGCGGCGGGTTCTTGCCGCGCACCAAGGGTGCCAAGTCGTCCGCCGAACGGTTATTCTGCAGGTATGAAAGGATGAGCTGCTTCGAGGCTTGGCCGTACTCCGGGTTGATACTCACTGGCCCGAACAAGAGGTGATACTGGGGGAAACGGGCGACATAGCGACCGATACCGCGCCACAGCAGTGGCAGGCTCGTCGGCTTACGCTGATACTCCGCGCGAATGAAGGAGCGGCCCATCTCCAAGGCGGGGTCCATCCGGCGGAAGAAGTCCCCCTTGAACTCAAAGAGCGTTGAAGTGTACATGCCGTGCTTCCCCTTCAGCGGCAGGATACGATCCGTGGGACCCAGACGGTAACCGCCGACAATCTGGCTCGTCTGATCGTCCCAGAGAATAAGTTGGTCGTACCAAGCATCAAAGGGGTCGAGGTCGCATTCATTCCCCGAGCCCTCGGAGACGAAACGGAAAGTAAGTTCGCGCAAGCGCCCGACTTCCCGCAAGGTATGCGGAAGTTCCGAACCTAAAAAACGATAGACCTTGAAATGTCCGCTGGTCAGTAAGCAGTCCTCCGGCGGCAGGCTCTCCAGTTCCGCCCGCAACAAGGCCGGCATGATCGGAGCAATCAAGGGAGCCCAGGACTCCGTTAGTTTTCTTCGTTCCGCGACTTTGCCCGCTGACTCTCGACTGGACAACAACTCGCAACGCAAGCGCATTAAACTGGTCGCTTCCTCATCGTCCGGATAATCGGTGAGCTGCGCTGAGGGCACGGCCTTGGCGGTCCGAAGGTGGATAACCTTACCACGGTGCGAATGAAACTCTCGCAGTAACATCAGGGTACGTGCCTTGGGGTGGAGCAGGCCCAAGGAATAGAAGAGCCGCGAGTTACCGCCCGAAATATGCAGCGGTACGATGGAGGCATTGGCCCGCCGGGCTAGGCGCACGACTTGCGGTGACCAGACTGGATCACGGACGGCACGGTGCTTTAAAGATAGATTAGATACCTCGCCCGCGGGAAACGTCAGGATACAGCCGCCGGCCTTGAGATGGCTGAGGATTCGCCGGGTGCCCGCTAGGTTCCCCAGATCAGCTTGGTCTGGGTCAAAGGGATTCACTTCAATCAACCAAGGCCGAATGCCTGGAATCTGCGCCAACCACTTATTGCCGACCACCAAGGCATCCGGCCGGGCCCGCAGGAGGAAATCCATCGTCACAACCCCATCCGCCAAACCGTGGGGATGATTGGCCATCACGACCACTGGACCTTGGCGGGGGATGCGCGCCAAACAGCCATCGTCCCAAGAGGAAGATAACTGCCCCTCGACTTTAGCACTAGCAAAGAAATCCGGCCGACCCGCAGCCAAGATTCTCGCTAAGAACTCATCGAATTCCCGCGCCTTAAAGAAGCGATCCAAGAGCGGGGCCGACCAGCCCAAAGGACCTAACGCTGCGCGGAGATCTGCCACATTCGCCCCATGCCTTGCCGTTGTCATCGGTTCGCATCATAAATGACGAACGAGCGCTTAGCACGGCATTTCGGTGACAATCCTGTGTCACGCCCGACTACTCAGAAACCAAAGAATTGGCGGGCATTCCGCGTCGCCACTTCGGCGACCTCATCGACGGGTAAGCCCAGGAGCTCCGCGGCTTGGGCGGCAATCTCGGGCAGGTAGGCGGGCGTGTTCGCTTGGCCCCGGACGGAGAGCGGGGCAAGATACGGTGCATCCGTTTCTAACATCAAGCGGGCTAAGCCTTGGGCCTTGAGCGCCGCGCGAATCTCGTCTGCGTTCTTGTAAGTAATAATCCCCGTGAAGGACGCGCGCCCGCCACGTCGATTAACCTCACGCACAGCTTCAGGCCCTTCGACGAAACAGTGAAAAACAACCTTACGCCAATCAACGCCGCTCTCATCGATGAGCTGAACGCAATCGGCGAAGGCGTGACGCGAGTGGATGACCACTGGGCACTCGAACTGATAGGCTAACGCCAATTGCCGGCGGAAGGCCAGCTGTTGCCAGGCCTTAACCTGCACTGCCTCGGCAGCATCGGCCGGGAGGCGAAAGTAGTCTAAGCCAATCTCGCCCAACGCGGCGGGCGCCACCGAGTCGGCGAAGAAAGGTGATAACGCCATGACGGTATCTTCCCAGCCCTCGGTCACATGGCAGGGGTGCAGCCCGACGGTATGCCGGAAAAAGTTAGGATGGTCGTGGGTCAACCGACGGTAGTCGGACCAGTCATCGAGGTCGGTCCCAATCGCGACGACGCCTTCGACCCCGGCGGCCTTCACCTGCTCCAGCCAAGGCCCGAGCGTCCCCGCGCGGACCGCGGTGATCGGATGGCAATGGGAATCCAACAGGCGCATAAGGTCATTAGGGCACCCCGTGGCCGCAGGGCAAGGTTTAGGTCGCCAAGACGCTTGTCAAAAACCGGCGGACCACCACCGTGACCGCATGCGCTATTGGTTGATGAAATCCGAACCCGACGAGTTTTCGTTCGAACAGCTCCGCACTCGTAGGACCGAGCCCTGGACGGGCGTGCGTAACTACCAAGCCCGTAACTTCATGCGGGCCGCCGCCGTGGGCGACCTCGTGCTCTTCTACCATTCCAACTGCCCAGAACCCGGGATCGCCGGCGTGGCGAAGATATCGAAGACCGCGTTCACCGACCCCACGCAGTTCGACGCAAAGTCCGATTACTACGACCCGAAGTCCCCCCGCGATGACCCGCGCTGGAGTTGCGTTGAAGTCGCCTATCACCAGACCTTCCAGCGACACGTTACCCTGCCCGACCTCCGTGCCTGCAAAGCCCTCGGCGAGATGCTCATCTTGCGGCCAGGTAATCGACTTTCCGTCACCCCAGTGCTAGCCGCCGAGTTCAAGGCTATCTACGGGCTCGGCCAAAAGTAAAGTTCCGCTCAGTGACCGCTCTTGGTGGGCGGCACGGCCGGCGACGCGTGCCCATGACTACGACCATGGCCGTTCCCGTGACCATGATGCTGCCCATGGGGCTTATAGAAACTATCTGGGTGGGTGCGGGGCGAACGTTCGATCAACCACCAAACCGCCGCCGCCAGGGTTCCGCCCGCGGCGTAACGGACGAGGAGTACGGGCAGATCCGTCGTCGCCTGCCCCCAACCGTACTTGGTCCACTCCGTCGTAAACTCCAAAATCAGGAAAAGAATACTCCATTTGAAGAACACCTGCTTCAAGTTGCGCGGGCGACGGTCGGTACGCACGAAGTACAAGAACGTCCCAAACAGTGGGAGCAGGAAAAGCCACCGCGTGCGAGTCGGGTCCTCATCCCCAAACAAGGCCTCGCGCACATGATTGTAGGTCATCTGCAACGTAAAGCCGTG
>CAMDWM010000017.1:0-18521 GCA_945878755.1 Akkermansia muciniphila
CAGGAGGAGTAGCCGACCGAGACGAGCACGGGTTTGCCTTGGGCTTGGGCCTGGGCAAAGGCCTCAGTGCCCCAAGGCCACCAGTGCACGGGGTTAGCCGCGTGCTGTTTCAGGTAGAGGGATTGCTCTTGGGCCAGTCGGTTAGACACCCTCGCAAGGTTGCGGCTCTTTGGCCGGGTGCAACCCTCGAGGTTTTGGTCTGTTCGTCTTGCAGGGGCAGGGGGTGGGCTTAATCCTCGTCCTACCCATGTGGCGCCTCTTCCTTGCCCTTTTACTCGCCACTGCGGCCGTCCCCGCCGTCGAGGTGCAGCTGGTCTTTGACGATAAGGCCGACGAAGAGAAGTTGAAGGCCTTCGGCGCCCGCTCGGTGGAACTCATCAAGGAATGGGAACCCAAGATTGCCTTAGTCCTCGGTACGGCCGAGGCCAAGCGGCCTAAGCAAATCACGGTCCGCTTCAAGGACATGGATGGCGTGGCCTTCTGGGACGGTAAGGCCATCACGATCTCGACCCGTTATGCGTCCAAGCACCCAGATGACGTGATGCTGGTGGTTCATGAGCTGACCCACGTCCTGCAGGGCTACCGCAAAATTCCTAGCTGGATGACCGAAGGCATCGCCGACTATGTCCGCTTCGGCATCGCCGAGGAGGGGAAGTTCGGCATCCGCATCGACCCAGTGAAGAACAAGCCGCGCGATTCCTACCGCGTGACGGGCTACCTGATTCTGCAGGCTGAAAAACGCCACCCTGGACTGGTCAAGAAACTACACCTCGCTGGCGTGTCCGGCGGCGATGTCGAGAAGGTTTGGGCTGAGCACTGCGGCCAGACGATTGATGAGACTTGGGCTGCGGTCGTGCCCGCCAAGACGAAGTAAGTATGTCGACGATCCGCGTACTCGACCCGACGGTCGCCAACCAAATCGCCGCTGGCGAAGTGGTGGAGCGTCCCGCCGCGGTGGTCAAGGAGCTGCTCGAGAATGCCCTCGATGCGGGGGCGACGCGCGTGGTCGTGGATTTCTCCCGCGGCGGCAAAGCCCTCACAGTCGTCGAAGATAATGGCAAGGGGATGACGCCGGAAGAGGCGCTTCTGAGCCTCGAGCGTCATGCGACCAGTAAGATCCGACTCGCCGCCGACCTCGACCGCATCACGACCTTTGGCTTCCGCGGTGAAGCCCTGCCTTCTATCGCCAGCGTGGCGCGGTTTACCCTGCAGACGCGTCCCGCTTCCGCACCTTCCGGCACAGAATTGCTGATCAATGGTGGGCGAGTCGTTCATCAGCGTGAGCATGGGATGGCCCCCGGTACGCGTATCGAAGTCACTAATCTTTTTCATCCGGTACCTGCTCGTTTGAAATTTCTGAAGTCCGACGAGACCGAGGCCGCGCACATCATCCGCTTGGTGCGCCTCTACGCGGTCTCACACCCGCAAGTGGGATTCCTGCTGCGCGAAGATGGCCGCGAGATCTTCCGTTCGCCGGGCAACGTCCCGCTCCTCGACCGCGTCCGCGAGATCTGGGGCCGGCAGGTCGCCGATGAGGTTAGCCTGATGCCAGTCTTCGAACGCGACGGCATGCGCCTGAGTGGACTTTTGGGCAAGCCCGGCGTGAGCCGCGGTACGCGCCAAGACCTAGTGACGGTCGTCAACGGCCGACCCGTCGACAGTCGCACCATGGCCTTCGCGCTGACCGAGAGTTATCACACGCTGATTCCGAAAGGGCGTTACCCCTTGGCTTTCGCCTTCCTCGAAATCGACCCGGCTTGGGTCGATGTGAACGTCCACCCCGCGAAGCGTGAGGTGCGCTTCCGTGATGAGGCCCGCGTCCGCGGTTTCCTCATCCAGTCTGTTCTCTCTGTGCTCCTGGCTCGGGTGGACGATGGTCTACCAACGACGACGATACCGTCGACCACGCCGACCCTCAGACCGTCGTTCGTTGCCCCAACGGCTACCTCCGGCGCTGCTCCTCTGGCCGTCCCCTCGCCAACGTCGACGTATGTGCCGCCCGTTTCCGCCCCGCTGGCTTCCGCTCCGGCCTCGAGCAGTTCACTGCGTCTGGGTTGGCGACTCCTCGCACGCCTACGCGAAGAGCGGGCGGTCTTCGAAACTCCGACGGGCTTGGCTATCTTCGATATTGGCGCCGCCCACCAGCGCGTGCTCTACGAGGATATCCTCCGCCAGTTCTCCGAACATAAGCCCATCAGCCAGCCCTTGTTGGTGCCCTTGACCATCGAGCTCGAGCCTTTGCCCGCGGCGGTGCTGAAAGAGCGCATGGGGCTATTACAGGGCGCTGGTTTCGAATTCGAGGAATACGGCCGCAATTTCTGGCGCGTGGGCGCGTTGCCAATCTGGCTAGATCCGGCGGATGCGTTGGGCTTTTTACGCGATCTACTCGCGGAGATGGCGCGCCGTGAAGGTGACTTTGGTCGTCCGGCCCTGGCTTACGACGCCTTGGCGCGGATGGCGGTTAATAAGGCCCGCCGGAAGGGCGATGCCTTGGCCGATGGCGAGCTCCTGGAACTCGTCCAAGCGCTCTTTCGGACCGCCCAGCCGGGAACGGACCCGAAGGGCCGTCGGACGTTTGTGGAGTGGACGGATGCCGACCTCGGTCGGCGTTTCAGCTGATCAGCGGCACCCGCCTTTACGGCGTTGCTTGGCGGGAGCCGGCTTGCCCGTCCGCAGCGCTTCAATCTGGTCGCGCAACATCGCGGCCTTCTCGAACTGGAGTTCATCCGCGGCCTCTAACATCTCCGTCTCAAGGTCAGCCAGGACTCGGGCCACATCGCGGTCATCGGTGCCTTCGGCCACCGCGAGCAGGGCTTCTTCTTCGTCGACGAGGCTTTCCTCGATTGCCCGGACCGTGCTCTTGGGCGTGATGCCATGCTTCACATTGTAAGCCTGCTGGCGCTTGCGTCGGTCGCCGCAGATGGTCAGCGCGCGCGTCAGTGATTTCGTCATCACGTCAGCGTAGAGCAGGACCTTACCGTCAACGTGACGGGCGGCGCGGCCAGAGGTCTGGATGAGGCTCGTCTCGCTACGTAGGAAGCCTTCCTTGTCCGCGTCGAGGATGCCGACCAAGGCCACTTCAGGTAAGTCGAGGCCTTCGCGGAGGAGGTTGACGCCGACGAGGACGTCGAACTTCCCCGCGCGGAGGCGGCGCAGAATCTCGACGCGCTCGATGGCGTCGATGTCGGAGTGGAGGTATTCGACCTTCAGCCCGTGCTCACGCATGAAATGCGAAAGGTCTTCGGACATCCGCTTCGTGAGCGTGGTGACCAAGGTCCGCCAGCCGAGTCCAGCCACCCGCTTGGCTTCACCGATGATATCCTCCACCTGACCGCGAATCGGCCGGACCTCCATAATAGGGTCGAGTAAGCCGGTCGGGCGGATGACCTGTTCGGCGATGACGCTGGAGACTTTATACTCATACGGCGCGGGCGTGGCCGAGACGTAGACCGTCTGGCCAGAAATCGTATCAAACTCCTCGGGCCGTAACGGACGGTTTTCCATGGCCGACGGTAGGCGGAAACCGAAGTCGACGAGCTTTTCTTTGCGGGCACGGTCGCCGTGGTACATGCCGCCGATCTGCGAGACCGAGACGTGGCTTTCGTCGATGAAGATCAATCGGTCGTCTGGGAAGAAGTCTAGGAGGCAATGCGGGCGCTCGCCTGGCCGGCGACCAGCCATGTGCATCGAGTAATTCTCAATCCCTGAGCAGAAGCCCGTTTCACGCAGCATTTCGAGGTCGTGCTCAACCCGCATACGGATGCGTTGGGCTTCGATGAGCCGGTTAGATTTTTCGAAGAACGCCACGCGTTCCTCGAGTTCGGCCCGAATGGCCTCGGCGGCCGTCTTCACGCGGGCGGGCGAGGTTACGTATTGATTCGCGGGGTAGAGGTCGAACTTATCAAGCGTCTTACCCGGACGCACGGTGACGGCATCGAGTTCCCGAATTTGCTCTAGCGTGTCGCCCCAGAATTCTAACCGGATGGCGGATTCCATGTAGGCTGGCCAGATATCGATGGTCTCGCCGCGGGCCCGGAAGGTACAGCGCTCGAGGATAGCGTCGTTACGCGAGTATTGGTTGGCGACTAGTCGCGTCAGCAGTTCGTCGCGCTTGATGACGAGCCCCTGGCGGAGCGGAATCATCAGTGCCAAGAAGTCCTCGGGTGAACCCAAGCCGTAAATACAGGAGACCGAAGCGATCACGATGACATCACGCCGGGAAAGCAGGGCGCTGCTGGCACTGATGCGCATGCGCTCGATGTCCTCGTTGATGGCCGAGTCCTTTTCGATGAACGTATCCGTCTGTGGGACGTAGGCCTCGGGCTGGTAGTAATCGTAATAGCTGACGAAGTATTCGACCGCGTTCTCGGGGAAGAAGTGTTTGAACTCCGAGTAGAGTTGGGCCGCCAGCGTCTTGTTGTGCGAGATAATCAGCGCCGGCCGTTGCTGGCGGGCAATCAGGTTCGCCATGGTGAACGTCTTACCCGAACCCGTCACGCCCAGCAGCGTCTGGCGCGTATTTCCCGCCGTGAGGGATGCATCCAAGGCGGCGATGGCCGTGGGCTGGTCGCCCATCGGTTGGTAATCGGAATGCAGACGGAACTCCATACCGCTTAGTCGAGACGCCCGCGTACGAGCCAGCCGGCGTCGACCTCCGAGAGGTCCTTCACGATACGATGGGCCTTCTGCGGCAGCAGGGCATCGCGCGTATTCGTGGTCGCTAAAGCAATGGTGATGAACCCGCCGGCGAGGCCGGCTTGGATGCCTGAGAAGGAATCCTCGAAGACGAACGAAGCCGCGGGGTCGCCGCCCGCCAAGGCACAGGCCTTCAGGAAGACCTCGGGGTCAGGCTTACCGCGGGTGACGTCTTCACTGCTGACGGCGCCTTGGAAGAAGACGCCCAGCCCGAAGAGCTCAAACGCCAGTGCGAGGTTTTCCTTCTGCGTCGAGGTACCGATGACACAGGGAATGCCGGCGGCTTGGAGGGCGCGGAGCAGCTCGAAGACGCCGGGCAGGACGCGGATGTGCCCTTGGCGGGCAATCACTCGATAGAGCTCTTCCTTGCGATAGGAGAGGCGACGGACCTCCTGAGGGTCGCGCGTCCACTGGAGGATGTCAGGGATGATGAGCTCGTTGCGCTTACCGAAGCCGCGGACGAAGTGATCAGCAGGCAGGGGGAGTTTCTCTTCGACCGCTAACTGTTCCCAAGAGCGTTCATGGGCGACGGCGGAGTCGACGACGACCCCGTCCCAATCAAAGACGGCGACGGTGCGGCCCATGGCTCAGTGCTTATCCCAGGCGAGGGTGACCTTGACTGGACGATGCTCCCAAACGTTGAGGGGCTCGAAAATTTGGCCCGGAGCTAGAATGTTATTCGGGTCAAGGGCGTGCTTCACCGCCAGCATCGCGCCGATTTCTGCGGGCGAGTGCTGCAGGCGGAGAAACGGCGACTTGGCGATACCGATACCATGCTCACCGGTGATAGCGCCGCCGAGTTCAACGACCTTCTTCATGACATCGTAGATTGCCTGCTCGGCCTTGCGGCAGTGCTCGGGGTTATCGCGGTCGTACATGATGTGCACGTGGAAGTTACCGTCGGCGGCGTGGCCAAAGGTCGGTGTCGCCAAGCCCACGCGATCGCGGACCTCGCGGGTGTAGCGGATGAGCTCCACGTAACTGCGGAACGGCACCACGATGTCCTCGTTTAACTTCGCATTCCCGAGGGCGTACATCGCCTGGGAGCAGGTGCGACGGATATCCCAGAGCGCCTCCGCCTCGGCTTCAACGTCGGTCTCGCGGAAGGCCACGGCGTACTTCGCAATCCAGGCGCGGACCTTCACGGCATCTTCGGCGAGGGCGGCGGGGTGGCCGTCGATCTCGACCAGCAGGATGGCATGGGTCTCTTCGACGCCGTGTAATTCGGCGGTGGAGAAGACGCGGCTCCCGCGGCGTTTTTCCGCCGCTTCAACCGTTTGCGTATCGAGAAACTCGAAGACCGCTGGGTTAACGCGTGCGCCCATCAGGGCCGCGGCGGCTTCGAGCGCGCCTTCGTCGGTGCGGCAAGCCAGCAGGAACGTGCGACGGGCCTTGGGCTTATTGACAAGTTTGAGCGTGGCCTTGGTGATGACCCCGAGGGTCCCCTCGGAGCCAATCCAGAGGTCGCGGATATTGAGCCCGCTGACGAACTTGCGGAGCGGTGCACCCCAGGTGACCTTCTCGCCAGTCGGCAAGAAGCCCTCGAGTGCGTAGACGTGGTCGCGGACTACGCCGTACTTAGCTGCCCGGAGTCCACCGGCGTTCGTGGCGATGTTGCCGCCGATGCTGCAATACTTCAGAGAAGAAGGGTCGGGCGGGAAGAAGAGTCCGTGTTCAGCGGCGAGTTCGTTAATGTGTGCCGTGATGGCACCGGGCTGGACTGTCGCCATCGCCGAAATCGGATCGATCTCAATTTTATCCCAATGGTCTAGGTGGATGACCCAGCCGCCGTGGATTGGAGAACTCGCGCCGGTATTACCGGTGCCACGGCCGCGCACGGTGACGGGCACTTTGTGTTCGTTAGCCAGTTTTAGGACGATGCCGATATCCTCTTCCACGTCCGGACGGATGACCGCCTCGGGCATGAAGGACAGCCGCATGTTGTCGAAGGAAGCCGCGAAGCACGTGGCCTCGTCGGTCTTGACCTTAGCGGCGCCCAAGCGGGCGAGCAGCGCCTGCGTGGCGGCGGGATGGGTGCGTACGGGAGTCGTCACGCCCCCTAACAAACACCCTTAGGCGATTTCCGCAAGCCACGCCGTGGCCTCAGCGTCGGATGGCATCCGCCAATCCCCGCGGGGCGAGAGGGCGACCGAGCCGACCTTGGGGCCATCGGGCATAACCGAACGCTTATACTGCTGGCTGAAGAAACGGGTCAGGAACGTGCGGAGCCAGTGGCGGATCTCCGTGTGGTCGTATTTACCCGTGAAGGCATGTTCGGCGAGCCAGAGCACCTTAGCTGGGCGGAAGCCGTTGCGAATCACGTGGTACAGGAAGAAGTCGTGTAACTCGTACGGACCAACAATTGCTTCCGTCTGTTGGGAGCTCTCGCCGTCGGCGCCGGGGGGCAGAAGCTCGGGGCTGACTGGGGTGGCCACGATGTCTTCGAGCAAAGCGCGTTCATGGCCGACGTGGCGGGCGTGGGCGGCCCAGGAGACTAGGTGACGGACCAGCGTCTTGGGGACGCCGATGTTCACGTGGTACATCGAGATATGGTCGGCGTTGAAGGTGCACCAGCCGAGTGCGGCTTCGGAAAGGTCGCCCGTGCCGACGACGAAGCCGCCGACTTGGTTGGCGACGTCCATGAGCACCTGCGTTCGTTCGCGGGCTTGGGCGTTCTCGAAGGTGACGTCGTGCTTACCGGGCGGGTGCTGGATATCGGCGAGGTGTTGTTCGACGGCGGCGTCGATGGGAATCTCACGGGCGGTGACGCCGAGGGCCTCCATCAACTTGAGCGCGTTCATACGCGTGCGGACCGTCGTGCCGGGGCCAGGCATGGTGATACCGATGATGCCCTTGCGATCGAGGCCGAGACGGCCGAAGGCCTCCAGCAGAACGAGCAAGGCCAGCGTGGAGTCGAGGCCGCCCGAGACACCGATGACAACGTGACGGGCACCGGTGTGGCGCAGGCGACGGGCGAGGCCGGTCGACTGGATGGCGAAGATTTCCTGGCTGTGCTCGTCGCGACGATGCGCGTCCGCGGGCACAAAAGGATGCTGGCTGAAACGGCGGCGGAGCTTCGCCGTGGTGCCGGCTGGGTGGCCCAGCTCGAATGTGCGGACGCGCGGCTGGAGGGACGACGGCGTGCCGAAGAAGGTGCTGTTACGGCGGCGTTCGGCCTGGAGTTTATCGACGTCGATTTGTGAGACGAGCAAGGCGAGCTCGAAACGGAAACGTTCCGATTCCCCGAGGACGATGCCGTTCTCGGCGATGAGGCCATGGCCGCTGTAGACGATGTCGGTACTCGATTCGCCAGCGCCAGCCGAGGCGTAGACATAGGCGGCGAGGCAGCGGGCCGACTGGGAGCGCACGAGGTCGCGGCGGTAGGCGGCCTTGGTCAGGAGTTCGTCGCTGGCCGAAAGGTTGCAGAGAAGGGTAGCGCCCGCGAGGGCTTGGGCGCCGCTCGGGGGTTCGACGGCCCAGAGGTCTTCACAAATCTCAATGCCAACCACGCAGTCAGGGAGGTCGGAGGCTTGGAAGAGGAGGTCGGTGCCGAAGGGGACGGTTTGACCGAGGAGGTCGATTTCTTTGACGGGCGCGACGCGGGCGGAGGCGAACCAGCGTTGTTCATAGAACTCACCGGAGTTCGGCAGGTGGGTTTTGGGGACGACGCCGAGGATCTTACCGCGCGAGATGAAGGCGGCGGCGTTAAAGAGCCGTCCAGAGACCTCTAGGGGCATCCCTACGAGGGCGGTGAGGCCGAGGCGAGCCGTGGCCTCGGCGACCTGGCCCAAGCCCTTCAGGGCCCCTTGGAGGAGGGTGCGTTGGCCAAACAGGTCACCACAGCTGTAGCCAGTGAGGCAGAGTTCTGGGAGGACAACAATCTCGGCACCTTCGGCCGCGGCTTTTTCGAGTGCCTGGATAACTAGGAGAGCGTTGGCCGCAGGATCGCCTAAGCGGAGGGAGGGCGAAGCGGCCGCTACGGTCACAAACCCGAACTGGTGAGTCCTTTTAGGCATTTTTAGGCTCGGTAACGCTCATGTTCACCGTTGACCCGTGGGGAGGCAACCCGAAAGGTCTTTCTTCACCGATTTAGGGGCCAATATGACCAAACAATTACTCCAAGAAGTCAGGGTTTTCTCGCCTGCGACCGTGGCCAACGTGGCCTGCGGCTTCGATGTGCTCGGTTTCGCCATCGAACTGCCGGGCGACGAAATCATCGTTCGGTCTTCGAGTCAGCCCGGTTTCCGCATCACTAAGATTACGGGAGACGATGGGCGCCTGCCGCTCGACCCTAAGTTGAATACTGCCGGTGTCGCCGCTTTGGACCTGTTGCGTCACTTGGGTCGGACCGACCTCGGTATTGAAATGGAAATTCATAAGCAGATGCCTTTCGGCAGCGGCTTGGGCTCCAGCGCCGCGAGCGCAGTGGGCGGTGCCTTTGCCGTGAACCAGCTTCTCGGCGAACCTCTGACCCGCCGGCAGCTATTACCTTTCGTCGTCGCTGGCGAAGCCGCCGCTGATGGCGCTTGGCATGCCGATAATGTCGGGCCTTGCCTGCTCGGTGGCATCACGCTGATTCGCTCTAATGCGGAGCTCGACGTGCATAATATTCCAATTCCGCAGAACCTGTGGGCAGCCGTGGTGCACCCGGATATCGTCGTGCTGACGAAGGTTGCGCGCGAGATTATGCCACGGCACATTCAGTTGGAGACGGCGACCCAGCAGAGCGGTAACCTCGGCGGCCTCATTTGCGGCCTGTACCAGAGCGACTACGCACTCATCGGCCGTTCGGTGCATGACCTCATCGCTGAGCCCCACCGCCAGCGTCTGATTCCGGAGTTTTATCGCGCCAAGCGCGCGGCCCTGGCGGCGGGTGCCCTGGGTTTCTCGATCTCGGGTGCTGGCCCCAGCGTCTTCGCCTTGTGCGACGGCGAAGCCACGGCCCGCCAGGTCGCTGCCGCCGTCGCCACCGTCTTTGAGTCGGTGCCGATTAAAGCCACCCAGTACGTTTCGCGCATCAATCCTCAGGGCGTCCATGTCCTCTCCCAGAAGTAAGCTCGAGTTCGTCTCGACGGCCGATGCCGCGCAGCGCGCTAGCCTGCGGGAGGTGCTCCTAGCTTCGATGCCCGGTAAGGGCGGGCTCTGGGTGCCGTCCGTCATCCCGCAGCTGCCCGCAGACTTTATCGCTGCCCATCAGGCCGACACCTACGCCGACCTTGCCGAGGCCGTCATCGGCCCGTTCCTCCAAGCAGAACTGGGGGCCGATGTCTTGCACCGCCTTTGTCAGGAGGCGTTCAACTTTCCCGTCCCCTTGGTACATCCCCCAGGCTTCGCTGGACAGGCGGCAGGCCGTATTCAAGTCCTCGAACTTTTTCAGGGCCCCTCGGCCGCGTTCAAGGATTTTGCCGTGCGCTTATTGGTGCGCGTCACCGCTCACGTGCTCAGCGCCGAGTACCATCGTTTTACGATTCTCGCTGCGACTTCGGGTGATACGGGCGGAGCCGTCACCGAAGCCTGCGCCGGAATCCCTGGCGTTCGCGCCGTCGTCCTCTATCCCCGCATCGGCGTCAGCCCGGTGCAGGAGTCGCAGATTGCCCGGGCTCGTCCGGGCGTCGTCGCCCTCTCGGTTGACGGTTCCTTTGATGATTGTCAGGCCTTGGTGAAGCGCGCGTTGGCGGATGACTCCTTGCGCCGCGTCGGCCCGCTGCTCACGGCGAACTCAATTAACCCGATTCGCCTCATCGCGCAGGTCCCGTTTGCCTTCCATGTCCGTCGTCAGTTGGGTGCCGGCCGCCGTCTCGGCATTGTCGTCCCCTCGGGCAACTTAGGCAACGTCGGGGCCGTCCAACTGGCCCGTCGGATGGGCCTGCCAGTGGACGTCCTCGTCGCGGCGACGAATATTAACTCACCGTTACCGGAGCTTTTTGCTACGGGGCAGTATCAGCCTCGCCGCTCTACGCCCACCGCGTCCAACGCCATGGACATCGGTGCTCCTAATAACCTCGATCGCCTCCTCGCATGGCGACAGGGCGGTCCGGCGGTCTCGGCCGTCACCGTCGATGATGCCGCCACCCTGGATGCCATGCGTCGCGTGCGCTCGGCCGGTGGTTATGTCCTTTGCCCGCACACGGCTGTCGGCTGGAAGGCCGCGGAAGACCTGTTGGCGCAGCCAGGTAATGGCGACTTAGACGTCGTGGTGTTCGGAACGGCTCACCCGGCCAAGTTCCCGGATGTCCTGCAGGCCGCCTTTGACGATAGCCATGCATCGATTTTCCCGTACGAGCTACCCAAGCCAGACCCGCTGAGCATCGGCAACGATTACGAGGCGGTGCGCCGCGTCATCGATTCGACGCAAGGCTTCGCCTAAGCGGTCGCTCGGCAGGGCTTACTTCGCTTCAGACTTCGCGGCCGGGGCCGGGGCATCCTTCTTTTCCTTGGCCTGCTCGATGACGATAATGCAGCCGGAGAGGCCGAGGCTGAGGACAAGCAAGAGGACGGCGGTGAATTTCATACCTTTAGTACAAGCGCCCACCGTGGCGTTGGCAAGTCCGCCCAATAAAAAGGCCGCCTCAGAAGGCGGCCTTTGGTCGATAAGCCGGTGGCTTATTCTGGTTCCGCCACCGCAAAGGTCACGTTGGTGATGTCGGCGCGGGCCAAGACATCGAGCACGTTGATCACACGATCGTACTTGGCGGCCTCTTCGGCTTGCACCGTGATGAGTAGCTTCGTCTTGGACTGCTTAGCGGCCGTAGCCATCTTCATCATCTCGTTATAGAGGCCTTCCAAGGTCTTGTCGTTGGGCTGCCCGACGGGGTCCTCGTTGATGGTAATCGCGCCGTTTTCCGAAACCCCGATAGTAATCTCATCCGGCATCTCGGTTTCCTTGGCCGTCTCGGCATTACCGGGAAGGGTTGTCTTGAGTTCGTGTTCCACCTTCACGGCACCAGCCATCACCATGAAGAAGAGCATGATTACGAAGACCACGTCGATCATCGGGGCGATTTGAAAGCCAGCGTCTGACGGCATTTCCCGGGGAGCTTGTTTCATGGCTTATTCTTCGCGGTTAAGGCCCGAGAAGGCGATGTTGTCGATGCCGGCTTCGGCACCCCACTCGAGGGCTTTGGAGATGTACTTCGCGTGGCACTGGCGGTCAGCTCGAATGAGCAGTCGGTACTTCTCGTTGGAACCCTTGCGAGCCGCCAATTCCTTGGCGATGCCATCCTTGTCGTTGATATCCAGTTCACGGTCGTCGAGTTTGTACTTCGCCTGGCCGGTGTTCTTGTCCCAAGAGATATTGATCAGGCCAGCAGCGGCCTTGTCATCCCGCTTCACGCCGTGGGACGCCACGGGTAGCGAGATATTCTTGTCGACCTTGAGGACCTGGGCCGAGGTGATCGACATGAAGAAGATCAGCAGCACCAGGAGGACGTCGATCATCGGCGCCACCTGGAACTCGGGTTCCCCGTCTCCGCCTCCGCCTCCGCCTGCCATGGTTCGTGTGTTTGTTTAAGGGGTGGAAGAAAACTTAGGCCTTGGGGGCTTCGTCGGCGACTTGAGCCGGAGAAGCGTTCCAATCGGGCTTCGCAGCGTAGATCACTTCGTCGCCGACGGTATGGCCAGCAACTTCGTCGTAGGGGAAGGCACGGAAGAGACCGGTGACGATTTCTTGGATGTCATGGATACCCTTGGTGATGCGGTTACGGAGGAGGTAGTAGCAGATGAACGCAGGGATGGCGATGAAGAGGCCCGCGGCGGTTGCCACGAGCACTTCGCCGATAGCTTCAGCGAGCTGGGAAGGGTCACCCACGCCCGAGGAGCCGAGCTTATCGAAGGCCTTCATCATGCCAGTCACGGTGCCGACGAGGCCGATCATCGGGGTGCAGACGCCGATGACGGAGAGGTAGGAGGCGCGGCCCATGAGCTCACCTTGGATGCGCGAGACTTCAGAGATGATGGCTTCTTCAGTCATAACCTTGCCATCTGGAGTGAAAGCCACGCCGGCGCGGACGACTTCAGCGACGGGTGAGCCAGCGTTCTTGGCGAAGTTGTAAGCACCAGGGTAGTCGCCGCGCTGGAAGATCTCGCGGAGCTGGGTGACGTGGCCGGCTGGGTAGAGCTTCTTTTCGCTCGTGCGAATGTAGCCGTCGACGATGAACCAGATCATGGCCACGGAGGCGATGGTGATGGGGTACATGACCCAACCGCCTTCTTCGAAGAGGTCGAGGAGGGTCTTTTCCTTGATGCCGCCTTCGGCCGCAGAGGCAACGACGGTCATCAGGCCGAGGAAGGCGAAGGTAAGCAGGGAGGAGCGGAGTTTCTTCATGGGGAAGCGACGGGTATGGGGATGGTTTAGTTCGGGATTAGAAAAGGAGCAAGGTCTCACTTATTGCCTTCGTTGTTATTGGCGTTATCCGCCTTCGGCGCGTCAGGCTTGGCGGTCGCATCAGGGATGACGGCGGCATCCTTGATCTTAGCGGAATCGGCTTCGGCCGCCAGACGGTCCTCCTTGGGGAGGAGCTTCTTAGCTTCCTCGGCCTCTTTCGAGACCGGGAACGTCGCAATCAGGTCGCGGAGGTATCGGTTAGAGATTTCTTCCAGCCGTTGTTCCTTGGTGGCGGGGCTGTCCATGCCCCGGAAGGACCGGGCGGCGCCGATCATCGCTTTAGGGAGGTGCTCAGCCTGAGCGCCATAGAAGACTGGCACCCGGAGGTAGGTATTCATGGCCGCCTCGTATTTCTTGGTGGCGAGGAGTGAGCTGCCTTTGACGATGTGCAAGCGGGCAAGAACGTCCGGGTCGTCCATCTTGGTGATGAGATCCGTGGCCTCGGAGATGACCGTGTCATGCTCGCCGCGGCGGGCGCGCTGCATGAGACGGGCTAACTTAATCTTATTGGCTAATTCAGGACTCGAGCCGTCGTCGTTCTTTTCCAGGTTATCGAGGAAGGCGCCGATGACCGCGTCGTTTTCCAACCGGTCGAGTGCATCCAGCTTCACCATGGAGGCCTTCAGCCAGAGGGAGCCAGGGGTCTTCTTGAAGGCATCAAAGAATTTGATGATGGGTTCGATGCTGTCGAGGGCCTTGCTGGGCTCGCCGCGGCTGACGAAGAGCTGAGCTTCCGTGAGCTTATCAACAGTAGGCCAGACGATGCTTACGACTTCCGTAAGTTTGCGGGTGGACTCGATGTCGGTGCCGCCAGAGTTGATGGTGCGGACCACCGTACCCTTAATGCTGCTAATCGTGCCTTTCTTCGGGTCGCTCACCGGCTTGGGCGGGACGGACTTATCCAATTTGAATGGGTCGTTCACTTCCCAGCGTTCGCCACCCTTAAAGATGAGGGCTTGGCCAAAGGACTGGGTGGCCGCGCAGAGGAGCGCGGCGGTCAAGAAGGAGCAGACAGCGGGACGCATGGTCGTTTAGAGTTTGGACGAAAGGATGCGGGCTTCAGTGGCCTCAGGGGTGTCCTTGATGCGATCCTTGGACAGCATCTCCGTAATGATTTCCTTCGCTTCCTTTTTCTGGTCCAGCTTGGTGGCGAAGAGGCGGGCGGCGCCCAGGTAGGCCTTCGCCGACCAGAGTTCATACTTCTTCCAGGCTTGATAGGTGCGACGGTAATAGGCGACCGCTTCCGCGTTATTGCCTTGGCGTTCTTCCATGACGCCGAGCCAGTAAAGGCAGCCGGCGGTGGTCTCACCCTTCCACTCTTTGGTCTTGGCGATTTCTTCGAACTCGGCCTTGGCCTCGGGGTACTTCTTCATTTCTGCGAGGCCCCGGGCCTTGATAAAGCGGATATCCTTCTCCTTCGACATCACGACGCCGTTGTCGATGGCTTCGGCACAGAGGTCGAGGGCTTCCTTGTATTTTTTCTGGATCAGGCGGATTTCCGCGAGGCCGGCGAAGCCGTAGTCAGCGTATTCCGAGGAGCGATGGTGCTCCATGATGTATTGGAAATAGCCTTCGGAGTTCTTGGTCTCGCCCTTAGCCAGCATGTGGTCGCCAACGATGGCCAAGATGGTCGGGCTGAGTTCCTCGGCCTTGTAGTTGGCGGAGATCTTCTTGAAATAGAAGTCCGACTTGACGGGATCGCGGAGGAAGGCGGCTAACTGGCCCTTCGCGAAGAAACCGCGGGCCTGGGCGATGAGGGAATCCTTATTTTCCTCGAGGCGTAGCAGCTTGGTGATTTCGTCCTCGGCGTTGGCCGCGGTGTAGGCATTCGGGTCGACGGCCGCACCCGGCTTCACGCGCTTCACCTTGCGGGCGAGCTTTTCAGCTAGGAAGAGGACGAGTTTTTCGGAGCCCTCCTGCTTGCGGTCGTTAATGGACTCGGCGACGGCGGTGGAGAGGATACCGAGGGCTTCGGTCTTGGCGGCGAGGACGCTGGCTTGGCGCGCCTTATCCACGACGTCGAGTTCGGCCGCGAGTTCGGTGGAAAGGGTGGTAATGGCTGCCTTGGCGGCGGCGACCTCGGCGGGCTTGCCGTCGGACTTCAAGAGGTCATCGGCCTTCTTACGGGCCGCGGCGAGCTGGGCGCTGAAGCGCTTCTGCACGGCTTCGGCTTGCTGGGCGAACTCGGGTTTGTCCCCCATGCGTTCGGTGGCCTTGATGACTTCGTAGAGGTAGTTCAGTGACTTCGGGTCAGCATGGTCCCAGTCGTAGACTTCCTTGTAAAGGTCACGCATGCGGGCGTGTTCGCCGCGTCCAGGGAGGAGCTTACCGAGTTCGCGGAGGACGAAGTCCAACGCATTGGCGTTCGTCCGGCCGGAGCGGGCGGCCGCAATGTAGGCATCGATCGCCTTGACGGTTTGGGTTTCCTTTTCCTTCTCCAGGCGCTCCTTCTCGGCCTTGTACTTGGCCTTCAGGGCGGGCTCGGCGTTGGTGCGAAGGTTCTTGTCGGCCGTCGAAATATCTTTGTCCAACTCCGTCGCGATACGGATGGCCGCGTCACCGATGAGTGTGTGGACCTCGGGGACCTGATTGACGACGCTTTCGACCTTGCTGACGCCGTAATCGCGCAGCCACTCATTGCAGAGGGTGATGGTGGCTGGGATTTCGGGCGGGTTGACGCCGAACTTGACGATGGCTTGGCGGTAGCGGACGTCGGCGAGGTACTCACCTTTCGGGTAAGCCTTCTGGTATTCGTCAAAGCCGAGCTTGGTTTCCTTAAACTTGCCTTGGTAGAACCAGCACAGGGCGTTCATGTACATTGCCTGTTCCCTCGCAAAGGAGCGCTGGTACTTCTTAAGGAACTCGTCGAGGGAGATGCGGGCCTTGTCCCAATCAACGTGGGAAAAGTGACAACAGGCGATGCGGAATTCGATTTCCTCCAGCGTGGCTGGATCGATTTTCTTCACGTTGGCCTTGGCCCAATTGTAGTGGCCGATGGCTTCTTCGTATTCTTCGCGGTCTTGGGAAATCGAACCAAGGATGACGGCCACCATGGAGACCTCTTCGGCGTCCGGGTACTTAGCCAGGAACTCCTTGCACTTCGCCTGGGCCTCGCTGTTGCGGCCGATTTCGCGGAGGGCGAGGATGTAGTAGTAGTAAGCGCCCGAGACCTTGGAGAAGTTTGGGTTGTTTTCGAAGATATCACGGAAGGCCACGAAGGCTTCCCATGGGCGCTTGAGCTCGAGGAGGCAGAGGCCGATGCGGTAAGATATGAAAGCGTCGTAGTCCGTGTTCTTTTCGAATTCGCTCTGGATGGTCTTGAAGCTTTCCAGCTCAGCCCGGGCCTTCTCGATCTTCTCGGTGGCCTCCGGTGTCGGCTTGGGATTGTCCTTCACGATCTTGTCTAGGTCCACCTGCTTCATCTCGACGGCCTTGGTGACCGAACGGTTGACGGTGGCGCGACGGAGAGCGCCCTGGTAGCTGGCGAGCGCTTGGCGATAGAGTTCTTCCTTGGGCTTCTGCTCGGTGGCGCTTTCGCCGGCTTCGAAGCGGGCGTCGCCGATCTCGATACGCTGGAAGTTCGAGCGAACAATCTCCGCGGGCGAGCCCGTGCTCTTAGCGTCGATTTCAGCCTTAAGTTGTTCGGCTTCCTTGACGAGCCCGAGCTTGGTGTAGACCTCGACCAAGCGCATGCCGCCTTCGCGGGCTTCCGGCGTGCCGAGGCCGCCGCCAGTGACTTGCTTCAGTAGGCCGACGGCTTGGCCGAGGGCTTGCTTTTTCTCCTCCTCCGAGCCGCTCTTCGATTTTTCTTCGACGATACGGGCGGACAGGGTGTAAGCGTTCACGCGGTCCTTGGGCTGCACCAGTGGATTGGTGCGGAGCATCTTAAGTAGGTCGAGGGCAGGGTCCCACTTGGACTGATTGGCGTAGACTTCGACGAGCGTTAACTGCGCGACGCCACGCATGTTGTCGTTTTCGTCGATAATCCGGCCCGTGCCTTCGGGGTATTTCGTCAGGAAGGTGTTTAGCTCGGTGTCGGCCTTCACCCAGTCCTTCATTAGGTAAAAGGTGCGGGCCCGATGGAAGCAGACGGTCGCCTGCATGGCTGGCCCCATGTTCGCGACTTTCTTTTCCAGGTCTTCGAGGTTCTTCAGCGCGGCGGGGAACTGCTTCTTGTCGATCTCCCCCATCGTCTTGTTGTACTGCGCGGTCAAGGGGTCCTCTTGGACTTTGGCCGCGGCGGGAGCGCCTTGGGCGCGCAGGCTGGTGGTCGCCGGGATGACAGCGATAAGGACGGCAAGGATGGCAGCTTTGGCCAACTTGTAGGTGCGAGACTCTTGGGTAACCATCGGAGATTAGGGGAGGTGGGGATGCCTCAGTGGGGGGAAGCCTTAAAATAGCCCTTTGGGGTGGATACTGCCAAGCACTATCCCGCGATTTTGTTCCCATTATTGTGACGGACTGGCACCGCCACGGTTCTGACATTAAGTGCTCAGCGGTTAGGCTTCAGGGCGCTGCCGAGCAGGGTCTCGAAATGGGGCTCTTGGACCTCCTTCGCGACGACCCTCACTTCGGAGTGCGTAAAGCCCGCTTCCTCGATCCAGTCGTGCAGGTCGTTTTCCTTAAAACCCAGCCAGCGGTCGGCATAGAGCTCGCGCGCCTTCTCGAAACGGTGGGCCCGTAGGTCCAAAATGAGCAGACGCCCACCCGGTTTCAGGATTCGGAAGGCCTCCGAAAGGGCTTTTCGCGGATTTTCCGCATGGTGGAGGGCCTGACTGAGGAGGGCGAGGTCGACACTGCGGTCCTTCAGTGGGACTTTTTCAATATCTCCAAGGACGTAGTCCACATTCTTAAGTTCTTCTTTATCAGCAAGTTCCCTTCCAAGTTCGACCATTTTGGGGGAGTTATCTACGCAATGGACAAATTCGGCCTGCCGGGCCAGGAGTCGGGAAACCGTGCCGTCGCCAGCACCGAGGTCAGCGATGCGTACTTTAGGAGCCAAGAGCAGGAGCATTTGGCCAATCGACTCCCAGGAGCGACCGGGGCAGTAGTTCCGGCCGAGTCGGTCGGCCACGAGGTTGAAGTGCTGCTCCGACTTGCGGCGCCGCTTTTCGGCGAGCCGCTTGAACGCACGCTGGTCGGCCAAGGTCGTGGCGTCCTTGGCGGTCGCGGCCAGCGCAGCCTCAAGGATCTGGCTCACGCCGCTCGGTAGGTTCGGTGTCAGGTCATAGTAAGAGTGCTTTCCGTCGCGACGGTCCAAAGCCAGGCCGGCCTTACGGAGCAACGACAGGTGCGTCGAGATACGCGATTGGCGCATGCCGAGGATTTCTTGCAGTTCGCCGACGGAGAGTTCGCCCTTGGCTAGGAGGAAGAGTATCCGCGCCCTAGTAGGGTCGGCGAGCAGGCGCAGGGATTCCCAAGGGTCGGACATAGGCCCACGTTG
>CAMDWM010000018.1:0-18418 GCA_945878755.1 Akkermansia muciniphila
GTGGCAAGGCGGGACGGGTACGACGAACTGTTGGCCGAAGCACGTGTGCGTCTGGCGGCTATACGTTAGCGAATAGAGGCGAATATTGACTCACCTAACCCTGCGCCTAGGGTGCCCATAACCCATGCTTTCTGTCGTTACCCGTGGCCGTGTTTTCTTCCGTCTTGTCTTCGGGCTGGGCCTATTTGCCTGGTCGGCTCAGTTGGCTGCCGTGGAACCTCCCGCGGCCTACGACGTCTGTGTCTATGGTGGTAATGCGAGTGGGGTAATGGCCGCGTGCGCCGCCGCCAAGGAAGGAGCCAAGGTGATCGTGGTCGAGCCTAGCCGATGGCTCGGTGGCATGACGGGCGGCGGCTTGATGCATATCGACTGGGGCCGGGAAGAGGCGGTCAGTGGCTCGACCCGTCCAATCCTAAAGAAGGATTACAAGGATGCCCAGTATCGCGCGGTCTTCGCTGAGATGCTAAAGTCCGCCGGCGTCACCGTGCTCTTTGAGCATCGTGTCAGTGCCGCGCAGAAAGTAGATGGAGTGATTCGCTCGATCGACTTGGTCCTGGCACCCTTCGACGAATACGGCTGTCCCCCGGCGCAGCCGACGAAGGCCATGGCACATGTGATCAAGGCGAAGGTCTTCATCGATTGTTCCTATGAAGGCGACCTGATGGCACGTGCTGGCGTCGACTACGCCTTCGGGCGTGAGGCCAAGTCGGCCTACGGCGAGAGTTTGGCCGGCGCGCAGCCGCCGATGTCGGTCTACGCGCTTGATCCTTATGTGAAGGCGGGCGATCCACAGAGCGGCCTGCTCCCCGGCCTGCAGGCGACGCCGGTCGCGCCAGTCGGCGAGGCGGATAAACTAACGATGGGCTACGGCTTTCGTTGGCGCTTCGTCTTCAAAGGCGAGAGCCTACCAATCGAGCCGCCAGTGAACTACGACCCCAAGCAGTTCGAACTCTATCGTCGGGCGTTCCAGCAGGGCGTGGATATCCTTTCCGGCCGCGTGATGCGCGGCCAGGTCGACGGCTGGGAGAAGAGCGGCGGCCGCGTCTACTCCGGCGGCGCCGGTAATCTGGCCCGCGCCTTGTTTGCCCCGACGAACTATGGCCATAACGCGAGTTACCCGGATGGCGATTATGCGACCCGCGCTCAGATTTGGAAGGAGCAGCAGGATTTCGTCCGCGGCATGACGCATTTCTTGCGTACCGATCCCAGTGTCCCCGCTAAGCAGAAGGAAATCGCCCTCAGTGCCGGGCTCGAGAAAGGGGCGTTCGACGACACCAAGGGCTATCCGCATCAACTCTACGTCCGGGAGGCACGGCGCATGGTCTCAGATTACGTCGTCACCCAGAAGGATATGGAAGGTAAGGCGGCGCCCGCTGACTCCGTTGGCCTTGCCTCCTATGGGGTCGATGAGTGGCCTTACGCCACCGTCGCGCTCGACGGAAAAGTCGCCCTCATGGGCGGCTATTATTCGATGCTTTATCTCGAGGAGAAGAACCGCGGCATTTACCAGATTCCGTACCGTTCGATTGTCCCGAAGAAGGCCCAGTGCAAAAACCTCCTGGTCCCCGTCTGTGTTTCCGCTAGCCACATTGCGATGACCTCCATTCGGATGGAGCCCGTGTGGATGATCCTCGGTGAGTCAGCTGGCGTCGCCGCGGCGATGGCCGTGAAGTCTGGTCAGGCGGTGCAGGACGTACCTTATGCTGACCTGCAACCCAAGTTGCGGGCCTTGTATCAGAAGCTAGATATCCCGAAGAAGAAGGAACCTACGCAGAAGTAGGCCCGGCGAACCGCAAGTCCGCCACGATACGCCCGCCCACCAAGTGCTCTTGGATGATGCGGTCAAGGTTCTCGGGTGTGCAGTCGCGGTACCAGACGCCTTCTGGGTAGACCACGGCGATAGGCCCTTGCACGCAGACCCTTAGGCAATCTGCTTTGGTGCGCTGGATGCCGCCCCGGCCATCGAGCCCGAGCTGCTTCAGGCGTATCTTCAGGTGTTCCCAGGAGCGGACGGCGAGTTCACCGCCGCAGCAGGCCTGCTCCGTTGACTTCACGCACAAGAAGAGGTGTCGCTTCGTGTGGTCGAGTCCGAGGGTCTGGGCCAGCTCTGTGGAAGTCGGGCCCATGTGGCTTACTCGAAGCGCGGGATGATGCCGTCCTTCTCGAGCTTCAGGAACAGCTCGCGGCTGAACCAGGCATCGTTGGCGGCGTAGACAATCTGCTTACGGGCGAACTCGGCGTCCTTCTTATTCTTGCTGTTCACCGCAAACGGGAGTTCCCAGTGGGAGCACTGCACGCTCTTCGATTTCTTCATCTGTAACCCGAGGTAGATGGCGGCGAGCGCCCGGAGGCCCGTGTTGATTACGCCTGCACGCTTAGTGAAGTCAGACACATCAATGAAGCCGGGGGCGTCGAACGGGGCGCGTTCTTGGAGGTGACGGACGTCATCACGGACCGCGACCCCGACCTTGGCCTTACGCGGATCGCAGAGGAGCGGGAACATCACCGGGACCCCGCCGCACTCATCGAGTCGGAAGATGAAAATCTTTTCGGCACCAGCCAGCTGCAGGATGGAAGGCAGGTAAGTGATTCCGCGGGTATGGGAGGGCCGGGTCTCCGTGTCGAAGCCGAGGACACGTTCCTTGGAAAGGTGTTTCACGGCTCGTTCGGCGTCCTGCTCACTCTCGATTACCTCGGTATAGCCGTCCCACAGGCCGACGGGGAGGGTGGCGATCAAATCGTCGGTAAAACGCAGCCCGCGGGCGGGCTGTTGGCCTGTTTGGCCCTCTTCGGGGCTGTCTGCTGACTCATCCACAGGGGGAAAGCAAAGGCATGCCCGTCCATTGGCAACCAGAGACTAGGACTGTTGGGAAAAAAGCGTTGACCGTGCCCTTTGAGCAACCTTTGTTAACCATCCCTTTTCAAGGGGCCTTAGCTCAGTTGGTAGAGCGCTTGCATGGCATGCAAGAGGTCGTCGGTTCAAGCCCGATAGGCTCCACCATTAAAAAACCGGCCGTCTTCTCACGAAGGCGGCCGGTTCCTTTTGGCGGAGCTGGCGCGTGGCTTACTTAGGCAGGTGGCTTAGGAGCGTCTGGCAGTAATTGCTGAGGCTTAACTCCATGGTCAAGGTCTCCCGGTTGACCTTCTCGATGGCTTCAGCCGCGTTTTGGAGATGCTTCTTCAGGGCGAGGTTCTCATTGCGGGACGATCTGGCGTCGGGCTTTTCGGCCAACTCGGCGGCCATGGCCTCATATTTACGTAACATGGTGACCATGGCCTTCCGGTCATCGGGGGCCCGGCGGAGCATCGCCCAGGTGGCTTTACCTTTGACGCCACCTTCGGCGAGCAGACGGAAATAGCCGATGGCGGCGAAGCTCTTCTTCTCGGCCTCGTAGTCTTTCTTAGCGTTTTCCTCGAAGGTCTTAAACTGTTCGGGGCGCTGGGTTGTTTTCTCCGTATTATTGTTGGTGCTGTACTTGGACTTCTGCGTGCTCGGCTTGTTTTTTTCAGGCTTCTTGACCTCGGACCGGTCCGACTTGTCGCTCATCTCCTTGTCCGTTGCTTCAGTCTTTTCCTTCGCATCAGGTGCCGGCTTACTGGCGGCCTTCAGTTCGTTAAAAGTCTTCCAGAAGGTAGCCTCTTCGATTTCGCCTTCTTTAAGGATGTTCTCGACGTTGATGATCTGGACGCCCTTGAGCCCATCGAACATCGAGACGGAGAGGCTGCGGATGAGTGATTTGGTGTCAGTCGGGGTGGACACCTTGGCAAAGGGGTCTTCTTCGGGCTCTTGGTCCCGCTTCTTCTTTTCCATCGCCTCATCCTTGGCGGGTTTCAGGAGCAGCTCGCGTTCAGCCCAGACTTTGGGGGAGTTCTTCTTCGTCCATTCCTGATCAAGGTCTTCCCACTTGTAGGTGAGCACGGAGTCTTTGCCGGGGACTTGAACGGTGATCGTGTCCTCGTCTTGGGTGACGTATTCGAACGTCACGATGTTGCCGCTCTTGCGGAGTTGGACGGGCTCGGCGCTCAGCACGGTGGCGGCTAGGAGCAGGAGGAGGGTTAGAGGCTTCACGGGGGGCGCTTATCAATAATACTGGCGGGTGTCTGGACGGGGGCAAATAAAGAAGGAGGCCGCCTGGTCGGGTGGCCTCCTTCTTTAGTGGGGTGGGTGCGGTTTATTTGCTACCTTTGGCCTGAAACTTAGGGAAGAGGTACTCTGCGCAGGAGTCGAGGGAGGCCAGTTGGACGTAATCGGCCTCGGGCACCTCAATCCCGTACTTCTTGCGGAGCTCCATCACGATATCCAAGAAGTCCATAGAATCGAGGGACAACTGGTCGCGGAGGCGAACCTCCGGCTTAACGGCGGAAAGGTTCTCGTCCGGCGCGATGTCGGCGATGATGTCGAGTACGACCTGCTTGATGTCTTCCTTGGTCATTGTGCGTGGGGTTCTGTTTCAACCGCCCTTGGCCGTTCAGGCAACCCCATATTTCTTTACAATGAGGGCTGAATTGATGCCGAGCATGCCGAAGGAGTTATTCAAGATGGCCTCTAGGCGGGGGGCTTGGACGGCCTGGTTGATGACCAGGCCCGGCAGGGCACACTCGGGGTCGAGTTCATCGATATTAATGGTCGGGTGGACCCAGCCATCGTCAAAAGAGGGCAAATTACCCGCTAATTCGAGGGCGCCGGCGGCCCCCATGCAGTGGCCGATGAAGCTCTTGGTATTATTAATATAAGTCCCGGGGCAGTCCGTGAAGACCTCCCGGAGGGCGGTACACTCCTGGATGTCGCCGAGGGCCGTGGCCGTGGCGTGGGTGGACACGATATGGATGTCTTGGGGGCGCATCCCCGCCCGCTTAAGGGCGAGGCGGACGCACTCCGCCTGTCGCTCGGGGTTGGGCAGGACGGCGTCCGTGGCGTCGGAATTGATGCACCAACCGGCAATCTCGGCGATGATCCGGGCCCCACGTTTCTGGGCGTCCTCGAGGCGCTCCAAGACATAGATGGCGCCGCCTTCGGAGATGACGATGCCATTGCGGTTCTTATCGAAAGGACGGGACGCCTTGGTGGGGTCTACGTGGGCGCCGAGGGCGCCTTGGTTCTTGAAGCCGGCGAAGATACCGAAGGTGTGAATCGACTCCGAGACGCCGCCAGCAAAGGCCAAGTCGACCTCGCCGAGTTGCAACATCTGCGCGGCTTGGATGAGGCCCGCGTTGCCGGCTGCACAGGCCGCTCCGATCGTGTAATGGGGGCCCGTGATGCCCATATTCATCGTCACTTCGCCCGCCGGATTATTCGCTACCGTGCGTGGGTTGTGGTGGTGGGTCCAGTACTTCGTGTCGAAGCCGAACTGGGAAATATTATGAATCTCGTTCTCGGTCTCGACGTTGCCGTGTTCGGTGATGCCGAGGTATACGCCAACGCGGGACTTATCGACGGACTCC
The DNA here is from genome assembly GCA_945878755.1 of Akkermansia muciniphila. Classification (GTDB taxonomy): domain Bacteria; phylum Verrucomicrobiota; class Verrucomicrobiia; order Opitutales; family UBA953; genus UBA953. The sequence goes on from CAMDWM010000018.1 coordinate 5,443, forward strand.
CAGACGAGCCCGGAATCGCCGAGGGCTTCGCGGGCACAATAGATGGAAATCGACCCCACCCGCGTGCCATTACGGAGTTCCTTCCGCTTCTGCCACTTGGTGGCGTCGAAATCGCAGACCCCGGCCGGGTGGCGGCCCATGTGGCGGACGTCGATCTCAGCGATGCGTGCCTTGCCGGCTAAGAGGTTACCGCGAAACTCATGGAGGGAGTTCCCGTTGGGGGCGGTCAGGCCGATCCCAGTGATGACAATGCGGGTCTTGGAGGACATCAGGCTACTTCCCCCATCAAGGACGGCCGAGCCGTGAAGTCAAACCCGCCCCCGCTTGCCCTTGCCAACGGGGGTTACCTCGTTTTGCTGGTATTTCGATGTCCAACCCGCTCAAGTGCTCTGTCTGCGACGCCGTCGCGACTGTCCACCTGACCCAAATCGTCCAGGGTAAGGTGACGAAGGCCGATTTTTGCGAAGCTTGCGCCGCGAAGGGCGGGGCGGGGGATGCAGCGGTCTTCCAACTCGCGGACGCCGTGAATGCGGCGACGCCAGCCCCGGCGATTACTTGCCCGCAGTGCGGCTTCACGGATGTCGAGTTCCGCCGTCGCGGCCGTTTGGGTTGCCCTTCATGTTGGCAGGTCTTCGGGGTCGCCCTCGGCGGTCTACTGACCAAGGTGCAGCATGAGATTCAGCATGTCGGTCGGGCCCCCGCTGGCACGGTCCCCGTCGGGCAACTCCGCCAACGTCTGCAGGCGGCGCAGCAGGAACTAACCGCCGCCATTGCCGCTGAAGATTACGAGACCGCCGCAAAACTACGCGATGAGGCCGCTCGCATCACCACCCAACTCGACACCCTCTAAACCCCATGTCCGTTCAGGAAATCCTTGCCGACGAGAATGAGCTCACGCACTTGCTGGGCGCCCAGCAGGCCGTGGTGCTCAGCACGCGCGTGCGTCTCGCCCGTAATCTCGAAGGGTTCCCCTTCCCGGGGTGGGCAAAGCCCGCGCACCGCAAGGAGATCGCGGAGCGTTGTATTGAGGCCCTGACCCAGCTACCCCGCTTCCGGAAGTCGCATGTCTTTAAGATGGGCGACCTGCCCGACCTCGACCGTGCCGTGTTGGTGGAGCGTCACTTGGTGTCCAAGGAGTTGGCCTCAGGTAAGAGTGGCGCAGCCGTCATCAGCCGCGACCAGACCTGCTCGGTCATGGTGAACGAGGAAGACCACCTGCGCATCCAGGTCGTCAAGGCAGGCTGGCATTTGCGTGGGACCTGGAACATCGCGGAACAGCTCGACGACGCCATCGGCGCAACGCTCGGCATCGCTTTCTCGGATCAGCTGGGCTTCCTGACGGCTTGTCCGACGAATGTCGGCACGGGCCTGCGCGCCTCGGCCATGGTGCACCTACCCGGGCTCTGCCTCGCCGGACATATCGAGAAGGTCACGCGCGCCCTCAGCCAAGATGGCTTGGCGGTCCGCGGCTGGCTGGGCGAAGGCACCGAAGCCGCCGGTAACATCTTCCAGATTTCTAATCAGCAAACCTTGGGTTTGTCGGAGGATGCAATTCTCCGTCACCTCGGCGGCTGGGTGAAGACCTTGGTCGACCAAGAATGGAATGCCCGTCGCAAGGTCGCCCAAGAGGAAGGGGAGCGCTTTGTCGACCGCCTCTCCCGGTCATTGGGCCTCTTGCGTCATGCGCGCCTGCTGACCAGTGCGGAGTCGATGAATATGCTTTCGCACCTGCGCTTGGCCTGTGACATGGGTTGCTTGCCGGAGGAACGCCGCCATGTCGTCGACCGTTTGCTGATCGAAGGCCAGCCAGCGCACGTGCAGGCGCGGCAAGGTGCCGAACTAGACAGCGATGGTCGCGATCGTCGCCGGGCCACGGCGGTCCGCGAGGCACTCCGCGATTTTCCGGAAGTAGGGTCGCCGACGGCTTAAGCCCGCCGGGTTTTACTCGTCAGAGTCCGTTGACGGCGCCGGCTTATCCTTGCGCGACATCTCGTCGAGCAGGGCCTGGACGCGCGCGACGCCGCCCGTGACGTCGTCTTCCGCGAGGATGAGCTCGGGGGCGTTCTTCATTTGCAAGATACCACTGACCGCCGCGCGGAGTTCGCGTCGGATACGTTTAAGGAAGGTGCGAGCAGCCTTCTTCTCGGGGTCTCCGCCCGAAACCGCATACCCGACGCGCACTTGGCGGAGGTCGGGCGAAACGGTGGCGCGGGTGATCGTGATCAACGCCGATTCGGTAATCCAATTGCGCCGGAGCGCGACGGAAACCTCGCGCTGGATCAATTCGGCTACCCGGAGCTGGCGCTGCGACATGGCTTAGAGGCTGGGGCGAACCTGGAGCATCTCGACGACTTCGATGATGTCGCCCGGCTGGTACTCATCGTAGCCACCCAGCTTGATACCACACTCGAAGCCAGCCTTGACCTCGGAAGCATCGTCCTTGAAGCGGCGTAAAGTCTCGACCGGGCCTTGGTGGATAATCTGGCCCTTGCGGACGAGACGAGCCTTGGCTTGGCGACGAACCAGACCTTCGGTGACCATGCAACCGGCCACCTTGTGTTCCTTACCCAGCGGGAAGACCGCGCGGACTTCGGCGCCGCCGAGCTTATTCTCGCGGACTTCGGGGTCGAGCAGTTCGGACATGGCATCCTTCACTAAAGTGATGAGCTCGTAGATGATATCATGCGTCACGATGCGGACGCCCGTGCGCTTGAGGTGGGCTTGGACGCCATTCTCAATCTTGGTGTCGAAGCCAACGATCATGGATTTGGCGGCTTCGGCCAGTTGGACATCGCTCTGCGTGACTGGACCGACGGAGCCGCCGACGATGTCGAGGCGGACCTTGGTGGATTTGATTTCGCGGAGGCAACCTTCGAGGGCTTCGAGCGTGCCGTTGACGTCGGCCTTGAGCAGGACGCGGAGAATCTTCTCCTTGTCCTGAGAGAGGGCGGCCATGAGGCGTTCGAGGTCCGTCATGCCAGGGCGGGCACCGGTGTTCGGCGCCTGCTGTTGGGCTTCGGCTGCCTTGCGGCCAGCGAGCGCGGCCTCTTCGGCTAGTTCGCGGGCTTCGCGGTCGTTCTTTAGGGTCTGGAACTTCGTGCCCGGAGCCGGGACGGCGTCCCAGCCGAGGACGAGGGCAGGGGTGCCTGGGGAGGAATTCTGGATACGGCCACCGCGTTCATCCATGAGCGCACGGACCTTACACCACGTTTCACCACAGACGAAGGAGTCGCCGGCCTTGAGAGTGCCCTTCTGAACGATGACGGTCGCAGTCGGGCCGCGACCAGTCTCCATTTGGGATTCGATGACGACGCCTTGGGCGGCGCATTTTGGGTTGGCCTTGAGGTCGAGGATTTCAGCCTGCAGGAGAATTGACTCGAGGAGCTCGTTCATGCCCGTGCCTTTGAGTGCGGAGACGGCGTTGGTGATGGTTTCGCCACCCCAATCTTCTGGGGTGATACCACGCTGCTGCATCTGCTGCTTCACGCGGTCGATGTTGGCACCTTTAGCGTCCACTTTATTCACGGCGCAGACGATTGCGGTGGCGTGCTTCTGGGCGAACTTGAGGGCTTCCTCGGTCTGCGGCATGAAGCCGTCGTCCGCAGCCACCACGAGGACGGCGATGTCGGTGACGGAGGCGCCACGTTCGCGCATCTTGGCGAAAGCGGCGTGGCCGGGGGTGTCGAGGAAGGTGACGGTCCGTCCATTGTACTCAGGCTTCTCGCCCTGATACTTAACGGAGTAGGCACCGATGTGCTGGGTGATACCGCCGGCTTCGCCGGACACCACGTTGGTCTTACGGAAGTAGTCGAGTAGGGTGGTCTTGCCGTGGTCGACGTGGCCGAGCACGCAGACGACGGGTGGTCGCTGGGCGAGCAGGGCGGGATCGTCGTCCGTATTCTTCTCAACTTTCTTGACGGGCTGGGCGCCTTCCCCGCGGTGGCGGATTTCGAGGACGTAGCCATGCTTCTCAGCGACCTTCCGGGCGTCGGCTTCTTCGATGACGGAGGTGATGCTGACTACCTTATTGAGCTCCATCAGGCTACCGATGACCTGAAAGGGCTTGAGGTTGAGTGCGATCGCGAAGTCGCGGACCACGATGGGCGGGCGAATCGTGACTGCGCCCTTGCTGCCTGGGGCGATTTGACCGCCACCACCGACGGTACGCGTGACCACGGGCGCGGCCGGCGGACGAACGGTGGGCGGGAGCGGGCTGGGCCGGCTGGTCGGTGAGGGCGGCTGCGAAGGGGTGATGACGATCGGCGGCAGTTCGTTGCGCGGCGCATTTGTCGGGACGACGACACGCGGGGGTACGACCGGCGTGGGGCCTGCGGCCGGGCGGGGCGGAGCAATCGGCGCTGGACGGGGAGGTAGGACGGTCGGAGGGACGTTAGCCTTGGGGGCGGTCTGAATTACTGGGGCCGCTGGCTTCGCGGCTTCGACCAAGGGCTTAGCAGGAGCAATCGGAGCGACCACCGGGATACTGACGGGAACTGGCTCTTCCTTTTTAGGCAGTTTGTCCTCCGCAAACTTCATGAAGTCATCGCGGTAGAACTTGCTGAAGTTACTGGAGGCAGCCGGCTTCTTGCCTTCGGCGTAGACGAGATCCTTGAAGTCCGGATGGGCCTCTACGAACTGGTCCGCCAAGGCGAGCAATGCCTTGACCTCGAGGCCGAGTTCCTTGGCCACGTCGCTGTAACGCTGGGTGGTCGAGGCCTTCTTTGCTTCGGGTTTCTTCTTCTTCTCGGTCATGTGCAGGTGCTGGGTGGACGGTAGCGGGAGCGGAGTCGGCGACGGACTTAGGCCTGGCCAGCGGTCTTGGCCTTGGCGACGGCAGCGAGGACGGTGTTGAATTCATCCTCGGTGATCGAGGTGCCAACCAAGTCTTCGGCGGTCACATCACTGAAGGCAGCGAGCTCGGAGATGCCGAGGCCCACGAACTTTGCAATGAGGTCAGGCGAAAGTTGGAGCAGGGCGGCGAGGCGCAGGGCCTTTTCGCCGAGCTGGGCGTCCACGCTCTCCGGTGCACGCGTCGACTTCGTGATGTCGAGGCGCCAACCCATGAGTTTGGAAGTGAGGCGGGCGTTGCGGCCCTTGGAGCCGATGGCGATGCGCATGTCATCTTCGTCGACTTCAAAATGGATGAGGCGGTTGCGCTCATCGATGTGCACGTTGCGGGGTTTGGCCGGACGAATGGCTTCTTCCAACAGTTGGAGGGGCTCTGGGCGCCAGCGGATGATGTCAATCTTCTCGCCGTTGAGTTCCTTAACGATGTTGCGGACGCGGGCGCCACGGGCACCGACGCAGGCGCCGACGGGGTCGACCTTGGGGTCGGAGGAGTCGACGGCAATTTTGGTGCGGTAGCCTGGGTCACGCGCCATGGCGGCGATGTTGACCGTTTTATCAGCGATTTCAGCAACTTCGAGCTCCAGCAGGCGCCGAACGAAATTCGGGTGGGCGCGGGAAAGGATGAATTCACGACCGCGTTGGGTGTCGTCGCGAATTTCGAGGAGCAGGCAGCGGATACGGTCGCCCGTGCGGAAGATTTCGCCCTGGCAGCTTTCGGCGCGGGTAAGGACGGCTTCGGCCGAGCCGAGTTCGACGACGACATTACCGCGGTCATTGCGGCGGACGGTGCCGGTGACGATATCACCGATTTTGTCCTTATACTCCTTGAAGACTTGGTCCTTCTCAATCTTGCGGAAACGCTGGTTGAGTAGCTGCTTCGTGCTCATAGCCGCGATGCGACCGAGATCCGAGACGGCGATAGGGCGACGGACTTCCTCGCCAATCTTGGCGTCGGCCTTCAGGGCGGTCGCGGCGACGGGGTTGATTTCCTTGAGGGGGTCGGACGGGGAGTCGCTGACGATGTAGACCGCGTAGGCGTCGAGCTTGCCCGTAGCGGGGTCGGCGATGACCTCGATATTCTGTCCGGCGAGGACGGACTTTTCGACCGAAGACTTGATGGCTTCGGCGATGAGCGCGCAGGCTTCATCCTTGGGGATGTTCTTTTCCTTTTCGAGGTATTGCAGGTAGGGCTTAATGTCTACGCTCATGGGTATACGGGTGGTGTGGTGAGAAAATGGGCGACAAAAAAGGCGGGTCCGGCTGGACCCACCTTATGGAAAGGTGACTAGGACTTCGGGTATGCCCCCTCTAATAAGGCCTGTCAAGGCGGGACGCCTTGGCGGGGAGGGGGTGGGTTCCGCTTGCCCCCGGGGGGTCTTCGGTAAACCTCTAGCACCATGGCTGACGAAAAGGTGATTTTTACCATGTCGGGTGTAACCAAGCACTTCGAGAAGAAGCCAATCTTCCGTGATATCTCCCTGTCCTACTTCTTTGGCGCCAAAATCGGTGTCCTCGGTCTCAACGGTTCGGGGAAGTCGACCTTACTCAAAATCATGGCCGGTGAAGACAAGGAGTTCGATGGCGAGATCAGTGCGGTCCCAGGCTACACGTTGGGTTACCTCGCCCAAGAGCCACGGCTCGATGAAACCAAGACGGTGGCCGAATGCGTCAAGGAAGCTGTCTCTGAGATGAAGGCGTTGCTCGAGGAGTACGATGATACTTTCGTGAAGGTCTCCGAGACCGATGAGGCCAAGGAGCAGGAGAAGATCCTAGCTCGCCAAGGAGAAATTCAGTCCATCCTCGATGCCCGTGGTGGCTGGGATCTGGACGCCCGTATTGAGATGGCCCTCGACGCGCTGCGCTGCCCTGCTCCCGACGCGGTGGTTTCGACGCTGTCTGGCGGTGAAAAACGGCGGGTGGCCTTGTGTCGCCTGCTTTTGATGGAGCCAGATATCCTCCTCCTTGACGAACCGACTAATCACCTCGACGCTGATACGGTGGCCTGGTTGGAGCGCCACCTGCAGAACTATAAGGGCACGGTCATCGCCATCACGCACGACCGCTACTTCCTCGATAATGTGGCGGGCTGGATCTTGGAACTCGATCGCGGCCGGGGAGTGCCGTGGAAGGGTAACTATTCTTCTTGGCTCGAACAGAAGCAGAAGCGAATCGAGACCGAAGAAAAGCAGTCAGTGGCCCGCTCTCGCTCGATGGAGCGCGAACGCGCCTGGGCTGGCTCTTCGCCTAAGGCCCGGGTGGCCAAGAACAAGGCCCGCTTACGTTCCTATGAGCAGATGCTTACACAGGATCAGGCCCAGACGGAGAGTAAGGCGGAGATTTGGATTCCGCCTGGCCCCCGATTGGGTGGCGCTGTCATTGAGGCTAAGGGTATGATGAAGGCCTATGGTGACCGCGTGTTAATGGAGGATGTGAACTTCTCCCTCCCCGCCGGTGGCATTGTCGGAATCATTGGGCCGAATGGCGCTGGTAAGACGACGCTCTTCCGGATGATCACCGGCCAAGAGAAGCCCGATAAGGGGACCCTCACTTTGGGCGAGTCGGTCAAGATTGCCCACGTCGATCAGTCCCGCGATTCCTTGCCGGCCGATAAGGCCCTCTGGGAAGCGATCTCTGATGGCCAGGACATGGTGCACCTCGGTAAGGTCATCGTCCCCGCGCGTGCTTACGCCGCCCGCTTCGGCTTCACGGGTGACGTGCAGCAGCGCAAAGTTGGGCTAATGTCCGGGGGTGAACGTAACCGCATCCATTTAGCCCGCTTAATCAAGGCTGGCGCGAATGTCTTGCTGCTCGACGAACCGACGAATGACCTCGACGTGAATACTATTCGCGCGCTCGAAGATGCCTTGGAGTCGTTTGCGGGTTGTGCCGTGGTGATTTCGCACGACCGCTGGTTCCTCGATCGCGTCGCGACCCACATCTTGGCCTTCGAGGACGACGGCAAACTCTTCTGGCACGAGGGCAACTACGGCGACTACCTCGAATCGCGTCGTCGTCGCTTGGGGGAGGATTCCGATACCCCGCGGCGGCCAAAGTACCGCCGGCTTACGCGTTAAGGCGTTGGCTCTGCGCCAGGCGCGGACGCCAGGTCGGCAAGATGCGGGTGAGTTCCGCAAACTCAGCGTCGGTCAGGCGCCACGTCCAGTTGCCCTGCGGGTTGCCGGGGGTGTTGAAGCGAGCTTCTGAACCGAGGCTGAGCAGGTCTTGCGCCGGCAGGATGGCGCAGACCGCGGGCGTGCGCAGTAAAGCGTTGGTCAAAGCGGCCGGCACATCGTCCACCGCCCCCAGGAGTTCTTTCAAGTTAGCTTGTTCCTCTGGCGTGGCGCTCGCGAGCCAACCGCAGAGGGTGTCGTTGTCGTGCGTGCCCGTATAGACGACCCGGTCCGCCGTGACGTTGTCTGGGTGATGCGGGTTATCAGCCGATCCTCCGAAACCAAATTGCATGACTGCCATGCCGGGAAGCCCAGAGGCGTGGCGCAGGATGTCCACGCCTGGGGAGAGTAAGCCCAGGTCTTCTGCGACTAGTGGCAAGTCGCCCATCGCTTGGGTGAAGGCCAGGCCCGGACCGTCGTGCCAAGCGCCGCCGCGGGCATTGGGCGCGCCTGCGGGGACGCTCCAGTAGTCGCAGAGGCCGCGAAAATGGTCGATGCGCACGGCATCAAAAAGTTGCAGGTCGTGGAGGACGCGCGACCGCCACCACGCGAAGCCATCGGCTGCATGCGCAGTCCAGTCGTAGAGCGGATTGCCCCAGAGCTGCCCGTCCTCAGCAAAGTAGTCGGGCGGCACGCCCGCGACGGCCGTGGGTCGGCCGTGGGCGTCGAGCTGGAAGAGCTGCGGGTGGGCTCGCACGTCGCAACCATCGGCCGAGACATAGATTGGTTCGTCACCCAGCAGGCGAATACCGTGCCGTTGGGCGTGGGCGCGTAAGGCCTGCCATTGCTCAGCGAAGAGGAACTGCAGGGCGGCGGCTTCAGCGCAGCGAGCGGGATCGACCGCCGTTACCGTCCAAGTCGAAGGGGCAGCGAAGCCGTTCTGCTCGCGGAGCGCGGAGAACTGACACCAAGCCTTGAGCCAAGGGGCTTGCTCTGCTTGGTATTGTAGGAAGCTCGCCTCGTTCGAGAGAGTCTGCGCGGCGCGAGCTCCAGCTAACTTGAGGAGGGGACGGAGTTCATGCCAGAGCCGTCCGTAGTCCGTGTGGTGGTCCGCCCCGCGTTGGACATTCGCGATTTCCGCCGACGTGAGGAAGCCACGGCGCTCTAGGTCGACGAGGTCGAGGAGGTAGGGGTTGCCGGCGAAGATCGATAAAGCTTGGTAAGGCGAGTCGCCGTAACCGGTTGGGCCGAGCGGGCAGACCTGCCACCAGGTGAAGCCGCCCGCGGCCAGCGCTTCGACGAAGCGGTGCGCTTCTGCTCCGAGTGTCCCGATGGGGCCCGGGCTAGGTAGGGCGGTCGGGTGAAGTAGAACGCCCGCAGACCGTTGCGGGAAGGCGCGGCAACGGAAGGCGGAAGGCGCTGTTGGCATTTTCAGCGTAACTGCACGTAGTGCTTGGCGCGGAGTTCGGTGAACCACTTCTCAACCGTCTCTTTCATTGCCTGGGAGCGCACGCGATCTTCAACCAGCGAGCGAACCTTTGGGTCGTCCAAGGTATCGGTGCCGGCAGCCTTCAAGCCCTCTCGCTTCAGGATGAACCAAAAGGTTGGACTACCGGGGATGTCGAACTGCTGGGCTGCCGAAACTTCGCCATCCTTTAGCTGGCGAAGCACCCCGACGACGCGCTCATTGCTATCTTCCAGCGGTTTCCAACCCGTATCGCCGCCTTGCTTGGCGTAGTCGTCGGCGCTGATTATTTCGGCGATTTCGGCAAAGCCGAGTTCGGGGGTCTTCTTCGGCTGGGATACCTTGTAGCGCACCATGGTCGCGGGGAGCTTAGCCGGGTCGCGGAGTGCGGCCGCCCAGGCCTCGGCCCGGGCCTTGCCTTCAGCGACAGTTTCGCTGGCGCCTTGCATTAGGGTGATTTGGCGAAGGTGGACGCTTTCCTTGCGCGCGAAATCCGCTTGATGCGTGTCGTAATAGGCTTTCACCTTGCCTGGACCAACCTCGAGGGCCGTGCGGCGAATCTGGTTGAGCATGTAGTCAAAGATGATGCGGTCCTCGATCTCTTTGCGGTAGGACATGGGCGTGGTTCCTTTTGCGCGGAGGGAAGCGACAAAGCGGTTGCGGTCGCCGCCGAAGTCACGGCGGATGGTATCTTCGATGTCACTATCAATGTAGAAATCAGGGATTTTACCGGTGCTGGTCTTGAACTCCGTGATAACCAATTTGCGGTTGATGGTATTCTCGAGTGCGCCACTGAACATGTCCTCAATCCTCATTTTGAATTCTTTCTCGTCCTTACTGATTTGCCTAATTTCCGCCACGAATGGTCTAATCTGACGTTCGATATCCGAAAGGGTAATCGGCTGTCCGTTGGCGTTACCAGCGATGCGGTCGGCATCGAGTTCTAAAATACGCTCAGCGAGTATACGCTCGGGAGTCTTCGGCAGGGCCTGCGCCAGCATCAAGGAGGAGGTGCCGAGGAGGAGGCAGGTAATTGAAAGTGCGTTCATGAGCCAGGTGGTGCGGACAGGCGTGACAGGAAGCCACGGATTTCCGTGAGTTTCCGCAGGGGGTCCTTGACGGTCAAGCGGGGAAACCGATTTCCGACTAAGATGGGCTCGGCCGGCCGCCCGGGGCTGATTTGTAGGCAGCGCAGGGTCGTCCCGTCGGTGGAAATCGAGGTGATACCCTTGGCTTCCCCTAGGCAGCGAATCTCGGCAAGTTGTAGAAAGGCCGCCGCTTCCGGTGGCAGGCGGCCGTAGCGGTCCGTCAGGTTGGCCCGGAGTTCGGCGACTTCCGCTGCATCCGTCGCCAGTGCGACCTTGCGGAAGGCCTCGATCCGCAGGCGGGTTTCCGGAATCCAATCGGATGGTAACGTCGCGGTGAGCAAGGGGCCGTCGCCATCGCTGGAGTGGGTCTGCTCAACGCCAAGGGCGGCTTGGGTGTGGTCGATGAAATCGAGGTTCACCTCGCACCGGTCGACGCCCGCCCCACGATCCCCACGGAGTTTGGCGACGCTGCGGCGGAGTAATTGGCAATAGAGGTCAAAGCCAACATTGGCGACGTGGCCGCTCTGGGCCGCGCCGAGAATATTACCCGCGCCGCGGAGCTCGAGGTCGCGCATAGCAATACGGAAGCCGGCCCCCAGTTGATTGTATTGGCGAATGGCGGAGAGGCGGCGATGGGCGGTGCCGACTAAAGCGGCATGCCGATGCAGAAAGAGGTAGGCGTAGGCTTGGCGATTAAACCGCCCGACGCGGCCGCGGAGTTGATAGAGCTGTGCGAGGCCAAATCGATCGGCGCCTTCAATGATCAGAGTATTGCAGTTGGGAATATCGAGGCCGGTCTCGATGATGGTCGTGCAGACGAGGACGTCGTACTCACCCGCGACGAAGGCCGACATGGTTTCCTCCAGTTCGCCTGCGCCCATTTGCCCGTGGCCAACAATGATGCGCGCTTTGGGTATCAAGGCGGCCAGCCGTTCGGCAACGGCCCGGATGGTCTCCACGCGATTGTGCAGGTAGAAGACTTGGCCGCCGCGGGCCAGCTCGGCCTTCACGGCATCGCGCACGAGTTTCTCGTCGTAGCTGCGGACGACGGTGCGGATGGGGAGGCGTTCGCGTGGGGGCGTCTCAATGACGCTCAGGTCGCGGGCGCCCACGAGGGCGAGGTAGAGCGTCCGTGGAATCGGTGTCGCGCTCATGGCCAATACATCGACCTCGGTGCGCATCTCCTTCAGGCGTTCCTTGTGGCGGACGCCGAAGCGGTGCTCTTCATCGATGATGACGAGACCGAGTTTGCCGAAGGAGGTGCCATCGGAGAGCAGGGCGTGCGTGCCGACTACGATGTCAACCGTGCCCGCGGCGGCGCGGGCACGAACGTTAGCTTTTTGTTTGGCGGTGCGGAAGCCGCTCAGCAGTTCGACGGAGATGGGCCAGCGCGCCAAGCGTTCCCGGAAGCTTTCATAATGCTGCTGCGCGAGCACCGTCGTCGGCGCAAGGATTGCAACTTGGCGGCCGCCGAGGACGCACTTGAACGTGGCGCGCAAGGCCACCTCGGTCTTGCCGAAGCCCACGTCGCCGCTGACGAGACGATCCATCGGGGCGGCCCGTTCCATGTCGCCCTTGACGTCTGCGATGGCACGCGTCTGGTCGGGGGTCTCGCGGTGGGGGAAGGAGCGTTCGAACTCGCCCATCCAGGCATTATCGGCGTCTTTCGGGTGGGCGATACCCGGCTTAGTGGAACGGGCTGCTTGCATGGCGAGCAACTGCGCCGCGAGGTCCGCGGTGGCTTTCTCGGCGGCTTTCCGCGAGCGTTCCCAGCCGCCGCCTCCGAGCTTAGAAAGTTTGGGCGTGGCCCGGCCGATACCGATATAACGCGAGAGTAGGTGCGACTCCCGGACCGGGAGGTGCAGTATCGATTTCTCGGCAAACTCGAGTCCGATGAAGTCTTCGGTCCGTCCGTTATGTTCGTGGGCCTTGATGCCGCGGAAGAGGCAGATGCCTTGAGTCACGTGCACCAAGGCATCGCCGTCGGCGAGTTCACCAAAGTCGAGCGCCCGTCCGATAGCGGCGCGGACGGCGGTGCGACGACGTGGCAACGAAGCGAGTGGGCGTTTCCGGCGGCCGAAGAGCTCGCGCTCCGTGAGTAGGACGAGGCCAGTCTTGAGTAAACCCGACAGTTTACCGGGTGCCAGCAAGAGCCCGCCACCAAAGCGCCCGGCGCAGACCCGCGGTTTGAATCCGCGGATGGCACCGGCTTTAACTTCGGCGTTCAGGCGGTCGACCGATCCGTCCGTATCGCCGGTGAGCAGGCAAGGCCGGCCGTCCTTCGCGAGGGCGGCTGCGGCACGGAGCAGGGCAGGGCGGTGTTCGCTGCCTTCGGTGGCTGAGCCGATGAGGAGCGTTTCCGCTGGTTGGCATTCGAGCCCCTGCGCGTCGTAGCCCAATGGGGTCTCATCCGATTCTTCCAGAATAAGCTGCGGTAGTTGCGTGGCGTGCAGTTCGACGCATAG
>CAMDWM010000019.1:0-18026 GCA_945878755.1 Akkermansia muciniphila
GCCAGTTTGCACAGCACCTTCGTAGCGCCCATTCCCATGGACACCGCGATGCCTGTGCGTTTCAGCACATCGGTGCGAATGCGCAGCCCCAACGCACGCGCATCGGCCTCGGGCATATCGGGGAAACCCAAGAAGGCCTCGTCGATTGAGTAGGATTCGAAGTCACGTGCATGCTCGGCGAGAACAGCCATCACCCGCTCGGAGAACTCGCCGTAGACGCCGAAGTTGGACGAGAACACCTTGACGCTATGCGCCTCGCAGACGCGTTTTACCTCGAAGTACGGGGCGCCCATCGGGATACCGAGCCGCTTGGCCTCGCTAGAGCGCGCCACGACGCACCCATCGTTATTCGACAGCACTACGATGGGTACGCCAATCAATGACGGATCCAGCACGCGCTCGCAGGAGGCGTAGAAGTTATTGCAGTCGGCGAGGGCGCGGAGCATGTCAGCAACGTCGCACCACCGCGACGACGACTCCCCAGATACGGAAACGTTCCCCGCACGGCAAGGCCGCCGTCGGCCAGTCGCGACTCTCGGCGCACAATCGCCAGGTGCCGTCATGGGCACGCGCCAAGCGCTTCACCGTGAACTCACCATCGACCTCGGCCACGACCACGGCGCCATCCCGCGGCGGGGCGGCCTTATCGACTGCCAGCATGTCGCCGGGCATAATGCCCGCCCCGGACATCGACTCGCCTTCGACGCGCAGAAAGAACGTCGACAAGGGTCGCCGCACCAGGTGCTCGTTGAGGTCGAGCCGCCGCTCACTGTGGTCGTCGGCCGGCGAAGGAAAGCCGGCGGCGACCTGAGTTTCTAGGAACGGCAAGGCCAGCGCCCACTGCGGGTCGAAAGGGATGGCATTCCGGATATCTACCATAAGGTGAACGGATGTTCACTTCAGTCCCCAAGGAGGCAAGAACGAAGCAAGACCCTCCCGCTATCCCCAACAAAAAGGCCCACGTCTTACGACGCAGGCCTTGATGAGATCAACTAGGCGAACGGCTTACGAAGCGGTCAGCGCGGTGACTTCAGCACGCACCTTCTCGGCCAGAGCGGTCGAGAGGTAACGCTCGCTCGGGCTGCAGGCGATCGCGACGATGCGCTTGCCGGCGAACTCCGGACGCTTGGCGAGCTGAAGGGCGGCCCAGATGTTGGCACCGGACGAGATACCGACCGCGAGGCCTTCGCGGGCCGAAACGTCGAGGGCGGTGGCGAAGGCGTCTTCGTTGGAGACTAGGACAACTTCGTCGAGGAGCGAGAGGTCACAATTCTTCGGGACGAAGCCCGCGCCGATACCCTGAATCTTGTGCGGCGCAGGCTGCACGGGCTGGCCACTGCGGGTCTGCGTGATTACCGGGCTAGCCGAAGGCTCGACCGCGATGGCGAGGAACTTGGGGTTACGGCCCTTGAGGACGGAGGCGACGCCGGTGATGGTACCGCCCGTGCCGACGCCGGCGACGATGGCGTCCACCTTGCCTTCGGTGTCGGCCCAGATTTCTTCGGCCGTGGTCCGACGATGCGCTTCGGGATTGGCAGGATTATCGAACTGCATCGGCATGAACGCCGTGCTGCCGATTTCTTCGCGGAGCTGCGTGGCGCGCTCAATCGCACCGCGCATGCCCTTGGCCCCAGGGGTCAAAACGATTTCAGCGCCCAGCATACGCAGAAGCACGCGGCGCTCGACGGACATCGTTTCCGGCATCGTCAGGACGCAGCGGTAACCGCGAGCGGCAGCGACGAAAGCGAGGGCGATACCCGTGTTACCAGAAGTCGGCTCAACGATAGTGCCACCTGGCTTGAGGCGGCCGTCGCGCTCAGCGGCGTCAATCATCGCGCGACCGATACGGTCCTTCACGCTCGAGAGCGGGTTGAAGTATTCTAGTTTCACCAGGATCTCGGCGTTGAGACCGGCGGTGACCTTATTCAGACGCACCAGAGGGGTACGACCGATGGTGTCGATGACGCTGTTATAGATAGCCATTGGGGTTAATGATTAGTAGTTAAGTAATGATAAATGGATTAAGCCGGAGTGGCGTGCAAGAAAAAACCCGGGAGTACCGGGCTTGTTCTGAGAAAACTTAGTAGCGACGCTTGGGCGGCGGTCCCAGTCGCGGGGCAGTATCACGCAGGCGAAAGATAATACGGGCCTGCGTCAGGTCGGCCGGGCTCATTTCGACCTTCACGCGGTCACCCGGGTTAATACGGATAAAGTTCTTCCGCAGGCGGCCAGAGATACGTCCCAGCACCACGTGCTTATTAGGGAGCTCAATCCGGAACATGGTGCCAGGGAGCACTTGCAGGATTTTGCCTTCGAGTTCGATCAGGGGTTCTTCAGCCATGCCTTGTATTCCCCTATCCATGCGCAGGATGGCGCCGAGTCAATCACTGTAGTAAGACCGCCTACCCGCTTGCCTCCGCGGCCTAGACGGTGATTCTGCAGCGATGGAAGGAGAAAGCCTAACACCCCGCCCCGGCCTCACCTGCCCCTTTGAGAAGCTCCGCCCGTCCCAACTGGTCCGGGATGATGCCTTTTACATGGCTTTGGCGTTCAATCTCGCCGTGGACGCGTGGCGCATCGACGAAGTCCCGATTGGGGCCATCATCGAACGCGGTGGTGAAATCATCGCCGCCGCCCACAATGAGGTCGAACGCTCCAACGACCCGACCGCCCATGCCGAGATGTTAGCCATCACACAGGCGGCCCATAAGATCGGTGATTGGCGCCTCAATGATTGCACCCTCTATGTGACCAAGGAGCCCTGCCCCATGTGCTCTGGTGCTACCATCATGAGCCGACTCGGCCGCGTGGTCTACGCTTGGGGCGACCCCAAGATGGGCTGCATGGGAGGGGCTACTTCCTTGCACGCGCTCCCCAAACTCAATCACCGCGTGAACGCCGTCGGTGGGGTGCTCGAAGCCCCCTGTAAGGAAATCCTCCAAGCATACTTTAATATGAAACGGGGCCGGGAAACCTCCGACCCGGCTTGACCCCGGCCGGGTTTCGTCATCGTTAACCTTCATGGATCGCCGCGACTTTCTCAAGCAGACCTCACTGGCTGCCGCGGCCTTCGCCGCCACTCCGCTTTCCGCCCAAACCTCACCCGCTAACCGCCAGCCTCTTTCTACTCCCACCATGTCCTACACCCTCGCTCCCCTGCCCTACGCCCACAACGCCCTCGAGCCGCACATCGACCAGGCCACGATGGAGATCCACCACGGCAAGCACCACAACGCTTACGTGACGAACCTGAATGCCGCACTCGCCAAGGAAGCCGGCTTCAATGGCGGCTCCGACGTCGACGCGCTCATCGCTGACCTCTCCAAGGTCCCCGAGTCCATCCGCACCGCGGTCCGCAACAACGCCGGCGGCCATGCTAACCATACTTTCTTCTGGAACAGCCTCTCGCCCAACGGCGGCGGCGAACCCGTTGGCGCCCTCGGCGAAGCCATCACCAAGGCTTTCGGTGGCCTCGAAGGCGAGAACGGCCTCAAGGCTAAGTTCAAGGTCGCTGCAACCACCCGCTTCGGCTCCGGCTGGGCTTGGCTCGTCGTCAAGGCCGACAAGTCCATCGCAGTCACCTCGACCCCCAACCAGGATAGCCCGCTGATGAAGGGTATCGCTGACGTCAACGGCGCCCCAGTCCTGGGCCTCGATGTCTGGGAACACGCCTATTACCTGAAGTATCAGAACCGCCGCCCTGACTACGTCGACGCCTTCTGGAAGGTCATCGACTGGAAGAAGGCTAACGAGCTCTACCTCAAGGCGATCGCCTAAGCGACCCTCCTACCCCCTTAAAAGGACGGCCCCAGCGATGGTGCCGACCTTTTTATTTCTGGCACATTGGCAATATGTTGCTGTCATAAGGACACCCCGATTCCCTCTCGTGCCTGTTTACTCCTGCTCGGCCTCAGCTGCTTGCAGACTGCCCTGGCCCAAGCTCCTGCTCCTTAACCTGATGCCTCGGTCCTAAAACTTAAAGCCTCTCAATAAACTTTCCAATGAAATACCACCGCCTCCTCCTCACGCTCGGCGCCTTGGCCGTCGCCTGCCTACCTTGCGCACAACTGTCCGCCGCCGACGCGCCGAAAGCCTCCTCGGCTGACCTTACTAAGCCCGTGCAGGTCTTCATCCTGCTCGGCCAATCCAACATGGTCGGACTCGGCAAGGTCACCGGCCCCGATGGCTCGCTGGACTTCGCCGTGAAGACGAAGAAGAAATACCCGCACCTCATCGACGCTGACGGCAACTGGAGCGAACGGACCGATGTACGGAACGTACGGGTGATGGTTGGCCGCAGCGGCGGCATGCAACTTTTCAACAACGAGTTCCTCAAGGTCGGCGGTAAATCGATGGGACCAGAATTCGGCATCGGCCATCCGCTCGGCGACGCCGTTGCGGCTCCCGTGATGCTGCTCAAGAGCTGCATCGGAAATCGCAGCCTGGGCTGGGACCTCCTGCCTCCGGGCAGCGAGCGGTACGTCTTCGACGGTAAAGTCTACGCCGGCTACAAAGATCGCCCCGACTCCTGGCCTGTCGACGCAGCCAAGGGCACGGCCACCGTCCCAGCCGCTTGGGTCGACAAGGCGGGCAAACCCATCGACTGGTACGCCGGTAAGCAATACGACGACGATATCGCGAACGCGAAGAAGGTCCTCTCCGAACTCGCTAAGTACTACCCAGGCACGACCAAATATGAGGTCGCGGGCTTCTTCTTCTGGCAGGGCGAGAAGGACGGCGGCAACGCTGGCCACGCGGCTAAGTACGAAGAAAACCTCGTTCGCTTCATTAAGTACCTCCGCAAAGACTTCGATGCGCCCAACGCCATGTTCGTCCTCGCGACGCTCGGCGAGGCCACCAAGGGTAGCACTGGTAACGGCGGTAAGGTCCTCGAAGCCCAACTGGCGGTCGACGGCACCAGCGGCAAATACCCCGAGTTTAAGGGCAACGTCGCCACCGTCTACGCCAACCCATTATCCAAGGGCGGGAGCGGCAACAGCCATTATAATGGCAACGCCGAGACCTATATGGATGTCGGGGAAGCCATGGGTAAGGCGATGGCCGCGTTATTGAAGAAGTGATCCGCGCCCTGCTGCCGCTGCTCCTCAGCGTCGGCTGCTTTGGCGCCGAACCGACCAACGTTCCACTCCTCCGACTGGAGGTCAAGGACGCCATCAAAGCGGATGCGCGAGTGCCGTGCACCGCCCGTTTATTGACGCCGCCAGGGCAAGGCACCAGCGACCGGGCAGATAGCGTGGCGCAAATCAAGATCCGGGGCGCCTCCTCCCAGGTTTACGAGAAGAAATCCTTTGCCCTTAAGCTCACCCAAGAAGCGGGCTGGCTGGGCCTAGCCAAGCACCAAGAATGGGTGCTGAACGCGGCTTATGTCGATGCGTCAATGATGCGACATAAGCTTTCCTACGACTTGTTCCGCTCGCTCGGCACTAACGCCGCTCCGCGTCACGCGGCGGCCAGCCGCTTCATCGAAGTCGAACTGAACGGGAAGTACCATGGCGTCTACCTCTTGATGCAACCGGTCGATGATCGGTTGGTGGGATTCCCCGCCACCATCGCCACCACGACCTCCCCCGCGCTCATCTACAAGGCCGTCGATCATGAAGCCAACTTTGGACAGCCGGGTCACGGCGGCTTTGAACAACGCGAGCCCGACCCTGAAAAACAAGCCTTCTGGGGACCACTCGACGAGTTGAATCGCTTTGTCAGCCAAGCCACCGACCAAGAATTCTTCGATACCGCCAAGGGCATCGCTTCGCGACTAGACGTGGATAACGCCATCGACTTCCACCTACTCGTACTGATGACGTCCAACCTCGACGGTATTACCAAGAACTATAATCTAATTCGGGCCGCCAGCACCACTGCTACCCCGAACCCTAAGTTCTCCTTCGTGCCTTGGGATTATGACGGTACCTTTGGCCGAAACTGGGATAGCTCGCCGGTCGATGCCAAGACGTGGCTCTCGAATCGTCTCTTTGACCGGCTACTCGGTAACTCTCTTTATAAAGCCAAATACGCCCAACGCTGGCGCGAGCTCCGCGGCAAAGCATTCACGACCAGCAACCTTGGCCGCATGATGGATGAGAATGCTGCGACGTTGGGTCCAGCCGCCCTCCGGAACGAACGCCGCTGGAAGCAACTCAACTATGCCGACCCGCAAGCACTCACCTTGGCGAATGATATCCGCCAGATGAAGCGCTGGACGGCCAGCCGACTGGAGTGGCTGGACACCGAACTCGCTCGGCGAACACGCAAATAATTTCCCAACACCGACCTCCCGATGCGATCAATCCTCTTATTCGTCCTTGCCTGTGCCGCCGGGGCAACCCTTAGCCCGGCCGCACCCGCCAGCGCGAAAGCCGCCGGCCACCCGCCCACTATCACTGGAACTAACGTTGAAACGTACCGTAAAATCGGGGAGACGGAACTCAAACTCTGGATCTTCAATCCAGCCACCAAGTCGGAAAAGCCCCTCCCCTGCATCGTCTTCTTTTTCGGTGGTGGCTGGAGTAGCGGGACGCCGGCGCAGTTCGAACCCCAAAGCCGACACCTCGCGAGTCGGGGCATGATTGCCATTGTCGCAGACTACCGAGTGAAGAGCCGCCAGAACGCCATGCCCGCTGATTGCGTGAGTGATGCTAAAGCCTGCGTGCGCTGGGTGCGGACTAATGCATCCCGCCTGGGCATTGACCCGATGCGCATCGCGGTGGGTGGTGGTTCCGCCGGTGGCCACCTGGCCGCCGCCGTCGCGACGGTGCCGGGCCTAGATTCCGCGACCGACGATAAGACGGTCTCCTGCCTGCCCAACGCCTTGATTCTCTTCAACCCAGGGACGGTGATGGCCCCATTTCCAGGACTGGAACTGAAAGGCTTCGGGGCGGGCCTCGACAAGGCACGCTTCGGCTGCGAGCCGACAGAAATCTCGCCCATCCATCACGTCAAGAAGGGGCTTCCTCCGACTATCATCTTCCACGGTAAAGCGGACACCACCGTGCCCTACGCCACGGTCGAAAAATTCACCGAAGTCATGAAAGCCGCCGGCAACCGCTGTGAGTTGATCGGCTACGAGGGCCAACCCCATGGCTTCTTCAACAAGGCCAAGTATCCCGAGACCCTCGAAGCCACGGACGCGTTTCTCGTCTCACTCGGGTATCTCCCGAAGAAATAAGATGCGCCTGTTCTCCGCTATCATGCTCTTGGCCTGCGGCGGAGCCATGGCTGGGGAACACCCTAACGTAGTCATCCTGCTCGCGGATGATGCGGGCTGGGGCGACTACTCCTTCAATGGGAATCGGCAGTTGGCGACTCCGCACATCGACTCGCTCGCTCAAGACGGTGCACACTTTGAACGCTTCTTCGTCCAACCCGTCTGCTCGCCCACCCGCGCTGAATTCCTCACCGGACGTTATCACCGCCGGCTAGGTGTTACCGGCGTCTCCACCGGCCAGGAACGTATGAATCCGAGCGAAAAAACCTTC
This sequence comes from Akkermansia muciniphila, assembly GCA_945878755.1. Classification (GTDB taxonomy): domain Bacteria; phylum Verrucomicrobiota; class Verrucomicrobiia; order Opitutales; family UBA953; genus UBA953. Next base: position 7,497 of record CAMDWM010000019.1, read on the forward strand.
GCCGATTCCTTCAAGGCCGCCGGCTACATCACCGGCATCTTCGGCAAATGGCACAACGGTAGCCAGTGGCCCTACCACCCCTTGGCGCGCGGCTTCGACACCTTCTGGGGCTACACCTCGGGACACTGGGGCGAATACTTCGACGCCCCACTCGAACACAACGGCGTCATGGTTAAGTCCGAAGGCTATATCGTGGATGTGCTCACCGATAAGGCCCTCCAGTTTATCGAAAGAAACAAGGCCCGGCCTTTCTTGTGCTACGTGCCTTTCACGACACCCCACTCACCCTTCTCCGTACCCCCGCAGGACTGGGAGCGGTACAAGGATAAACCGCTCATCCAAATGGGCGCCGCCAAGGATGAGAATCCTGACGCCACCCGGTGCGTCTTAGCCATGCTGGAGAACCAAGACCGCAACGTTGGGCGGATTCTCGCCAAACTTAAAGAGCTCGACCTAGAAAACGATACCATCGTCATCTACTTCTCAGACAACGGCCCCAACACCGCCCGCTGGAACAGTAATATGAAGGGAAAGAAAGGCTCGACCGACGAAGGCGGCGTGCGCTCCCCGCTCTTCATCCGCTGGCCCGGTAAAATTACCCGTGGCGCAAAAGTGAATACCATCGCTGGAGCTATCGACCTCAGCCCAACGCTGCACGCCTTTACCCAAATCAAGCGCCAAGGCGACCAGCCGCTAGATGGACGTAGCTTGGCTCCGCTCCTGCTCCGGGGCTCACCGATAGACTGGCCGAAGCGCACGCTCTTCCAGACGTGGGGCAACCAGGTCAGCGCTCGGACCGAAACGCACCGGCTCGATCAGGCGGGCAATCTCTTCGACATGGTCACCGACCCAAACCAGACCACGCCGATTCAGGCACAACAGCCAGAAATGACTAAGAGCTTAGTCCAGGCCGTGCAAACTTGGCGGACCGAGATGGGCTTGGCCGGCGGTGCTAACAATAAAGGTAAGGCTAAAGCCGCGAACACCCAAGGCAATGCCGTCGACCCCCGGCCGATCGCCATTGGTTACCGAGAATTCCCGATCACCATGCTGCCAGCCCGCGACGGCGAACCGCTCGGCGAGCTCCGGCGCAGCGCCAAAGCCCCCAACTCCTCCTATTTCACGAACTGGACGAAGGCGACAGATGCAGCCGTCTGGAACGTCGAAGTTATTAACGCGGGGACCTATGTCGTGACCCTGGACTATACCTGTCCAAACGCTGATGTCGGCTCAACGTTGGAGCTGAGTCTCGGGGTGACTAAAATCACGGGTAAAGTAACGGAAGGCTGGGATCCGCCGCTTTTCACCCAGCAAGATGTCGTCTCTCGCACCACGCATGGCGAGTCGTTGTTAAAACCATTCAAGACCATGACGCTGGGGGAAATCAAACTCGAGCCCGGTTTAAGTCAGTTAAAACTTCGCGCCACCGTGATTCCCGGCAAAAGTGTCATAGACCTACGGCGCGTCACCTTAACCCTGCGCTGATACTATGAAGTTTTCCGCCGCTCCCCTTGCCTGCATACTCCTCCCGTGGGTCGGTATGGCCGCGGACCTCAAGCCTGCCGACCTGGAGTTCTTCGAGTCCAAGATCCGTCCCGTGTTAGTCTCGGAGTGCTATGAGTGCCATGATGCCAAAAAGCAAAAGGCCGACCTGCGCCTAGACTTCCGCGATGGCTTACTTAAAGGCGGCGAGAATGGCCCAACCATCATCCCAGGTAATGCCCAGAAAAGCCTGCTCATTCAATCCATCACGCACGCGCATGAAGATCTACAGATGCCTAAGAAGCGCCCGAAGCTCGACGCTAAGATCATCGCGGACTTCGTCGCTTGGATCAACCAAGGTGCTCCGGATCCACGCACCGCAGCCCCCACGGATTCAATCACACCGGCCTGGGCCGATCTACTGGCCGTCCGCAAAAACTGGTGGAGCTTCCAGCCGGTCGTTAACCCGTCCATCCCCGCTGGCCCAGCCACCAGCCCTATCGACCGATTTCTCGACGCCAAAATCATCGCGGCAAAATTGACCCCCGCAGTGAAAGCCGACAAGGCCACCCTACTCCGGCGGGTGACCTACACGCTCACGGGCCTACCGCCCACGCCCGCTGAAATTGCCGCCTTCCAGGCAGACACCTCCCCCGAGGCTTACGCTCGAGTGATTGACCGACTGCTGGCCTCACCGCGCTACGGCGAACACTTCGCCCGCCACTGGATGGATCTCGTCCGCTACGCCGATACCCATGGGAGCGAAGGCGACCCGAATATTCCGCAGTCGTGGCGCTATCGCGATTACCTCATTCGCGCCTTTAACGACAACGTCCCGTACGACCAATTTGTCCGTGAACAAATTGCCGGGGATCTCCTCCCGCAGCCGCGCGTCAACGCCTCGGAACAACTGAACGAGTCCGCCCTCGGCACGGGACACTTCCGTCTAATCGAACACGGCTACCAACCCGTCGACACCCTCGACGAACAAGTGCGCAACGTCGACAACCAGATTGACGTCGTCAGCAAAACTTTCCTCGGACTGACGATCTCCTGTGCCCGTTGCCATGACCATAAGTTCGATCCGATTAGCCAAGCCGACTTCTATGCCTTCTACGGCATCTTCGCCTCTTCGCGCCCCGGCCAGGTTACCGTGGACTCGCCGGAACAGCTCGGACTTCATCGCGAGAAGCTAAGCGGACTGAAGCAAGAAATACGCGAGGCCCTCGCGGCCCAATGGCGCCAACAAGCTAAAGACCTCCCTGCAGCCCTCAACCGTGTCCGCGGGCAAAGTGGCGAACGCGGCAAACTCGAGCAACGACTCGCCCAACTCGAGCAAACCTTAGCCGGTGACTCCTTCCGGCAACGCCTCAAGGCCGAGAAGGACGCGGGGCCAGCGCCCATTCACTGGTGGACCTTCGAATCCGATGGCCGCGACCTGATCGGAAAACTGGATGCCCAGATGCAAGGCGGCGCCCGCCTCCGTAATGGTCGCCTGATGCTAGACGGCAAAGCTGCCTTTGCTGAAACGGCGGCGACGACTGAAAGCCTCGCCGCCAAGACCCTGGAGGCTTGGGTCCTTCTGCCCACCCTCGCCCAAAGCGGCGGTGGTGTCCTCACCGTTGAGACGATTGGCGGAAAGGCCTTCGACTCCATCGTCTTCGCAGAGAGACAACCACAACGCTGGATGTCGGGCAGCGATAACGGCGCCCGTACCCAAAACGTCGGCGGACCTGCCGAAAAAGCAACCCCGACCGAACTCGTGCACGTTGCCATCACCTATGCGGCTGATGGTAAGACGACCATCTATCGAAACGGACAGCCCTATGGGAAAGCGTACAGTCCGACCAGTGAGGCGGGCGGCTTGTATGCCTTCGCCCAAGCGAAGTCTCATCTGCTCTTCGGTCGCCGGCACACTGGTGGAAACAACTCCTTCCTCCAATGTGAAATCGAAGAGGCACGTCTCTACGACTTTGCCCTGACAGCCGAACAAATCGCGCTCTCTTTCCGGACGGGTATCCTCCGTGGCGAAGTTCCCGCTGTCGCCGCCAGCGACGCTACGTTGCAGGCGGCCCGAGAAGAGGCGGGTAAACTTCGGGCCCAACTCAAGGAGTCCAATCATTCGGACGGGAAACTCGTCGCTGGGTTCGCCGGCGAAACTGATCCGACGCATCCTCTCCACGCCTCAGGCTTACGGCGCGTTGGCCTGCGCCCTAATCCGCCCAAGGCTGCGCCTACCGACGCCCCCGACTGGGACCTCGCGAGCGCCACGGCCACCGCTTGGTCGCAGCATGGCAACGGCATGGCGGGACGAATCACTCCCGGCGAATTCCGCGTCGAGACCTCGGGGCCCGACGTCCTCCGGCAGATTCTGCCTTCCGGACTCCACTCCCACACCCTCTCCACCAAACACAGCGCCGTACTCACCTCGCCGCGCTTTAAGATTACCACAGACTTCATCAGCGTGCAGGTCATGGGCCGCGGAGCTACCTTGCGCGTCATCCCGGACAACTATCCGCTCTCACCAGGAGGCTCCCGCTTCCCCAAAGCTGGGGTCAATGCTGAACGCGCCACTTGGCTCACGCTCGATACCGCCTACCGCAAAGGGTCTGACGCCTACCTCGAGCTCACCCTACCCGAGGACTCACCCAACCCCGACGGCAAACTTGGCGTGGCTGGCTGGTTCGGCGTCCGCCAAGTTCGCTTCCATGACGGCAAGGTCAATTCACCCAAGGGCTTGGCTGTCATCGCCACGGCCCCGACGCTGAGCACGGTCAGTGATGTCACGGATGCCCTCGTGGACGCCGCCCAAGCATGGGGTCGCGACCAGGCCAACGAAGCTCAGGCGGCACTCCTAGACAACGCCCTCCGGCACGGCGTGCTCGATGCGGGCCTCAACACCTCTCCCAAAATCGCCCAACTCGTCACCGAGTACCGCCGGCTCGAGGAAGCCTTAAAAACTCCACGACGCGCCCCGGGCCTCTGGGACGTTCCGGGCTTTGACCAGCCACTCTATATTCGCGGGGACCACAACAAGCCTGCTGAACTGATTGCCCGGCGTTTCCTTGAAATCCTCGACGCCAAGCCCTTCAAGCCAGCTGGGAGCGGGAGACTAGAACTTGCCGCGAAGATTGGCTCGGGCCAGAACCCACTGACGGCCCGCGTCATGGTCAACCGACTCTGGCACCACACCTTTGGCCGCGGCCTGGTCGGTACTGTCGATAACTTTGGACGCCTCGGTGATCAACCTACTCACCCAGAGTTACTCGATTACCTAGCACAGCGATTTGTCCAAGAACGCTGGTCCGTGAAGTTGCGGCTCCGTGAGCTCTTGCTCACCGAAGCCTACCAACGCTCCAGCACGCCCGCTGAAGGCACGCCGACGAAGGATGGTCCCAACGACCTGCTTTCACATATGCGTGTCCGTCGGCTCGAAGGCGAAGCCCTGCGCGACAGCTGCATCGCTTTGGCGGGCCGACTGGACGCACGCATGTACGGTCCCGGTGACAATGCTTTAGCCCCTCCGCGTGAACAGGTCCGCCGCAGCGTCTACCTCTTGATTCGTCGCAATACGCTTAACCCGCTCATCACGACCTTCGATGGCCCCAAACCCTTCACCACGGTCGGTAAACGCGACAGTACGAATGTACCTGTTCAGTCGCTCACCCTCCTCAACGACCCGTTCATCATCGATACCGCCCGTCGCTGGTCCGAACAACTCGAGGCCAACGCCTCCGACGAAGGCAAAGTGAACGCACTATTCCTCCAAGCGCTCGGCCGACCAGCCAACGCTAAGGAGCAGGCGGCGGCCGGCCGCTACTTAGCGGAACTGAAGTCCGCTCCCTCGGCCAATCCCAACCAAGTATGGGCCGACTTCGCCCAATCCGTCCTTAACCTCAAGGAGTTCCTTTACGTCAAATAAGATGAATCCACTCTCCCGTCGCGAACTCCTCCGCCGCTGCTCCCTCGGCTTTGGTGGCATTGCGCTTTCCAGCTTACTCTCGACGCCAGCGTTTGGGGCGGGCTCAGCGTCCACCAAGCCGAAGACCAAGGCTAAGAACGTCATCTTCTGCTACATGTCCGGGGGCGTCTCGCACGTCGACTCCTTTGATCCCAAACCCGCGCTGACGCGACTGCACGGCCAGTCGATGCCCGTGCCGATTCAACGCACTGTCTTTAACAACAACGGCAAGGTCATGGGGAGCCCGTGGCAGGCCAAGCGCTACGGAAAGTCTGGGCTCGAGATGACTAATCTCTTCCCGCAGATCGCCGAGTGCGCCGACGACCTCACCCTCATCCGCTCGATGACCAGTAAGGTCAGCGAGCATGCCCAAGGGAATTACTTCTTCCATACTGGCTTCCCCTTCATGGGCCACCCCAGCGCCGGTGCTTGGCTGACCTACGGGCTCGGTTCCGAAAACCAAAACTTACCTGGCTTCGTCGTCCTGCAAAGCGGCGGTGCCGTCGTCCCCCACGGCGGCGTGGGCCTCTTCAGTAATGGCTACCTTCCTGGCCAGCATCAGGCCTCCATCCTCAAGGCGGACGGCACCCTGGCCCTTGCTAATATCAAGCCGGGGGAAGCTGACGCCGCCCAGCGTCGCCGTCTGGGCTTCATTCAAGAAATCGACCAAGCCTTCGCGGAGACCGCTCGCGAACCACAGGTCGAGGCCGCGATCCGTAATTACGAAACAGCTTACCGGATGCAGGCCGCCGTGCCTGAAGTCTGCGACCTCAACGGGGAAACCGAAGCCACTAAGCAGATGTATGGCCTAAACTCCCCCGACAAGCTGACCGCCAGCTATGCCCGCCAAGCCCTGCTAGCCCGTCGGCTCGTGGAGCGGGGCGTCCGCTTCGTGGAACTCAGCTGCCTTACAGCGGGCATCGGCGCCGGCGGCGCGGCTAACCCGTGGGACCAACATGGTGCCATCGCCAAGGGCCACGGAGCCATGGCACACCAAGTCGACCAACCCATTGCCGCCCTCCTCAAGGACCTCAAGCAACGTGGCCTCCTCGAGAGCACCATCGTGATCTTCTCCGGCGAGTTCGGCCGTACCCCCTTCTCACAAGGCAGCGATGGGCGCGACCACAACCCCTACGGCTTCAGCCTGTGGGTCGCGGGCGGGGGCTTTAAAGCCGGCACAGCCTTTGGGGCGACCGACGAGCTGGGTTACTACGCCGTCGATCAACCACTGACGGTCTATGACTTCTGGGCTACCATCCTGCATCAGCTCGGACTCGACCACGAGAAACTGACCTACCGCTTTGGCGGACGGGACTTCCGCCTGACCGACGTCCACGGTCAGGTGATTAAACCGATCCTCGCTTAAGTCCGACCGACTTACGAACCGCCACGGCGGATTTCGGAGCCCTCGAAGCGAATCGAGACACGCCAGACCTTCTTCACGCGGGTCAGGATGCGGCCGGTGATAGGCTCCACGCTTTCGGGAATCTCAATGCGGTGCAGGTCCACGACCGCGTGGAAGCCACGCTCCGAGAAGATATCGATGAACATCGCGATGGCCAAAGCATCATCGAAGACAGGCGTCTCAGTATTGACGTGGGCCTGACCGGAGATGGCGTGGGAACGGATGATCGGCAGGAACTTATCCTGGATGAGGTCGATGACGCGACGGAAGGTCACCGCATGGCGGTCCGCATAGTCGTCGAGACGGCGGACTAGGTCCTGACGGGCGTGCTGGACAATCTGCGACGACAGCGGAATCGGCGAGATTAAGTCATAGGTCTCTTCCGACAGCTCCAAGGAACTCTGATACTGCAACTCCTTGATGATACGGGCCTGGACCTCGGGCAATGACCCGTGGGAATTAATGAAGTGGTAGTGGAAGATGTCGCGCAGCGACTGCAAGGGCTCGTACGTCCGTTCCTTAAAGATACGGTAACGATTGCGAGCGGACTCCGCACTTAAGTCGGTCTTACGAATCTCGGGGATCGGCGTCCCGTCGACCTTCGCACGCTCGCTGAGGGCGAGAGCCTCGGCACCACGCTTTAATTGCCGGCGGACGGATTCGTTCTCATCGATGAACAGGACAAGGATATGAAAATGAGGCTTCGGGAAACGGACGCCCTCGGGGGAATGCCGAAACTCCTGACGCAACTCATTCAGCCGAGCGAAGAGGTGCTTTAAGCACTCCACCTGCACAATCGAACGGGGAAACCCGTCAACGACGGCCCCCGTCTCAAACTGCGGCTCTAAGAGCTTGCGGAAGAGCAACTCCACCACTTCGCGGTCGCCCACCAGCATACCCGCATCGATTCGCTTCTTGGCTTCGGGACTATCCAGAAGGTCACTGACCACGATGGGCTCAGCGCCGTAGTCGCGATACTGCAGAATGAACTGCGTGTTGGTGCCCTTACCTGCGCCCGGGGCACCGTTCAGCCAGAAGATCTCCCGGGGAAACGCCAGCTTGGCTCGGCCGAACTCGCGCTCCAAGGAAGCCCAGACGGAGTCGAAGATGATCTGGGCATCTTTGACTTCTAAATCTGAGACCGAACTGCCGGAAGGCCTAGTTTGAGCGTCGCTCATGAGGGGAAGCCCGTATGATTGCGCCGGCCGAACCTAACTGCGAGGCGAAAAACGGGCTACTTTCCTTCAGAACCAATCGTTTTGACCTGATCGGTGCCGACTGGCACCACCGGCAAACCAGCGTCCGTCGAGCGATTACGACGGAATTGGTAGCGATTGATGTCCTGCATGGAGATTTGATCGACGGACTTTGGCTTCGCGCGATCGGAAGCCAACTGCGGTGCCACGTTGTAGCGGCTGTTTGATTCGGTGGTCAGGCGTTCGTCCCAACCAGCGACATCGGCGGTACGACGCGCCCACGGGGAAGTCGGCCGCTCGACCGACTTTACTTCAATCAAGTTCTTATCCTGCGCATTACCGCGCTCAAAGGTATCCACCAAATCTACTTCCGCTTTCTTGCGACCAAAAGTATCGAACTTGCCGCTCCAAGTATCCATGGTGACCAAATTCTCGCGCGAGTATGGCCGTTCGCCGCCGAGCTCCGCGGACTTAGTTTCGTAACGCTTCTCGATGAGGTTGGAGCCCCTCGCCGCATTCTTCAGCGCGGAGTCAACATCCACGGTGGGGTCGACCATCTTATTGCCATTACTGAACGGACTCTTTCCGCTCATCGAGAAACCATTGAGGCGACGACCATCCGCCGAGACTAGATCCTGAGAACTACCGCCAGTGGACTCGACCTTACTCGAACCTGGCAAAGACTGCCCGGGCGCACGCTCGGCTGGACGCGTACCGCCGATGGTCGTCTTGGGTGCCAGCGGGGCGCTGGGGTCAATCGGACGTCCATCCGCATCGTAACGGATCACCTGGGTGCCTTCGACACCGCCTTCGGCCGTCACGGTATACCCGGAGACCTTAGGCTTCTCGGCAGCCGAAACCAGGCACAGCCACCCTGACGCGCAAGCGATTAGGAAGGCGATGGTGGAGGGGCGAAACGACACGACCCTGTCAGATTGAGGGGTTTCCGGCCCGACCTCAACCCTGACTTAACGAGGAATTGGCTGGGGTTTCGCCTGCCAAATATGCTTAGCATAGTCAGCAATAGACCGGTCCGAAGAGAATTTCGCACAACGGGCAACGTTGCGGATAGCCATGGCCGCCCAGCGACGGCGGTTAGCGTAGGCCTGCTCCGCCCTGCCCTGTGCTTCCACATAACTCCGGAAGTCGGCGAGCACGAGATACGGATCGCCACCGGCAACGAGTGAATCGGCGACGGGCGACAGGGCCCCCGGCTGCTCCGGCGTAAAGGCATCCGAGCGGAGCCAATCCAACAACGCCGCCAACTCGGGATCCGAGTGCAAGACCGCCTCAGGCGAGTAACCGCGAGCGTAGAGCTCCGCGACCTCCTCAACCTGCAGACCGAAGATGAAAATATTTTCGTCGCCCACTTCTTCGTGAATTTCGACATTAGCTCCATCCAACGTACCGATGGTCACGGCCCCGTTGAGGGCGAGTTTCATATTACCCGTTCCCGAGGCCTCCTTACCCGCCGTGGAAATCTGCTCGGACAAATCGGCCGCCGGGATAATCTGCTCGGCGAGCGAGACGCGGTAGTCGGGCAAGAAGACTACCTTTAACATGCCACGAACTCGCGGGTCATTATTGATGACGGTACCGATGCGATTGATTGCATGGATGATATGCTTCGCCAAAGCGTAGCCGGGGGCGGCTTTCGCACCGAAAATACAAACGCGGGGCTGCACGGCTACCCCAGGGGTATTGAGAATTTTCCGGTAAAGATACAGAATGTGCAGCAAGTTGAGGTGCTGGCGCTTGTACTCGTGGAGCCGCTTGATCTGCACGTCGAACAATGCATCGGGCGAAACCTCGACGCCGACCAGTTCCTTAATCCGCGCCGCTAACTTCACCTTATTAGCGCGTTTGATGGCCAAGAAACGGTCTTGGAAAGCCGGCTTGTCCGCCAAGGCATCCAAGGCGCGGAGCTTGTTCAACTGCTTCTCCCAGCCAGGTCCCGCCACTTCATCACACAAGGCCGCCAGGGGTTGATTGCAGCCCCGAATCCAGCGCCGCGGGGTCACGCCGTTGGTGACATTGATGAACTTACCCGGCCAGAGGGCATCGAAACCAGGGAAGAGATGCGCCCGCAGCAAACGGGTATGCAGTTCCGCCACGCCATTCACGTGGTGCGAACCAACCACGGCCAAGTGGGCCATCCGCACGCGCTTAACGGAACCCTCTTGGATGATGGAAAGCTCGGCCTTCTTTTCGTCGTCGCCCGGCCAGCGGTTGTCGACCTCACGAAGGTGACGGCGGTTGATTTCGTAGATGATATCGAGGTGACGCGGGAGGACCTTTTCGAAGAGCGGCACGGACCACGTCTCGAGCGCCTCGGGAAGCAAGGTGTGGTTGGTGTAACTGAAGACGCGGGTACAAACGGACCAAGCTTCATCCCAGCCCAAGCGTTCCACATCGATGAGCAGGCGCATCATCTCGGCGACCGAAATAGACGGGTGGGTATCGTTGAGCTGGACGGCAACCTTCTC
>CAMDWM010000020.1:0-17971 GCA_945878755.1 Akkermansia muciniphila
AACGACCCCAATACATTCTTGGAGATGTTCATCACCGGCAACGAGCTCAACCAGACCAACTGGAGCGACCCCGAATACGACCGGCTGATCGGCGCCGCGGCCCGTGAAATTGACCAGACCAAACGCTACGAATACTTCCAGCAGGCTGAACAACGCTTGATCGAAGGGGCTCCCATCATCCCGGTAGTCTTTAATAAGAATAAGTTCCTAATCCGCCCAGAGGTCCAAGGCTGGAACCCCACCCTCCTCGACCAGCACCCCCTGAACCGCGTGAAACTGGTGCCGGCGAAAGGAGATTGAAGCCCGCCCGGGGGCCGGCACACTTAAGGGTACATTAAAAACATGCGTCTCCCTGCCCTCGCCCTCGCCGCCCTGCTGACCATCGCCACCGGCAGCCTCCAGTCTCAAGGCTTGGATGACCCGGCCAAGGTCCGCATCGGTGACAACCCCTTCTCCAAACTGCGGGGCATCTCCTACTTCTTTATCGACGTCATCACCGTCGACCCGCGCCCAGAAGATGGTGACCTCCGTCAGGAACTCCGCGACGGGATCGAACTGGAAATGCGCCGCGCTGGTATTACGCCGAAAGAATACAATGGCACGAACCCCGAAGCTTCGACCCCGCTCTTGACCGTTGAGATCCGTTTCGACCGAGGCCTCGGCCGCTATGCAGCAGACGTGACGCTTTTCATCCGCGACAATGCCACCATCGCGCGCAACCGCGAGCCCGTCCTCGCCCAGACTTACGTCCAGACCAAGAAAGCCGTCGGCTCGTCCGACGCCACTCTGACCAAGGAAATCAAGGGTCGCTCTCGGGAACTCGTCAGTGAGCTCATCGAGGGCATGAAGAAGGTTAAGTGAGCGCCGTTTCGCGACTCCGCTAACTCTTCGACAAATTTGGCGGAGAAGGCACGCCCCAGCCACAAGCTCCGTTGGCCCACCCGTTGGCCGCAATCCTGGTAACCTTTATGTCTCACGAATCCCGCCTCGCCGAACTCGGCATTGTGCTCCCCACGCCGCCCCCCGCCGCGGGTGCTTACGTCCCCGCTGTGCGCACGGGTAACTTACTCTACCTCGCAGGTACGTTGCCCATGAAGGATGGCAAAGTAGCCTCGCTCGGCAAAGTCGGACGCGAAATCGACCTCGCGCAGGCGGCAGAAGCCGCCCGCCTCTGCACGCTCAACTCCCTCGCCAACGCCAAGGCGGCCTTAGGCTCACTGGACAAGGTCGTACGCGTTGTGATGGTCAACGGCTTCGTCAACGGCATCGATGGCTTTAGCGATAGCCCCAAGGTACTGAACGGTGCTTCGGAATTCCTGCTGCAAGTCTTCGGCGACGCCGGCAAACACGCCCGGGCGGCCGTATCCGTCAACGGGCTGCCCCTGGGTGTCTCCGTCGAGGTCCAGATGGTCCTCGAAGTCCGCGACTAAGCGGCTTCAGCCTTCGGACACCCCGACGTTCGGGAACTCAATTTCGAAGGCGGTGCGCCCGGGGGGCGGACCACAGTTGCCGATTTGGGCACAGGCGCGCTTTACGAGCTCAGCGACATGTGCGTCCTTCGGACGATTAATCCATGAAGCAAAGTTAACCGTGCCACTGGCGTCGACCTTGACGACCACGCCACAGGTGGCGGCCGAAGCTGCGCCGTCCGCGGCGATAATGTCGGCCCAGGCCGACTTGAAGCGCGCCGTCACGGTACCGGCGTAGATTTGCTGTTCGGAAGCGCTCCCACCGTCGCCGCCGTTATTCCCTTCCCCGTAGTTACGGCCCTTCTTGATGCTGACGCTGCCGACAGAGCCGACGGAACCCGTGGAACGGCCCGTGCCGCCTTTTTGTTTGCTCAGAAAATCACTGAATGTCGTGCGGCTCGTGGTCGTACCCGAGGTGGAGGTCTTGCTCGTCTTGGCGGTGTCCGCCTTCGCGTTGGTACGCTCCGCATTGGTCTGGGCCTGCGCTTCGCGGGCTTCCTCTTTGATCTTCTCCACATCGAGGGGCTTAATCTTAACAATCTTGATACCGCTCTGGGTGCCGGATTCATGACCACGGGCGACGCCAGCCTTCTCGCCGACCAAGCCAGCCTTGCGGCCGGGAATGCCGTCCAAGTTAACCAACAAGATATCCGTGGCCTCGATTGAGTCACCCGAGTGGCGGGCGGCATACCACGACGCCCCCACTAGGACAGCGACGATACCGAGGTGGACCGCGATGGAACCGACAATGCCTTTGCTGCCTTCAGCCATGTTAGCGAATCTCCGAGTCAAGGGTGGCCTTGGTCAGCCCTTTAGATTTAGCCAACGAGAGGACGTCGATGATTTTCTGATAGGCTAAGCCACCATCGCCGCGGACGCGGATGATGGGCTGATCCGCTTCAGGCATGGCGGCAATCTGAGCAAACTCCGCCTCCAGCTGCTGACGATTGACGGCACGGTTGCCGATGGCGAGGGCGCCGTCCGCCGCGATGGTCACGAAGCGGTACTGCGTCTTGGAGTCAACCGCCTTGCCCACGCCCTTATCGGATTTCGGTAAATTAATGGCCGTCGTCTGTTCCAGGACTGGCGTTGCAATCATGAAAATGATTAGGAGTACGAAGCAGAGATCGAGCATCGGCGTCACGTTCAGCTCGCTGATGACGTGCAGACGGGACTGCTTGGAAAAAGAACGGGCCATGGTTACTGGGCGTCTTCCCAACCCGGCAATTCCCCAGGAGCGGCCGCCTCAGCGGCGGGCACGGGTGCAGTGCTCGCCGGGGCGGAGACCGCGGCAGCCTGGGCGACGGCGCGGCGCAGCAGCTCGCGCTGCTGTTGTTGTTCGAAATTCAGACGGGCCTCGGCTTCGAGTTCTAACTCGACGCGGTCGGCCAAGGTGCTGGCGAAGTTCTCCAACTCGGTGCTCATGATCTTCACCTGCGTCAGCAAATAGTTGTAGCCGAAGGTCGCCGGGATGGCGACGAGCAGCCCGAGAGTGGTGGTCACCAACGCACCGCAGACGCCGGGAGCGAGCTGCGCGATACTGGCCTTTTCGGTCAAGGCACCGAACGTCACCATGACGCCCCACACCGTTCCCAACAGGCCTAAGAAAGGACCGCCCGAAACGAGCGAACTCAAGATGACCATCTTATCTTCGTACTTCACCATCGTGCGGGAGAGTCCACGCTGGAGCGCATTCTCGACGTGCCCCATGCAGAGACGCACATCCGACTGGCGGACTAAGCGTCCCTTGTGGCGCTGCACGGCTGAGACGGCCTCGGCCACGAGGAATTCATAAGGGCAAAGATTACCGCTGCCAGGAAAGTTGAGTGCGATGACCGAATGTTGATCGCGGAGGCGACGGTCAAAACCGTGATTACGACGGCGGAGCTCTTGGACGTCGGACCACTTCTGGATCATCGCACCCCAACCAATGAAGGAACAGATGACAAGGACAGCGGCGACGGCCAAACCTGCGCTGTCCATCTGACGGAAATACCAGAGGGCGCCCTTTTCGGTCTCGGCTGCCAGGACGATGGGTAGAACGGTGCAAAGCATTACCCCTAGGCAATCCAGCGGGAGCAGGGCTTCAACCCGAAAAGGTTTTGGCCCACGCTTGAAATATGCCCGTGAATGGTCAGCCTACTCCTTGATGGATCAACGCCCGTCCCAGTGCCAAGGCTGCACCCAGCCCTGTTCGACCTACTTCACCCTCGTCTCCGGGGGGAAGGCAGACTCGTTCGGCTGTTGCCAAACTTGTCCGGTCGTCACCGCCCCGGTCGCTGGCGGCCTACTCCCCTCCGTTGAATTGGGATATAAACTGAGCGTCCCTAGTCCAACCGGGCGTGGCCGGTGCCCGTCTTGCGGATTCCGCTGGCAAGACTTCGAACGCACCCACCGCATCGGTTGCCCCACCTGCTATCAAGCCCACACAGAGCAGGTTTTGGCGACCATTGCCCGTCTCCAACCTGGCATGGCCCACCAAGGCCGCCGACCGCAGGCTTTGGTGGCTGACCGCCAAGCCAAACTCGCGGCCTGCCAAGCGTTGCTAGCGGAAGCGGTTAAAGAAGAAGATTTTGAGTCGGCAGCAGCGCTCCGCGACCAAATTGCCGCCCTCGAAGCGGTCAACCCCTCCACGAAGGCTTAACCTTCCGCGTTGCCCGCTCGGCGGGAAGTACCACTGTGACGCGAAATGAAGCCCACGGTTTTAATCACGAACGACGACGGAATTGGCACGGCCTTCCTTCATGCGCTGGTGGCCGCCTGCCAAGCCGAAGGCTTTCAGGTCAAAGTGGCCGCCCCCTCAGGCGAGCGCAGCTGGATTGGCCGGGCCTTCAGCCGCCACCGCGAGGTCACCGTGGCGGCCTACCCTGGCCTCGGCGACGAGGCTTGGTCGATCGACGGAACCCCCTCGGACTGCGTGAACATCGCCCTCAGCCACCTCCTCAAACAGAAGCCAGACGTGGTCCTTTCTGGCCTTAACATTGGCTTCAACGCCACGATGCCCCTCTGCCTCAGCTCCGGCACCCTAGCGGGCGCGACCGAAGGCACGGCATGGGGCATCTCCGCGGTGGCCTGCTCACTCGACCTCGAGCAAGCGATTTTTGAACGCGTCCACCGCGCCTCGTCCGAATGCCCACCCGAACTCCGCCCGCACCTTGAAACCGCCTGCCGGCATGCCGCACGCTTCGCCAAGGCTTTGGTCGGGCAGCCCCACCGCGGCCTCGAAGTCCACAGCCTCAACTACCCAGCCGGCGTGAAGGACACGACGCCCATGGAACGCGCCAGCCCTGCCCTCCTCCGCCATGGCTCACTCTTCCAGCCTTCGGCGCTGGGCTACCGCTTTGCTTGGAACGATGGTAAAGCCGTCGAACCCGGGGAAAACAGCGACCTCGCCGTTTTAGAGCGAGGTCTGATTAGCCACACCTTATTCGACTTCAGCCAAGTCGGCCAAATCTAAGCGAGTGTCTCAGTGTCCGTGGTCATCGGCGTGCCCTACGCCCGCGATGGCAATCGGCAACATGAGGACGAGACCGGCGATACCAACGACCGACCAAGCTTTGGTGAGTCCGTGGTGCGAGAGGAAGGGCTCGAAAGCGATAAAGGTGGCTAGCGCCCAAGCACCCACATGGGCGATGAAGACGAGCAGGCCGTTCTTAGCAGCTTCATTGGCACGACGCTGCAGGGCGATGGACAGGAAGCCGGCGAAGAAGATAGCCGAAATGATCAGGAGGAAAATCGCGAAGGGCGCCCAGAGGGCTTCGGCGTGGTGCTGGGTCTTATCATGCTCCTTGGCAGCGGCAGCCAGGCCGGCCTGTTTGGCTTCAGCCAGGGAGGACTTTTCGTCGAAAACCTTACCCTTGGCGGCGGCCTTGGCCTTGGTGAAAGCCTGGTCCTGCGCCTTTTGGGCGATGGCCTGCTCTTCCACCTGGATAGCCCCCTGTGGCAGGGTGTGGGTCATATAACCGAAGCTCAGCCAAGATAGGCCCGAGAAGACGACGGAAAGGAATACAAGGTTCACCAAGAAGCCGACGCGGCTCAGGGGCTTAGTAAGGTCCAGCGAAAAGGTCATAGGAAGAAGGCGGCAACCTAGGGGAGAGGGCCAAGCGTGCAAATCCAAACTTGGAAACCCGCCCCAGTGCCTCCTGATTAGGCGTCAGCATGGCCTCCGACCTTCCCGAAACCGTCCTTTTCGACCTCGACGGCACCCTCGTCGACAACTTCGAGGCTATCCACCGGTGCTACGACGATGTCATGTCCATGATGGGACTCCCCAGCGTCACCCTCGAGGAAATCCGGCGTGCCGTTGGCGGCTCGGTCAACGTCACCGTCGTCAAACTCGCGGGCGAAGCCAACGGCCCCACCGCCACCCGCCTCTTCCGCGAACACTTCCCTTCCGTGATGTTGCATGGCCTCCGCGTCTACCCCGGCTGCGAAGAAATCCTCAAAGCCTTGCGGGCCCGTGGCGTCCGGACGGCCGTCTTCACTAATAAGGACGATGAGAATTCGAAGAAGATCATGGCCCACCTCGGGCTAGCACACCTCTTTGACGGCATCTTTGGGACGAACGTCCACCCTTGGCGCAAACCGCAGAAGGAGTTCAGCCACTTCGTCGTCAGCACGCTGAAAACCGACCCGCGCCGCACCGTCATGGTCGGCGATTCGCCGTTCGATATCGAGACCGCCCGCAACGGACAGCTCTCCGCCGTGTACTGCGTGACCACCGGCACCCACACCGCCGCAGAGCTCGCACCCTACCAGCCCGACTCTATTCACGCCGGGCTCGCCGAACTGCAGAGGGATATCTTCGGGCTGTAAGGGATTGCTTCGGCCGAGCACGGGCGGAATGATGCCGCCACGCATGTCACCTCCGCGTGAAGATCCCCGCGAGCCCGAAATTAAGCTTTCGGGCGTGGTGGAACGCATCCTCTGGCTGGACGAGGAAACCCACTTCACCATCGCGGAGCTCTGCCCCGAGGCCGGTGAAAAGACCATCGTACTCGGCAACATGACGGGGCTGCAATGCGGCGAGACCGTCGACCTCGTGGGTTTCTGGGAACGCCATCCGCAGCACGGCCCACAATTACGCGTCAAGAGCTTCACTTCTCGCCTGCCGTCCTCGGTGCATGGGATTCGTAAATACCTCGGGAGCGGCCTGATCAAGGGTATCGGCAAAACCTACGCCGACAAGATTGTCGCTAAATTCGGGGTGCGCACGTTCGACATCATCTCCAACCAATCGGCTCGCCTGCGCGAGGTGGACGGTATCGGGCCCGGAAGAGCTAAATCCATTAAGGCCGCCTGGGAAGACCAGAAGGCCCTCCGCGAGGTCATGGTCTTCCTCCAGACTTACGGCGTCACCAATGCGCTCTGCCTACGCATCGTAAAGGCCTATGGCCAAGACGCGAAGAAGGTGCTCATCACCGAGCCTTACCGGGTCTGTCGAGAGGTCGATGGGGTTGGCTTCAAGACCGCCGACAAGATTGCGCGCAACCTCGGCCTGCCCACGGCGGGGCCGCAACGCGTTGATGCGGGCATTTTGCACAGCCTCGAAGAACTCGAGGGTGAAGGTCATAGTGCCTACCCAGAGGAAGGTTTGCTCGAAAAGTCGACCGAACTCCTCGAAGTCGACCGCGCCATCGTCCAGGACCGCATGAAGGTCCTGATGAAAGAGAACGCCGTCGGCGTGCTCGACGCCAAAGGCGTCCGTCTATTGCAGCTCCGTCCGCAAGAAAACGCCGAGCGCTCCATCGCCACTTCTATTCGACGTCTGCGGGCCACACCCAGCAGCCTACCAGCGATCCTCGCCGAGAAGGCCGTGGCTTGGGCTCAGGAACGCGCGGGCTTCGCCTTCTCGGAAGCTCAATCTGTCGCCGTCATGATGACCCTGCGCAGTAAAGTGGGCGTCCTCACCGGTGGTCCGGGGACGGGTAAGACGACTATTCTCAAGGCACTCTGCGACATCCTCGTCGCCAAGCGCGTCCGTGTGCTGCTCGGCGCCCCCACCGGCCGTGCCGCCAAGCGTATGCAGGAGGCGACGCGCGTCCAAGCCTCGACCATCCACCGGTTGCTAAAGTTCGATCCGGCCGCCGGTGGCTTTACCGCCAACGCAGAGAACCCATTATCCGCGGACTTCGTCATCATCGACGAGTCGAGCATGCTCGACACTAAGCTCGCGGCGGCGTTGCTCCGCGCCATCCCTAGTACGGCCCACCTCCTACTCGTGGGTGACGTCAATCAGCTCCCATCCGTTGGGGCCGGCAATGTCCTCGGCGACCTTATTGAATCCGGTGCCGCCGAAGTCACGCGCCTCGACACGGTCTTTCGCCAAGGCGCCCGCTCGGGCATCGTCACCGTCGCCCACGGCATCCTGCACGGGGACACGACCCCGCCATTGCCCGTGGAGGATCCGACGAAACTCGATTTCACGCAGGACATCCACTTCGTCCGGGCGGACGACCCTGAGGCCTGCGTGCGCATGGTTACGCGGCTCTGCTGTGAGATCCTGCCCAAGGCACTCCGGCTTGACCCGCTACGCGACATCCAAGTGCTCGCCCCGATGCACAAAGGTTCGGGTGGCATCCAAGCCTTCAACACTGCCCTCCAGGAGAAGCTCCGCGGGGCTGGGGCACGTCCAGGACGCATTACCATCGGCGACAAGGTCATTCAAACGCGCAACAACTACGACAAGCTCGTCTTCAACGGGGACTTCGGCGTGGTCCTCGATGTGCAGGCCGAAAGCGGCGACCTACTCATCGATTTCGACGGGACCCGCGTGGAATTAGAGCGGGGCGAGCAAGGCGACTTGCACTTAGCCTACGCGGTCAGCATCCATAAGTCGCAAGGATCTGAATTCCCCGCCGTGGTCGTGCCCCTGCTCCGGCAGCACAGTATCATGCTTGCCCGCAACCTCGTCTATACGGCAGTAACGCGCGGCCGGAAGCAGGTCATCCTCGTCGGCGATCCCACCGCCTACGCGATGGCCGTGCGGAACGCGTCCGACTCGCGTCGTATCACCGGACTGCTGCCCCGTCTGAAGGACGAAGCCTGATTAGACGCGCACGCGTAACGTTCCACGGGTGACGCCGAGTTGGTTCAGAACCTTGAGGTCGTTCCACAATTCGTTGCCGGTGATTTTGCCATCCAGGAGCGCTTGATAGCGTTCCAAGGTGCGCGTGACCGTGGCGGCATCTTCGTCGACGAACTCGATGCGGAAACGACGCACGCCCAAGGCCAGCAACTCGGTCGCGTATTCAGCGCCAGTCTGGGCGCGCGAGTTGTATAAAGTATTTCGGCAACCGGCATCGGCCTTCAGGATGTGTTCGGCCCCGACGCGGTCGCGGAGCTTGACGCGGTGCTTGTCGCACGGGCGGCCGCAATCGCGGTAATCCTTCCCTTTCGAAAGGAAGGCACAGAACACGCAGTGCTCCATATGAAACATCGGCATGTGCTGGTGGAGGGTGACCTCAAACCACGCCGGCGGGGCGGACTTCAGCAACGCCGCCAGCTGGGCGGAATCGAGGTCATACGAGGCAGTGACGCCTTCGAGCCCGTGATGCTTAACGAGCCACTCGGCGGTGAGGCCATTGGCGATGTTGAGTGAGAAGTCAGCCCGGCGGCGCTTCCCGGCGAAGGCTCGGAGGTCCTCGTGGTTACGGACGAGGTAGCCATCGGCTGCGCAAGAAAGGACGATTTCGGTGATGCGATCCTCGCCCTGTTTATGGACGCGCGGGCCCATGGCCCAGAACTCGACCTTACGGCCAGCTTCTTGCTCGTAGGCACGTACACGGGCCACCGCGGCGCGGAACTTCTTCGGGTCTTCGAATTCAGCGTAGATCACGCGAGCACCCCAAGCCAACGCGGGCTCGAGCTGCTCGGGCTCGCGGATGACTGTGATGATTTCCGGCTTCGGCAAAGTTGCCGGCACGACTTCAACGGGCACCTGCCACGCGGCAGAATCCTGCGGCAGCAACGTCCATGCGGGCGGCACCTGCCGGAGCTCCGTGAGTCGCTCGGAGAGTTCGCGGCGGAGGCGATTGAGTTCGCTGACTGGGACGATGAGAGCGCCTTCGAGGTCCGCCTGAACGTCGCCGACTTCGTAACCTGTATCGCCTAGGCGGCCGAGCTGATCACGGAGGGTGTCGACATCCATCGGACGCTTCTCTGCCAGGGCGCAGGGCATCGCGGAATCGGCGGCGGCGACGTGCCCTTCCCCATCGTTAAATTCGACGCGTAACGGCTGACCTAGACGGCCGATGACCTTGACCGAAATCGCACGGCGGTAATTAGGCCGCTCGCGGTCCCAAGAATCATGTAGTCGCTTATCGAGCTCTTGGTCTTTCGTCTTCCAGAGCAACGCCCCTGGTCCGACCTGCGACCAATCCACGTCGGCGCGACCGAAGCGGACGAACGTGAGGCCACCACGAGCGGACTCGAGGCCATGGACGAAACCGCCCTGCTCGCGTTCGGCTGGTTTACCTTGGTCAAAGACCACGCCATCACCAGGCTTCAGCGGCCCTTCGAGGCGCATCGTCACGCCGTTACTAGCCACATCGACGACCGTGCCGAGTAACGTCCCGCGCTTCTTGCCGAAGCGGGCATGCACCAGGCGCTGATTATCGATACCGCGCAGCCAACCCGTATGGAGGCCACGCGAGAAAGTCATCTGCATCGCGTAGTCCTCTTCGCGCTGCACCTGTTGGGCGGCTTGATCGGGATTGCCGTCTTTTTGGAAGGCATCCCAAGCCGCATCCACGGCCCGGCGGTAAGCCTTGGTGATGGCAGCGACGTACTCCGGAGACTTCAGGCGGCCCTCAATCTTCAACGACTTTACCCCAGCGCGAATTAAGTCGGGCACCACCTCGATACTCGCCAGGTCCTGCGGCGAGAGCAGGTAGGCCTTATCCCCGAGATCGCGAACGACCCCGTCGACGACCAGTTCGTAGGGTAAGCGGCAAGCTTGGGCACACTCACCACGATTGGCCGAGCGACCACCGAGCGACTCACTGGTCAGGCACTGACCCGAATAGGCCACGCAGAGGGCGCCGTGGACAAAGACCTCGAGGTCGAGGGGGGCGGGTTTCGTCCCTTGTTCGGACTGGAGTTTCTCGATTTCAGGAATGGATACCTCGCGACCTAACACGGCTAAAGATGCGCCCAGCTCCTTCGCGTAGTCGACCCCGGCGGCACTCGTGACCGTCATCTGGGTCGAAGCGTGGATGGGGAAGTCTGGCGAGATGCGGCGAATCAGGCGGCAGATACCGGCGTCTTGGACAATCGCGGCGTCGACCCCAGAGGCGATGATCGTGCGCAAGACGCGGGTGGCCTCGGCGAGTTCCTCGGGAAAAATCAACGTATTGAACGTTACGTACCCTTTCACCCCGCGGCCATGCAGGTAGGCCATCAGGCTGGGCAAGTCGGCTTCCTCGAAATTTTTAGCCCGGACGCGGGCATTGAAGCGCCCCACTCCGAAGAAGATAGCGTCCGCCCCGTTCTCGACTGCGGCCTTGGCGCAATCCCATTCCCCCGCAGGCGAGAGGACTTCGGGCTTTCGGAGGGCGGACTGGAGGGAGGCGGCGGGCACGACCCGACAATGAAGCCACCTTGCCCATGAGGGGAAGCGAGAAAGCGGGGCGGTCGGGGCGGGTTTAGCCCTCCAGTCCCTGCTTACATGGTTGCCCAGAGTCGTGAGGAGGCTTTCATTGATGCCATGGCCGACAAGCTCGAAGAAATCTTCAAAATGCAGGAAACGCTGAACAAGCGCATCGGCGTCGAAACCGCCGGCATGACCGAGGAGGAAAAGGTGAAATGGACCCTCAACTACCTCCGCGCGATGCAGCAGGAGATGGCCGAGCTGACTGACTCCGTGCCTTGGAAGTGGTGGGCCAAGTACCAGAAGTTCGACGAGCAAAACGCCCGCGTCGAGGTCATCGACCTCTTCCACTTCCTCATCTCGATTGCCCAGGTCCTCGGCATGTCCGCTGAAGACGTCTATCAGGCCTACCTGAAGAAGAACGCCGTCAACCACCAGCGACAGGACTCGGGCTACGTCCAAAAAGACGAAAACGATTCTCGCCACATCTAAGCTTACCCCGCCCCATGTCGACCCGCACCCCCGCCCGCCGTGGCTTCACGCTCATCGAGCTCCTCCTCGTGATCGCGATTATCGCCATCCTCGCCTCCCTCACCTTCTCCCTCTTTAAGGCGGCCACGAACGGTAATAACAAGGCCACGGCCAAAGGAGAAATCACGGCCCTCTCCACGGCCAGTGAAATGTACAAGAAGATGTATGGTGACTATCCTTGCCGCAACACGGGCGGGCTCAGCGGCGGCGATGATCCCGGGTTCCGCAAGGACCTCTTCGACCAACTGGTCGGCCGCAAGCGCCTCGTCAGTACGGCCCTTAGCGGCGGCGGCACTTCCGTCGCACTCAAAAACTATAACGACGCCACTCTCCCTGGCGGCTCGACGCGCAAGATTAAGCCCTTTCTCAGCGTTGGCGCGGTGAACTCCAACGACGACAAGTCCCTCGGCCTCAATGACTGGACCGGTGGGGCCGCGGCGGCCTATGAGTTCCGTGACCCTTGGGGTAATCCGTACGACTTCCGTTACCGCATCCTCCCCAGCTCCTCGACGGCGATTCAGAACCCTACAACCGGAGTCTTCGCCACGCCCTTCAGCCTTTGGCTAACCCCAGGCTTCCTCATCGTCAGCTGCGGCGCGAACTACATTGAACCGACCAATCCCGCCGATGCCCCGAGCTACGCCGACTATTGGGATGACTCTGGTGCGAACCCGATGTCGAAGTCAGGCATCGTCCCCGCCACCTACAGCGACGAGTCCAACGCGGACGGACCGTTCCGCTCGGACAACATCACCAGCTGGACGAACTAAGCCGGCGGGCCGTCCGGCTGCGGACGGATGCAATGGACTAAGCCTACGCACACCCACCACGCCAAAGCGGCCGTGGCCAAGGTGTGCGAGAGGAAGTGTTCGCCGCGCGCGATTTGGTAGAGACCCATCCAGAGGCCGAACCCGAGGCCGAGCCAAAGGCCCCACGCCCGACGTGCCTTAGGCAGAGACCAATAAAGACAGAGAAGCGCAAAGCCACCGCTGGCATGCCCGGCGGGAAACGCATTACTGGGGTAGCCGCTCGGCTTCGCCTGAAAGAGCAAGAGGTGCTCCCAAGTGCCACCATATATTTTCAGCGCCAGCGGCGTAGCCATCTGACTGATGGCCCGCAGCTGTGTCGCCATGACTGTAACCGTCGCAAGACAGAGTAAGGTGAACCAAAAAAGCTTTGAAGCCCGCCCCGTGAAAGTCGCCCCCAGTGCACGGATCAAAGTCACCACCGCCAAGAGGATGATGAGGGCCTTCGGGCCGTCGTAAGCCAACCACTTCCCCCAGCGCGCCTCATGGGGAATCAGCCAAGCCTTACCGTCCCAAAACAGCCCTTGAAACCAAAGGTCAACGGTTTCGCCACCAAGTCCCGGAAACCCGAAGAAGACCACCACCGCCACGAGGGCGAGGCTCGACCACAGGAGCGACGGGCGCTCAGCGCTTGGGATTGGCGAGTCCACCTTGGTTAAAGAGCTGGTCGGTGCCCTGATAGTAATCAATCGCCTGCTGCAGCGCTTCGTCATCGCCGGGCGCGGGCACCCGCGGAGAGAGTGCGCCCGTGGCGAGGTTGGCCTGGTACTGCGTGGCATTGCGCACTGGCTTCAGGACCGTCAACAAACCATCGCCGCGGAGCATCGCCACCTTCTGGTAATTGCTGATGAACGCACGGGGCTGGTAGCCCGGCTGCAGGACATCGGTACCCACGAAGCGTGAAGTGTAGGGAAGGTTGAGCAGCCCCAGTACCGTGGGAGCCGTATCGATTTGGCTCATCATTAGATCAAAGCGACGGGCGGGGATATGGCCAGGGGACCAAATGAAGAGTGGGATTTCGTACTTACGAATCTCGAGCTCGTTCTTACCGGCGACCGAAGCGCAGTGGTCGGAGACGATCACGAAGACCGTATCCTTGAACCAAGGCTTGTCGGCGGCGGCCTTGAGGAAAGCTCCGATAGCGTAGTCCGTATAAGCTACCCCGCCCTCACGGTTCACGAGCTTGGGGTCGATTTTACCGGCTGGCCAGGTGTAGGGACGGTGATTGGAAGTCGTCATCACGAAGTGATGGAAAGGCTTACCCGCCGCGTGCGCCTTATCGGCTTCCTCCAAGGACCAAGCGAACGCGTCTTCGTCACACACCCCCCAAGCGTTGGCGAAAGCCGGCTTCTTGCCGGCCTCCAGCTGACGCGGTAGATCGACGAGACGATAGCCATTCGCCCCGAAGAAGTAGTTCATGTTATCGAAGAACCCATCGCCACCGTAAATGAAAGCGGTGTCGTAGCCCGCCTGCTTCAAGACCGAACCCAAAGTACAAAGGTCTTCGCAGCCCTTGCGACGCAGCACCGACTGTCCCGGAATCGGCGGAATGGAGAGAGACAAGGCTTCCATGCCACGCACCGTCCGCGTGCCGCCGGCGTAGCAATTCCGGAACCAGAGCGAATCTTTGGCGATGCGATCGAGATTAGGCGTCAAGTTCTTGGCCGCATACACCGGGTCGCCGTAGCAACCGAGGAACTCAGCGCTCAGACTCTCAATGGTGATTTGGATAACGTTCAAGCGGCGGGCGGGGCCAGCTGGCTTCACCTCACGCGTGATGCCCTCGGGCTTATCGGCCTGCAGACGCTTGGACAGCCCAGCGACTGGGTCAGATTTTGCCGAGGGGTAAAACCGTTTCCACTCGAGTTGATTCGCCCAGAAAGCCGCCAAGAAGGAATACTCGCCGTTCTTGGCAAGCTCGGTGTCGTAGCTATTGGCAAAACTTGGCTGGGGATCGCCCATGTGCCGCAGACCTGCGACCAAGCGTTCGCCCACGCCCGTTTGGACGGTTGAAGCAGCCTTGAGGTCATGCCGTCCAACGGCATAGGCGGAGACTAAGACCAGCAACAACGGCGTGCCCAGCCAAGCCAACGTCCGCCAGCGCGGCGTGCCATCCTCGACGGCCCCTTCGGCCCACCACTGCGTGCAGCCTAAGCGGCGCCAGACGAAGTAGAAACCCGCGGCGACCAAGAACACCGCCGTGATGATGAGCGGGAGGTTGTAGGACTCCTGGATATTCTTCAGTACCTCGGTCGTGTAGATCAGGTAGTCGACCGCGATGAAGTTAAAGCGGACGCCGAACTCTTCCCAGAACAGGATTTCGGAAACCTTCCAGAACGTAAACAAGAACGCCCCGAAGCCCCAGGCCGGCAGCAACACCCAACGACGCCAGAACGCCCTACCGATGAGACTCAAGCCAGCGAACGGCAGCGTCAGGAACCAAGCCATCAGGCCATCGAAAAGGAAGCCAATGAACAGCGAAGTAAACGTCGGCAGTCCCCAGGACACCTCACCCGCCGAAGCCAGCAGAAAGCCGAGTCGCAAGGCCGTGCCGAACGCGAGGTAAGTCAAGGCCAGTAGCCACGTGCCACCTTGGCGCGTCCGGATGTTCCGAAGAAGCAGTGCTTTCACGCCCGCACGATGCCTGCAAACCGCAGGAGGGGGCGAGCCTTTTTGGAGCCTGGCGTGACTCTTGGTTAGTTACTTCTCTGGCACCTCGTCGACACCGGAACCGCCCCAGGGATGGCAACGCCCGAGGCGTTTGAGACCTAACCAGACCCCCTTTAAAAACCCGAATCGCTCCAAGCTTGTCGACATATAGCAAGAGCACGTGGGGTAGAAGCGACAGCCCGAACCGGGGATCAGGTGGAGCGGCTTGGAGAGGAACTTCTTGTAGAACGCGACTGCCCCTAAGGCGCAGCGTGCCAACCAAGATGGCGGCGGGTCGCTCATTCGGCCTGCTTGGACGCCTTCGCCACGGCTCCGGCCACGGCGACGGCGTAAATCCGTCGCAAGTCCTTGAGCGGCTTGCGCAGCAAGCTCGGGCGGGCGATCAGGACGACCTCCCACCCCGCCGGCAAAACCTCTGGGTCGGTCCGGAAGAGCTCGCGCACCAGGCGTTTGGCCCGATTCCGGTTCACCGCTAACGGAATGGCCTTTTTGGCGACCACGACGGCAAAGCGCGCAGGCTCGACTTCGGCCCCCACCTCTGCCGGGCCGATATTCAAAAGAAAAGGCCCGCAGTCTAGCCGCGAGCCTTGGGAGCGGAGGCGTTGGAAATCGGCCGAGGCACGAATCCGACGTTCCCGCGGAAGACGCATGCGCTTACTTCCAGGAAGCCGTGCCGAGGCGCTTGCGGCCGAGCTTACGACGAGCAGCGATGACCTTACGGCCGCCCTTGGTCTTCGAGCGGGCGAGGAAACCGCACTTGCGGGCGCGGGAGATTTTAGATGGGCGGTAGGTGGGTTGCATGGCGTTTGAAGGGGATAGCCAAGAACACCCCGCCCAGCCTGTCAAGCCCCACGCTTCCCGGCTTGGCAGGACGCCCCCGGATGGGAAAGATGGGGGTAATGAGCCCCGAAGAAGGAAAGAAGCGCCCCCTCCCCCAGCGCGCCTACCTAAACCAGGAGTTCATGTGCAGCCCCCAGGCCCGGACAATCCGCGTCATGACGGAGCTCACCGAACCTCGCCACCGGTTTAAGAAATACAACGTCCGCAACACGGTCGTCATGTTTGGCTCGGCCCGCACCCTCCCCCTCGAGCAGGCGCGGGCCCAGTATGACGAGGTCAAAGCACTCATCGCCCGCGGCGAGTGCTCCGGCGCAGAATGCTCCGCCCGACTACGCATCGCAGAAATGAACCTGCGCAGCGCCCCTTACTACGAAGCCTGTCGCGAACTCGCCTTCGAAATGACCAAGTGGTCGCTCTCGTTGCCCGAGTGGCAACGCTTCTTAGTCTGCTCGGGCGGGGGCCCTGGTATCATGGAGGCAGCCAATCGCGGAGCCTTCGAAGCCGGCGGCCGTTCGGTCGGCTTGGGCATCGCGTTACCCTTCGAGCAAAGCCACAACCCTTACATCACGCCAGAGCTCGACCTCGAATTCCATTATTTCTTCGTTCGAAAATACTGGTTCCTCTACCTCGCCAAAGCGTTGGTCGCCTTCCCGGGCGGTTTCGGTACGTTCGACGAGCTCTTCGAAATGATGACGCTCATCCAGACGGGCAAGACGAAGAAGCATTTCCCGATACTGCTCTTCGGTTCGGAGTTCTGGAAGAAGGTCCTGAACTTCGAGGTCTTCCACGAGTGGGGCATGGTCTCACCCGAAGACCGTAACCTGTATGTACACGTGGACTCGGTGCAAGAAGCGCGCGACACCCTCATCAGCATCATCACCGAGAAGTATCTTAAGGATGGCAGCGAACCCAACGACTGACGGCGTGCTGGTCGCTTGGACGACTTTACCTTCGCGGGAAGAGGCCGACCGGCTGGCCGCGGGCGCGGTGGCCGCACGTCTGGCGGCGTGCGCGCAGGTGGAGGGCCCCCTTCGCTCCCATTATGTCTGGGAAGGCCAAGTGCAGGCTGAAGATGAATACCGCATCACCTTCAAACTCACCGCCATGCAGGAACCGATCTTACGGACTTGGGTACACAGCCGCCATCCGTACGCCGTGCCGCAATGGCTCGCCGTCCCCGCGACCCACGTGAGCCCCGCCTACCAAGCCTGGATTCATGGCGTCCGCTAAAGCCCCATGACGACCAACACCCTCGAATCCCTCCTCTACTTCCTCCTCGGGCTTGGCCTGCTAAGCGCCTGGACTTACGAGTACCTGAAGCGGCGGCGGACGAACGGCCCCGAAAGTTTTTGGCCCGGCACCTCCAGCGCCCCCTGGCAAGCCTCGCTCCTCATCGCCGCCGTGATGATCTTAATCACTATCGCCGAAACCACCGTGGAACATCGCTTGGGCGTGACGACCCAACAGTCCACCATCGTCCCGTCATTCCTACTCGCAATGCTCGGCGCCTCGGTGATCGAAGAGGCGGTCTTCCGTGGTTTCACCGCACCGAGTTATTTCGGTGGCCGCAAACTCCTCGCGCTCATCCTCATCGGCTCCGTGGTGTTCAGCGCCATCCATCACTTCGACCTCCAAAGCACCCAAGGCCGTATCAGCGCCATCTTTGCTTTCGTGACTTCGATCTGGCTCTACCTAGCGCGTTTCAATCCACTCAATCCGGAACGGTCGCTCATCCCGTGTTTTACGGGGCATGCCGTGCGTAATCTCGCGGTGTTCGGCGTTAAATGGGCACAAGGCTTCATAAACTGGAATTAGGGAATCTTCCTCAGCAAAACCATTGCAACAGCGGTGGGTTTTGGGTGTCTTAAACGGACCCCCATGAATACTCCCGAAAGCAATAACCGTCGCGACTTCCTGAAGCTGAGCGCCCTCGCTGGCCTCAGTTTAGGTTTTGGTGCAATCCCGACCGCCGAGGCTGCGCCAGACCCCAAGAACCTGAAGCTCCAAGGGCCCAACGAAATCGGCGTCACGCGCCCCCGCCCCGCTGGCAATAAGCCCGTGTGGGA